>WTGA01000032.1 GCA_011523765.1 Gammaproteobacteria bacterium
GAAACAGGTGGCAACCTTCACGCGGAATCGGTGGCAACCTTCAGTGAAATACGCAAAGTACCGGCATCTGCCGATGACGAAACAGCAGGCGCATCTTGCACGGGTAATCCGTGGACACTGCAACTACTATGGAGTAACGGGGAACTTCGATCGCCTTCAGGCGTTCCGATACTGGATCATCCGCATCTGGAAGAAATGGCTGAGTCGGCGTAGCTGGCGAGGCGGTTCGAACTGGGAGTGGATGAATCGAATCCTGTTGCGCTATCCGTTGCCTCGTGCGCGGGTGGTACACTCGGTCTACTCCACCTGAGCGAAACTGCTCTGTGAGGAACCGGATGCGGGAATTCCGCTCGTCCGGGTCTGTGAGGGACGAGGTTGGCAACAGCCTCGTCTACTCTGACGAATGACGCTCCGGCGCCATTCTTGCTTTCAAGTCGTGTAGTATTGATACCGGTACTGAATGCGGTCTGGGAACTGATTGATTCCAATCACAAAGGAATTCAGCATCCTCACTCCCTTCTTTCACCTGAATATTCATGAGGAAAATATGAAAAACGAACTCACTCCCGAAGACAGAATGATGCTGGATGGGCTGTACTGGTGGGACATTCCCACCCTCTTCCGGTGCCCCATTGAACGCGATCCCGGCAACGTTGATATTGGGCTGGTCGGGGTTCCCCACTCTACCGGCAATGGCACGACAGAAAGAGACCAGCATTTGGGTCCGCGGGCGGTCCGGGATGTATCGGCCATGTCCAGGCGGGTCCACCTTGGCTTTCAGGTGGACCCCTGGAATACCTGCAGAATAGCCGACATGGGAGATGTCCCACTGCCGGAAGCCAACGACAATGAACGGTGTATTGAACGCATTACCGATTTTTACTCGGAACTGGACAAGGCGGGAGTCCGCCCCGTGTCAGTGGGAGGGGACCATGCGATTACCGGCGGCATCATGCAGGCCATTGCCGGGGAAGGGGCCCATCTCACCAATGGAGAAAAGGCGGCGTTCCTGCATTTTGATGCCCACACCGATGCGTATGAACAGGTTCCCCATTTTTTGGGGGCAATCAAATCTGCAGCCCATTGGGCCGCCTACCTGGTCAGGCAGGGCCAGATCGATGCATCCCGCAGTATTCAGATCGGCATGAGGGGGAACCCGAGAACCCTGGACTGGTGGAAAACCAGCACCGATCTCGGCTATGAAGTGATTCCCATTTCCCGGTACCGGGAACTGGGCATGGAGAAAACCACCCGGCTGATTACGGACCGAATCGGGGATGCTCCGCTGTACATCACCTTTGACCTGGACTGCATGGACCCGACGGTCTGCCCCGGCGTGGCGAACCTGGAAGCCGGTATCCAGGGCTTTCAGGTGGACGAAATGATGCAGCTGCTGCGTTGTGTGCGGGGGAAAAACATCATTGGCGGAGATGTGGTCTGTCTCATGCCGACCAAAGACCATCCCAATAAAATTACCGCACACTTTGCCGCCGCAGTGATGTTTGAGATCATCAGCCTGATCGCGGACCGCGTAAAAAATTAGGGCCCTTCCTCCTTCGGAAACCGGATGTCCCGGTATCTTCCCAAGACGATCACGACACCTGCCCGACGATCCGGATGACGTGCATGATTGAAATGATTGCTGTAAAGGCCTGACAGGTCCGGCCCGGCGAATGCACTGCATATGCGGCCGCCACCCCTGGTGCCCGGGAATGGCCAGCTGGTCACTGATTCAAACCAACCCGGTACAGAAAATGTAGCGGCTCAACCACTGTTCAGGGTACCCGGCCCGGGTATCGATGCGTGAAATGGATGTCTCCCGGGGATTGGACACACACGAACAATCCCGGATTGCACAAAATCCGGTGGAACAAAAGGTGGTCCGGCTGCCGAACCAGGGACTGGCACCGGAAGAATAGGCTGCATTCCGGCGGAGCTGGACATCAAAACCCGGATTGATGGCTTTACGGAAATGAATGTACCCGGATTTGGTGAGGCCGATATCGTCGAAAATGCGGACCCCTTTCCAGGATGAAGCGTATCGAAACGGGCCTCGTTCTGGTATACCGACTGCGCGGCGGAAACGAAAGCCCCCGCCACCGCCATGCCTCGGTACGCTGACAGTCGAATATCTTTACCGTTCGTGACATCAAACAAGCAAACAATCGAATAATTGTCACATACGGTAAAAACCAGTTGTTTAAACATTGTGTGAACGCTATATTTTATCGTACGGTAATTTTTTTCAGGTGGAATATGCGTGATGACCCGATGCAATACGGTGCGGTCCAATCGGCCGGGGAACTGGGCAAGCTGGTGCGTGCCCACCGAAAACAACGAAGGCTGACGCTGGAAACGGTTTCCGGTTTGGGAAACCTGAGCACCCGCTTTTTATCCGAATTCGAACGCGGGAAGGAAACCGCTGAGTTGGGCAAAGTCTTGAAAGCGTTGCGCACCCTGGGGCTGGAAGTGATCATCCGGCCCCGTGGAATCACTCCACCCGGGCCTGCACCAAAATAACCCGGAGGACACCATGCTTGACCCGGATGGCCTCAACGTCTGGAACGACCAGCGACTCGTCGGATACCTGTGGCGAAACACCCAGGGGCTGATCGGGTTCCGTTACGAAGAGGAATGGCTGGCACAAGGTGGATTTGCCGTTTCCCACACACTGCCGGTGCGTCACGAAGATTTTGCACCAGCAGAAGGTTTCGCTCACCGGTTTTTCGCCAATCTGCTTCCGGAAGGAGGCGTTCGCGACCAAATTGCCCGAAACCTCAAAATCGCCAATACCGATTTTGACCTGCTCAGGGCCATAGGCGGGGAATGTGCCGGTGCGCTGTCCCTATTGCAAGCGGAGCATCAACCGTCAACGGAACACGAGTACCACAAACTCTCGGACAACGACCTCGCCATTCTGGTTGCCCGTCGGGGCCAGGTGTACACATGGACCACCCATGAGCGCCCCCGGCTGTCTCTGGCCGGTGCCCAGAACAAATGTCCGATACTGGTGAAGGAGGACACCTGCTGGCTGCCCAGGAAGGAATCTCCTTCCAGCCACATCCTGAAATTTGAATTTCCCCATTACCGCCACCTGCCGGCTTACGAGACTTTTACCACCGAGCTGGCGAGAGCCATTGACTTGCCAGTGGTCGATATCCAGTTGCTCTCGACCGCGGACAGACACTATGCATTGGTGAAGCGCTATGACCGCCACAACCTCGAAAGCGGCCGGATTGGGAGATTGCACCAGGAAGATTTCTGCCAGGCACTCGGCTTTGGCCACGAACGCAAATACCAGGAGGATGGAGGTCCCGCATTCGCGGACTGTTATCGACTGGTCCGGGATATTTCCACCGACCCCGCCAATGATCTGCAACATCTGCTTCGCTGGCAAATCTTCAATGTCCTGGCCGGCAACTCGGATGGCCATGCCAAAAACCTTTCCCTGCTGTACCAGGCCAATGGAGAAATCCGGTTGGCTCCTTTTTATGACCTGGTCTGCACCCGTGCTGTGAAACACATTGATTATCACCTGGCATTTTCAGTCGGCGGTGAAAGAAACCCCGGGCTTGTCTCCCGAAAACACTGGGATGCGCTGGCACAGCAGTGTGGTGTGCACCCCCGGTTTCTTCAGAAGCAGGTCCAGGAGGTTGCAACGAGACTGCTGGAAAAACTGCAGCCAACGGCGGAAAGGTTTGAAAGCCTCTACGGGAAGTATGCGGCACTACAAAGAATCGGGCAGGTGATAACCAAACAGTGTCAGCGCACGATCAGCGGGTAAGCGGAACCAGGCAGGGAAGGAAATGCCGCTTTCTTTCCCCGGCCGCGAGTGCAGGCCGGCCCGTTCCCGCACACCATTGTTCTCCTGACGATACCGGTCATTCGGGGCGACGGGAACCAGTCCAGATGGCTTGCTGGAAAATCCGGTGGTTCCGTTAGTTTCTCAACGGTTTCCCGAAATCCAGCATGTGGTCGATCCTCCGGCGGGTGCCATCGGTCTGCACCAACACATTGAATGCGTTTCGCTCCGCGTTGAGCAGGTCCTGTTCTGACCAGCCTGCGCCCGGCTCCACCTCTCCGCCGCTTACAATTCGCGCGATCTGCGTGCCGACAACAATATCGTGGGCGGTCAGTTTGTGCTCCTGCCCGGCTTTTTCCAGCCAGTCCACCATTTTGCCGAATACGGGGGTGCCGGGCATGGACAGCACCGGACGGGAAAACGGTTTTTGCTCCGGGTGGGTATTCAATGCCCGGACCGCCTGGCGGTAGATGCGGTCCCGGTTCATTTCAAACCGGTCGTTCTCCCTCAGCATGGCCAGCCCATGGGCCAGAATGGGGGAAGTCGCGGTCCGGCCATACCCGATATTCATAAATGCCTTCCAGGAAGCGTCGGTAACGTCCCCGTGACCACACCCCAGTTTCTCAACCCATCGATAAAGCATCTCCTTGCACCCCCCGCCCGATGGAACCACCCCGACCAGTGATTCCACCAGTCCCATCACCGAGTTCGCATGACAGATCACCTGTTTCCCGTGCAGCACGACTTCGAATCCCCCTCCAAGGGACAACCCGACGGGGGCCACGACGACCGGGAAGCGGGCATCCCGCATGGACAACACCGTTTGCTGGAAATCATGGAGAAACGCATCCAGGCCATCCAGGTCATCCCGTCGGCAATACTCCCTGACCGCCCCAAGATTGACACCGCAGGAAAAGTGGGGCGCATCATTGTGCACCAGCAACCCTCTGAGATTCTTCCGGGGAACCTGGTCAATGGCATCCGCCAGGATCGCCATGGACCCGGCATCCAGCGTATTCGCCTTGCTGTGAAACTCAACGAGAGCCACTTCATCGGTGACATACCAGCTTGCCGTTTCGTTGCTGTTGACCGGGTGCAGCGTCCGTTTTTTCTCGTTGAACCGAACCACTCCCCGGGGACGGGTGACCGGAACCCAGCGGCTCCGGTTCTGCCGGGTTTGCAGGACACCGTTGTGTACACGGTAAAAGGAAGATCCTTTTGCACTGTGAAGAAAATCCGGCACCGCCCGGTCTTCCGACTCCAGGCGGTCCACCAGGTAATCCACCCCCACGGCATCCATCATCTCGAACGGCCCGGCCAACCAGTTGTAACCCAGCTTCATCGCATCATCGATGGCCAGGGGGTCCTCGCCCACTTCGGGAACCAACGAAGCGGCATAACACAGCGTATTCGACAATACTGTCCACGCAAAGTGCCCGTATTTGGATTCATCCCGAAGCAAGTGCAGGATTCCATTTTTTTCCGCCTCTTCCGCCACAGGCAGGGCCCGCCGTTCAAATGGAACGTACCGGGCTGAATTCAGGTCCAGCATGTGCCGGTCTGTCGAATCCTCTTCCTGGTAATAGAATCCCTTCCCCTTCTTGTTCCCGGTATGGCCCCTTTCGATCATGCGGGTCATCATTGGAATCTCACCGGCCACCTGGTGAAACGCATCCGCTTCGGGAAGAATACTCACGAGACTGTTCACCACATCGGCCATCAAATCGATTCCGATCAGGTCATAGAGGCCAAAGACCCCTGTTTTGGGGATCCCCATGGGACGCCCGAATATCGCATCCGCCTCAACGGGTTCGAGCTCCAGTTCAAACGCGGCATGCAGGGCACACTGGATCGCATAGACCCCTACCCGGTTGCCCAGAAATCCCGGGGTATCAAGGCAACGGACCACCCCCTTTCCCAGCTTCTGCTCACAAAATGCATCCAGCCGGTCAATGACTGCCGGGTCGGTGTGCTCACCCCGGACCAGTTCAAGCAAACGCATGAACCGGACCGGATTGAAAAAATGTGTGATCGCAAACCGTTTTTGGAAGGATTCCGGCATCCCTTCCACGAGAAGACGAATGGGAATGGTGGAAGTGTTCGAAGTGATCAGGACCTTCTCACCGCACGTATCATTCAGGCGCTGATACAGGGCTTTCTTGATCTCCAGCCGCTCCACCACGGCTTCGGTAATCCAGTCACACTCCGCGAGCCTGTCAAAATCGTCACGGATATTTCCGACCTGAATCCGGCTGAATGCTGCTTCGGACATCAATCCGGGCTGGTTGACATCCTTCATCCTGCTCAACCCGTGCTGGGCAGGTCCATTGGGATTCTCCTTTTCACCCGGGACATCCAGCAACAGGACATCCACCCCGGCGTTGGCAACCTGGGCTGCGATTCCGGAGCCCATTGTCCCGGCTCCAATAACTGCGACTTGGTTAAAACTCATTCTATTTCTCTGATTAAGTGTATCGATTACCTTCATGGCCGTCGGAAGAGCCGGTCCCGGCCAACCGGCCCACAAAAAAAGAACCGTATTCTCTCAGAGTCGCCGCCCGGAGAACAACATTTTTCCGGGTTGACCGGTTCGGCACAAGGCAGCCCGTCAAAGGCTGATACCCGTTGAGCCCGGTTGTGTGATCGAACCTCACCGTTGCCGGATGCAAATTCATTTATAATCGGGTCATTGAAGGAGTTCGATACCGTCCCGGGCGGGTCCGGTTGCCCTGTCTTCAGGGAGAAAGCGGTGCCGCAATCAATCACTGGCCCACCGGGGCGGGAGGATATGAACCCTGGCGGTTTTGAACATGGCAAAGAAGATCGATACAGACAACCTGATTACCATCCCGGCGGGACATGCCAGGGCAGCATTTGCAAAGAAACAGCAGGTGATCCGGGTGATCAACACCCATGGCACCCAGGTCGTGGATTGCTGGGCACTCAATGCGCACAATATGGGCGAATTCATGTCCATGGAACACTGCCGTGTAGACCTCGAGCGTTACCGGCCGAAGGCCGGGGATACCATGGTAACGAACCAGCGGCGGCCCATCCTGACAATCCTTGAGGATACCGCCCATGGCGCACACGACACCCTGCTCGCGGCCTGTGACCGATATCGCTACCGGAAACTCGGTTGCACGGGATTTCACCGCAATTGCACCGACAATTTCTGGGAGGCCCTGGTTGCCATTGACATGAAACCCACTGAAACCCCTTCCCCGTTCAACCTGTGGCAAAACACGCCCGTGGAGGCGGATGGTACGATCCAACCCAACCCCCCGGCCTGCAAACCCGGCGACTTCATTGAATTCAGAGCCGAGATGGACCTGGTGGTCTGCCTGTCCGCCTGCCCCCAGGACATCACACCGATATGCGGAAACCGGCCCAGAAATGCGCACTTCAAGATTTACTGATTCCCGGCCAACCGCTACGCGGAACCCTGCTCATGCTGCAAAGTAGCCTGGGTATCGCTGCATTTGTGGCCATCGCCTGGATGGTCAGCGAAAACCGCGCCCGGTTTCCATGGAAACTGGTCATTGCCGGGATTTCGCTTCAGGTCGTCCTGGGTTTCCTCTTGCTCAAGATTCACCTGTTCAACGAGGCCATCCGCGGACTGAACGGATTGGTCATCGCCATCCAGGAGTCAACCGAAGCCGGCACCTCCATGGTTTTCGGTTATCTTGGCGGTGGACCGCTTCCCTTTGAAGAACTCTTTCCCGGTGCTGCCTATATCCTCGCATTCAAGTCATTGCCCGTGATCCTGGTATTGAGTGCCCTGTCTTCCCTGCTGTTCTACTGGCGCATTCTGCCACTGATCATCGGCCTGTTTTCCAAATTGTTTGAAAAGACCCTCCGGATCGGCGGTGCGGAGGGTTTGGGACTCTCGGCGAACATTTTCGTCGGCATGATCGAAGCTCCCTTGTTGATCCGGCCCTACCTGAGATCGATGAGTCGAAGCGAATTGTTCAGTGTCATGTGTTGTGGCATGGCAACCGTCGCGGGCACGGTTTTGGTGTTGTATGCAAGTGTGCTGACCGGCGTGCTTCCCGATGCGCTCAGCCATATCATCGTCGCATCGGTGATGAGCGTCCCGGCCTCGCTGGTGATTGCGCGCATCATGGTGCCCGACACCCAGGCAGGCATGACCGAAGGCAGGCTGGATTTCAATCCGGGAGTTTCCGGCGCATTTGAAGCCATTGCCGAAGGCACCACACAAGGCGTCAAACTCCTGGTTTACGTCATTTCGATGATGGTGGTGATGGTGGCACTGGTTAGACTCGTTGACCTGTGTCTGGGAATCGTGCCCGCCCCTGAAGGGCATTCCATCACGCTGCAGCAAATCTTCGGGTATTGCTTTGCCCCGGTTGCCTGGCTAATGGGAATTCCCTGGAGTGAGTCGGCCGCGGCCGGCTCACTGCTTGGAACCAAAACGATTGTCAATGAATTCGTTGCCTACCTTGAATTGGCGAACCTTCCGGCCGACACGTTGAGCGCCACCAGCGCCATCGTCATCACCTATGCATTGTGTGGATTCGCGAATCCCGGAAGCCTGGGAATCATGATTGGCGGCCTGTCGACCATGGCCCCGGAGCGCAAATCGGAAATTATTCAGCTCAGCATCAAATCCATTTTTGCCGGCACCCTGGCAACCTGCATGACGGGAGCAATGGTCAACCTCATTCTCTTGGGGTAGCGTCCGGTTCGGGTTCCTTCTTCACGCCTGAACCGAATGCCTGCACCTGGACGGTTTCCGCCTGCCGAGGTCGACTGCAAAGGGCACTTCAGCCCCAGCACCTGGTCAGCGCTTCGTCCGAATTGATCGAGGGGATGCCCTTGACCGGCTCATCTGTCACCAGTTCGACACCGGTGTCGAAGAAACCGAGGCCTTCCGTGTTCTCCGGCTTCTTGCCCGACCTGGCGAATTCCACCACTGCTTCCACGCCGAGCGAAGCCATGCGCAGCGGGAACTGCATGGAAGTGGCACCGATGAGGCCCTCCTTGACGTTCTGCACCCCCGGACAGCCGCCGTCCACGGAGACGATCAGCACCTTGCCGGCCATCCCCAAGGACTTGAGGCCCTCGTAGGCACCGGCCGCTACCGGCTCGTTGATGGTGTGAATCACATTGATGTCGGGGGCCTTCCGCATCAGGTTCCTGATGGCGGTCCGGCCCCCCTCTTTCGAGCCCATCGTGCCGGTGCCACCGACAATGCGTGGGTCGTCTTCGTCGTACATCCTGTTGACATCCTTCACGTCGACTCCGAAGCCCTTCAGGAAGCCCTGGTTGCGCAGCACATCGACCGTGACCTGCGCCCCGGAGAGGTCGAGGGTGGCAATCCTGGCCTGGGACGTATCGCCTATCCTGGCCGCAGCCCACCGGCCGTTCAGCTCACCAGCCCGGAAGTTGTCGGTGGCGAAGGTCGCGTCGGCGGATTCCGGTGGATCGAAGGGCGTATCCAGGGCAATCACCAGAACCCCCGCCTCGCGGGCCTGCTGTACGGTGCCGGACAGGCCGACCGGATCGGAGGGAGTGATCAGGATACCTCTGGCACCGGCCGCCATCAGGCTCTTGATGGCCTCGACCTGTGTCTCGTTGTCACCGTCGTACTTGCCCGCGAAGGTACGCAACTCCACGCCCATCGCATCGGCCCTGGCTTGCGCGCCTTCGCGCATCTTCACGAAGAAAGGGTTGGTGTCGGTCTTGGTGACCAGGCCGATGATCATGTCATCCGCCTGGGCCAGGGCGGAAAGGCTGGTCATGGCGGTCAGGCCAGCGGCCGCCAGGGTCCGACGGACCCTTGATTTCATGGCAGTGCTTCTCCTCGGGGACCGGTTGCATATCTCACTCAGGTTCCCCCCCGGATCACACCGAGGTTCCACCCGTCGGAACGTGTCACGAGTAGCCATGTTGCCAACCCCCTTGGCCGACCAGTCCGTGGACAACATGGATACTCCTAGTTCCGCACGGACGGTTCATTGACCACCCGGTTGCGTACATAGGTCGCCTCCAGAAACATGGGATCCATGGCGGATTCCAGGCCAGCGAACGCCGCAATTCTTGCGACAGATTTCGCCTCCGGGTACGACTGCTCCAAAATGGTCGCATCGCATGGGTCCAAAGATGAACCCATGGCCTCACCATGAATGCGCCAGCCATTGCCGATACCGTAGAATGCCCCCTCAATTTCAAATGGCAACTCCCCCGGATTCGCCACGACCGGCTGGACCCGCTCGACCGGCCGGGAAGACCCGCGGGATTGGTACAGCCCGCAATAGACCTGCTTCATCCTCGCATCAATGGCCGGGAAAACCTGGCCGCTGTCCAGCGAGGCCGCCAGGGTTTCCATGGAATTGACCCCGATTACCGGCAAATTGGCCCCATACGCCAGGCCCTGGGCCACCCCCAGGCCAATCCGCACGCCGGTAAACGAACCCGGGCCGGTATCCACCGCGAGAACATCCATGTCCCCAAGCCGGTACTGCGAACGGGAGAGAATGTCTTCCACCATTTGCAGCACCCGGGTTGAATGGCCCTTCGGGGCAATTTCAATTTCCTGCAGAATGTCCTGTCCGTCCAGCAATGCAACCGAACAGGCTTCCGTCACGGTATCAATGGCCAAAATTCTCATTCCTGCGGATGCTCATTGAAAAAATTGCCGCACATCGAAAAAACTGTGCGTCACCGGGATGGATGGCAGGCTGGACCGAAACCGGTGTCCATAGCTTTTTTCAGTGATTCTCGGGTCACAGATGACCAGGATGCCCCGGTCCTTTTCGGACCGGATCAATCTGCCCACGCCCTGCTTCAGGGCAATCACCGCATTGGGAACCTGCAGGTCCATAAACGGATTCCCGCCCTGCTCCTCACAGACCTGCAGCTTGCGGCGCAATACCGGATGGGCCGGCGATGCAAAGGGCAATTTGTCAATGATCACGCAACTGAGCGCATCCCCCTTGACATCCACTCCCTCCCAGAAACTGGATGTGCCAAGCAATACCTGGTTGTCGGACTGCATAAACTGTTGCAGCAACTTCTGCCGGGGTGCATGGCCCTGGACCAGGAGCGGCCACGCAATTTTTTTCCGGATGCGTCGATGAATGTTTTGCAGCATGGCATGGCTGGTAAACAGACAAAAGGCGCGTCCCCGGCTCGCATTGGTAACCTCAAGAATGGTTTTTTCCAAGGCAGCCTGGAAAGACGCATTCCGCGGGTCCGGCATGCCGGGCGGCAGGTAGAGCAGCGTATTGCTGTCAAAATCGTAAGGACTGTCCCATCTTTTCATGTCCGCGTACTGCAAGCCGACCTCATTGCAGAAACTGCTGAAATCATCACCAACCGCCAGCGTGGCCGACGTAAAAATCCAGGAAATCGGGGGGCCTGACATGATTTCATGAAAATGGGGTCCGAGATTCACCGGGGTCAGGTGCAGCCTGAACCAACGGCCTTCCCACTCCATCCAGCTCACCGAACGGGAATCCCTGTTTTCACGCCACGACTCAATCCGGGCTGCAATATTCAAACTGCGGTCACGGCATCTTGCCAGCCCCTCTCCAACCGGAGAAGCGGCTTCCAGCAGGTCCTGCAACTGGCCCAGCTCCCGGCCAAGCCCGGCAAACAGCACATCAAACCCGGTGTTTTCAAGCTCCGAAAGGTCTGCCGGCGAAACCGCCTGTTTCCCGAAATGGGAAAACAGGTCTTCCAGGATGGACTCGAGGCGTGCGATGTTCTCGGCAAAATGGACCGCACTGTTCTCCTCATTTTCCGCAGCCAGAATGTCCTGGAACAGTTCCTTCAGGTCATGACTCGAAACCGACAACCCGAAAAACTGTGACGCCGTCTCGGCAAGACTGTGCGCCTCATCGAAAACCACGGCGCTGTGGTCCGGCAGTATTTCACCCAATCCACCGGATTTCATGCTCAGACCGAGGCTGGAGAAGTAAAGATGGTGATTCACGACCACGACTTCCGCTTCCCTGGCCTTTTGCCGCGCTTTCATGACAAAACAGTCCGCATAATCCCGGCAGCGCGGACCCAGGCAGTTGTCCACCGTCGAGGTGACCTGTTTCCAGATGGCATGGTCTTCACCCACTCCCTCCACTTCCGAGATATCCCCGGTTTTCGTTCGCACCGACCAGCCATTGATCCGGTCATATTCGAACGGGTTCTGCCTGCCCACCAGATCGGTTTGCCGGTTTGCCAGGGCAAGCCGGTACTTGCACAGGTAGTTGGCCCGCCCCTTGAGCAGGACCGCATTGACCTGGCAGCCAAGGGTCTTCATGACCACCGGCAGGTCACGATAAAAAATCTGCTCCTGCAAATGTTTCGTTCCGGTGGAAATAATCGTGCGTTTTCCACTCAGCAGGACAGGCACCAGGTACGCAAATGTCTTCCCGGTTCCCGTCCCGGATTCAACCACGAGACGGCCATGATGCTCCAGGGCATTTTCCACGGACCGGGCCATTTCCTGCTGGGCCCTGCGCGGGGTGAAATCGGTGATTTGCCGGTGAAACAGGCCATCGCGGGCGAGAACTTCAGCACTTTCCGACATCACATTACATGGAATCCGGGTGGCCGGTATGCGGTGCCCTGCAACCGGTCAGGGTTGTGCGGCACGGGTTGGGTGCTCCCCGCCGATGAAGAAGGCATTGATGAAAAATATCAGGCATTTTCTGGTTCGATAGAACGGAATCACCCGGGATGGCAACCACCGGGGATACTCCGAAGTGCTGAATTGTAGTATGCGACCCGTTCCGTTTCCACCAGACCCAAACTCCATCCCCCGGCCATCAGCCGTACAGGGTTTGACAGGTGGGAGCCGGCTGCCGGTTCCTTGGGCCGGGTCATCCCCGGGACAGGACTGCAGGGTGGAACGGCCCCGGGGTGCTGGCCGCTCTTCGAATATCCAGGTCCCTTCTTTTCGGTTCAAGGGGCCGGAACTGGAAACCGTTGGAGGGTTACCGGGGGTCCGGGAAAATGGAGCCTGCCAGGCAACCACGGGCACGCGAGAAACCAGTGCCCGGACCGGGAAGCGGCGGTAAGCCTTCCGGCTCGTTCATCCTGGCCGCCCGGGACTGACTTGCCCCGCCTGCATTGGTCGCCCAATCCTGCCGTCAATATATCAGGATGATTGGAGGTTTTCTTTGTATCCCAATGTTTATTTAGAGATATTTCCGGTCAAATCGGTCGGTATTTCGGTCTTGGCATGATCAGCCCCTCTTGCATGCCTGGCAGCATGAACCTCTTGCAACTGTCTGCCGGCGGGCCCGTCAGGAAACCAGTTCATCAAAGAAGTATTTGATCCGGTCTGTCCACGAACTGCCCCGTGGTGAATGACGGCCTCCGCCTCTGCGGATGCTCCGGTCCAGTTGGGTCAGGATCTTTTTCTGTTCCTTGGTCAGGTTGACCGGGGTTTCCACCACCACCTTGCAATACAGGTCCCCCTGCTGGCCATTTCGGACGTTCTTGACGCCTTTGTCCCGAAGCCGAAAAACCCGCCCCGATTGGCTTTCCGATGGAATTTTCAAATTGGCACGACCCGACAGGGTCGGAATCTCGATGCTGCCACCCAGGGCCATCGTGGGAAAGCCCACCGGGATTTCGCAATACAGGTCATCCCCCTCCCTCTCAAAGATATCGTGTTTCTTCAACCGTACCTGTACGTAGAGATCCCCTTTCAGGGTTCCCGGGCCACTGCTTTCCCCTTCTCCACTGAGCCGTACCTGGTCGCCGTCATCAACCCCCGCGGGAATTTTTACCGACAGTGTTTTCTCCACCTGGACCAACCCCTGTCCATGGCAGGAAGAACACGGATCGCTGATGACCTTTCCGCGTCCCTGGCAACTCGGGCAGGTTTGCTGGACAGAGAAAAAGCCCTGTTGCCGTCGCACCTGTCCCTGTCCATTGCAAGTCCCGCAGGTTGACGGTTCCGAACCCGGCCTTGAACCCGACCCATCGCAGGTCGCACAGTTTTCCCTTTTTGGAATGCGGATCTGCTTCTCGACACCATGGACGGCTTCCTCCAGGGTCAAGCTCAGCCGGTAGCGCAGGTCCGTCCCCCGGGACCGTCGTCCTCCGCTCGCCGAACCCCCTCCAAAAATATCGCCGAAGATGTCGCCGAAAACATCTCCGAATCCGCCGGCACCCATGCCGCCGGATGCCTCCACTCCGGCATGTCCGAACTGGTTATAGGCGGAACGCTTTTCAGGGTTGCCCAGTACGCTGTAGGCTTCCTTGGCTTCCTTGAACCGTTCCTCGGACTCCGGGCTGTTCTGGTTGCGGTCCGGATGATACTTCATGGCCAGTCTTCGATACGCTTTTTTCAGCTCATCGCTGCTGGCATCGCGACCAACGCCCAGTACCTCGTAATAATCTCGCTTTGACATCAGACCTGTCCGGGAAATATCGGGATCATCATGACCCTGCTTTCGATTCAGTCCTCCGCTGGCTTTTTTGGTTCAACCGTCAACTCCGGGGTTTCTTCTCGTCATCCTTGACTTCCTCAAACTCGGCATCGACCACATCGTCCTGTCCGGTGGCATTCCCCTGTCCGGAATCCCCCTGATCGTCTTCACCCTGCCCCGCCTGTGCCTGGGCGTACATCTGCTCGGCAAGTTTGTGGCTGACCTGGGTCAATGCCTGGGTTTTCGAAGTTATGGCCTCGAGATCATCGCCTTTCAACACTTCTTCCAGCTCTGAAATCGCAGACTGGATACTCTCCCTTTCCCCGGCTTCCACCTTGTCTCCAAGTTCGTCCATGGATTTCTGGACACCGTGAATGATGGCCTCGCCCTGGTTCCGGGCATCCACCAGCTCCCGGGTCTTCTTGTCTTCCTCGGCATGCTCTTCCGCATCCTGCACCATCCTGTCGATTTCTTCTTCCGACAAACCGGAACTGGATTTGATGACAATCTTGTTCTCCTTGCCGGTCGCCTTGTCCTTGGCCGATACATGCAGGATCCCATTGGAATCGATGTCGAATGACACCTCAATCTGGGGAAGGCCTCTCGGGGCAGGCGGAATCTCCGTCAGGTCGAAACGTCCGAGCGACTTGTTTCCACTCGCCACTTCACGTTCCCCCTGCAGGACATGGACCGTCACTGCGCTTTGATTGTCGTCCGCGGTGGAAAAAACCTGGCTCGCATGGGTCGGTATCGTGGTGTTTTTCTCCACCAGCTTGGTCATGACACCGCCCAGGGTTTCGATCCCGAGAGAAAGAGGGGTGACATCCAGCAGCAATACGTCCTTGACATCCCCGCCCAGCACTCCTCCCTGGATGGCAGCACCCATGGCCACTGCTTCGTCGGGATTGACATCCCGGCGTGCTTCCTTTCCAAAGAAATTTCCCACCACTTCATGCACCTTGGGCATGCGTGTCTGACCGCCGACCAGTATCACGTCATCAATTTCAGTGGCTTTCAGCCCCGCATCCTGCAAGGCGGTTTTGCAGGGCTTGAGAGTCCGCTGCAGCAGATCATCCACCAGCGACTCCAGCTTGGCCCGGCTCAACTTCATGGTCAAATGCTTGGGACCGCTGGCATCGGCCGTGATATAGGGCAGGTTCACTTCCGTTTGTGCACTGGACGACAGCTCAATCTTGGCCTTCTCGGCCCCTTCTTTCAGGCGCTGCATGGCAAGGGGGTCTCCCCGAAGGTCCATGCCCTGGTCTTTGCGGAACTCATCGGCCAGGTAATCAATCAGCCTTCGGTCAAAATCCTCTCCACCGAGGAAAGTGTCGCCATTGGTAGACAACACCTCAAACTGGTGCTCTCCCTCGATTTCAGCGATTTCGATAATGGATACGTCGAACGTCCCGCCACCGAGGTCGTAGACGGCAATTTTCCGGTCGCCCTTGGCTTTGTCCATCCCGTACGCCAGCGCCGCCGCCGTCGGCTCGTTGATAATCCGCTTGACGGCAAGTCCTGCGATCTTGCCCGCATCCTTGGTGGCCTGCCGCTGCGAATCATTGAAATATGCCGGGACCGTGATCACCGCTTCGGTCACCTCTTCCCCCAGATAGTCTTCCGCCGTCTGTCTCATTTTCTGCAGGGTCCGTGCGGAAATTTCAGGGGCGGCCATCTGTTTGCCGCCCGCCTCCACCCAGGCGTCCCCGTTTTTCGCTTTCACGATCTTGTACGGCATCAGATCGATATCCCTCTGTACGAGGTTTTCATCAAACCGGCGCCCGATCAGCCGCTTGACGGCAAAAACTGTATTTTCAGGGTTGGTGACGGATTGCCGCTTGGCCGACTGGCCCACCAGGACATCACCGTCTTTGGTGAAGGCAACGATGGACGGAGTGGTACGGTCTCCTTCGCTGTTTTCAATGACCTTGGGAGTGCTTCCTTCCATGACCGCCACACAGGAGTTGGTGGTTCCAAGATCGATACCTATAATTTTTGACATTTGCAGGGTCCTCAATAAACCGGTGTCTGAATTTCTGATTCTGATATAAGGGTGAATTATGGAATAACAAGCAATTTCACGGTGTTATCCCCTTTAAATCTGTTTTAGTCGTCCGTGCTTTTTGCTATCACGACCATCGCCGGCCGCAGCAACCGGTCCTTCAGGGTAAAACCGGTTTGCATCACATCGAGAATGTGTTCCGCCTCGATTTCCTGGCTCTCGACCATGCTGATCGCCTGGTGTATTTCCGGGTCAAACTTGACCCCCGGTGCCGCTTCCACTTCGGAAACTCCAAATTTTCCCATCACATTTCCCAGCTGCTTGCGCGTCAATTCCAGCCCTTCCTTCATTTTGACAACCGCTTCCCCGCTGGATTCGTCCATTTCCACTTTCGATGCCTGGTCCAGGCTGTCGATGACACTCAACAATTCCAGGGCAAAACCTTCAATGGCATACTTGCGGGCGGAGATGATTTCGTTCTGACTTCGGCGCCGCACATTTTCCACCTCTGCCTTGGCGCGAATATACCCATCCTTCATTTCATCGATCTCGCTGCTTTTCTCGTTCAGCCTCTCAATGATCTCTTCCCGGCTGACCCCTTCAAGACCGGATTCGCAAGAGTCGCCTGTTTCCGTTTCCTCCACGGCATCCGATTCAACATGATCGGACTGGTCCTGGGATACGGATTCCTTCCCTGAATCCCGTTCCGTTTCGGGTTTCGGTTCAGGCTCATCAACGGATTGATTTTTCTGTGGTTCGGATTGTTGGTTCATGTTTCTTTGGATGTCGAGGTTAATGTCATAAAATCTTTCCAGAATATGGGGATGAGGTTGCAAAGCTCAAGTGAAATTCCGCAATAATTGCGTCCGGTCCCGTATCCCGGAAAGACCGGCCACTGCCGTGACAGGAGAAAGCCCGCCAATGCCCGGTTCACCCTCCCCGGAACAAAAAGACAGGGGCTTCAGTCGGCACTTCCCGTGACCCGCCCCGGAACAGGCCGGGGCGCATGAAACCGGGCATGGCCGGGCATGGGAAAAAATGGAGTGGACGGCCCCGAACCCGGCCGGGGAAGGGTCTTCAGATGGAAAACGATGACCCGCAACCACAGGTCGCGGAGGCATTGGGGTTGTTCACCAGAAACCGGCTGCCCATGATGTCGTCCTTGTAGTCAATCTCGGCACCGGTCAGGTATTGCAGGCTGAGCATGTCAACCAGCACCCGGATCCCTTCCTGTTCCAGAGCGATGTCATCCTCCTGTCGGTTTTCGTCGAACTGGAATCCATATTGAAAACCGGAACATCCGCCTCCCTGGATATAGACCCGCAACATGAGATCCGGGTTTTCCTTTGCGGTCAGCAGTTCATGAATCCGGCTCACTGCATCTGCGCTGATTTTCAGGTCAGTTTGCATGTTTTCGTTCTGGAAGCGTGTCAGGCATAATATGGGGCTGTATTCTACCACCTCAAGAGCAAACTTAATATCGCCCGGAATCCGTGCCCCAAGGGAACGGCGTGCTCCGCAATGGACCTGCCCGGACTGGGCTGGTTTGCCGGGGCGAGCCCGCCATGCGCGGAGTCTTTCACACCGATGATACAGACATGAAACTCGACATTGATTTTGTGAGAACCCAGTTCTACCAGCTGCAGGACGAGCCCGGATTCATATTTTGTTCCAGCGCCGGGGGCAGTTATGTCGCCAATCAGGTCAATGCCGTCATGGAACACTACAATACCCACACACGGGTTCAGCCCTATGAACGGTATTCCACCTCCAGGGAAGCCGGGGTCGCGATGGACCGGGCCATCGACGGATGGGCCGCCGCACTGAACATCTCTCCCTCGGAGTTGACGATCGGCCCGTCCACCTCCATGAACACCTACGTGATGGCCCAGTCGATCGGTACCAATCTGCACCCGGGGGATGAAATGATCGTCACCAACCAGGACCATGAGGCGAACAGTGGGGCCTGGCGACGGAAGGCCGAGGAAAAAGGGGTGAAGATACGTCAATGGTCCGTGGACGCGCAAAGTGGATTGCTGGACCCCGGCCAGCTGGATGGACTCCTGACCGAAAAGACCAAATGGGTATTTTTTCCCCATTGCTCGAACATCGTGGGAACCGTCAATCCCGTCCGGGAAATCACGGACCGGGTGCGGCGAAACTCCAGCGCAAGGGTCTTCGTCGATGCGGTGGCCTATGCCCCCCATCATATCTGCAACCTCAAGTCACTGGGGATTGACGGGTACGCGTTCAGTCTCTACAAGGTCTACGGTCCACACCAGAGCCTGATGTATGTGAACCGGGACATCCTCCACACGCTCGCTCCCCAGTGCCACTACTTCAACACCGGCCATCCCAGGCAATGGCTGAATCCCGCCGGTCCCCAGCATGCCGAGGTGGCCAGTTGCGCCGGGGTGCTGGATTACTTCAATGCCCTGTACCGGCATCACCATGGGGAAGCACCCCGCTCTGCGACCGGTCATCAGGTCCAGATGGAGCGTCTTCACGAATTGATCCGTGAACACGAAAGCCGCCTGGCTGAACCGATTCTGGATTTTCTCGACAACGCGACCCATGTCCGCCTGATCGGCAAGACCCATACCCGCGACAATGACCGGGTTCCCACCATCTCGTTCAGGCCCCTGAAGCAATCGGCCCGGGAAGTGTCATCGAAAATGCAGGCGTTGAATGTGGGCTGTGAAAGCGGCCACTTCTATGCCCACCGCCTGATCACGGATCTGGGAATCGATCCCGAAGACGGCGTGGTGCGGATTTCACTGGCGCACTACAACAGCCATGAAGAGGTTGAAAAAATACTGGTTGCGCTGGACCGCGCCATTGACTGAAAAGTGTCCGGGGAAGAAACCAGTCCGGATCATTCCTGCCTCCAGGTCTGGCAAAAACTGGGCGGAGTCTCCAAGCTGGCATTTGCTGCCAGGTCGTTGACCGGCACCACCGGCTGGAATGGAACGGGTCACGGCCAGGTCGCGGTCTCCCGGGAAAACGGTCATACCCTCCTGTTTACCGAGACCGGAAAATGGCATCCGAGAGTTGATTCGGGCAAAGCGGCCCCCCGCAACCCTGCACTGGATTTTTCCAACATCTACCGATGGACCCTGCATGACCCGCCCCGGGGCATCTCCCTGTCCCATCTTCGGTATGGCAGGCAAAATCCTGTCCATCTTGCCGAACTGGTGGGGGATCCGGAGAACCGGTGCCACATGAAATCGGCCACCCCCCACCTTTGCAACCTGGACCAGTACACCCTGGACCTTTACGCTGACGACGAGTGCCTGACCCTGCTGTGGAAAATCCAAGGCCCCGCGAAAAATGAACAGCTGACCTGCCGGTACAGCTAAGGCCAATCCTGCGCGGGTCCTGTTCACGACCATTCGGTCCACCCGACAACCGGAAGGCTGCCCCAATGCCGCCAGGAAACGTTTTGTCTCCGGGCGCGGTGGGTTTCCCGGGTATACTCCACGATAATTTCTCACACGAGCCATTGCAATGGACCCTGTTTCTGCAGACCAGTTAATCCTTGACGACCAGTGGAGCGATTTGCGTCGCTACCGGGAGCCCCCCGCCATTGATTTCGAAAGGATGTATACCTACCGGGATGCCAGAATGAGAATGGAAATCAAAAAGGCCGGTGCCGCCATGTGCATGCTGGTGAACCCCATCAGCATGCGCTATGCGGCCAATTACCGGAACTATGCATTGTTCCAGGCGCACATCCCGACCACCTACATGTTTGTTCCGGTCGAAGGACCCATCGTGCTCTATAACGGATATGAGCCGGATACCGGAACCCTGGATGTGCGCAAGGGTCAACCGCTGTCCTTTTTCGAAGGAGGTCATTTGCTGGCTGATTATGCCACCCGGCTCGCCCGGGATATCGCCGCATACCTCGTTGAAATGGGAACCGACTGTCGCCGTGTCGCGCTGGAATACGTCAACCCCAGCCTGACCCGGGCTCTGATGGACCTGGGCATTGAAACCATTGACGGCAGCCCCCTTTCCGAAGGAGCCCGGACCATCAAATCCGACGATGAAATCGCCTGCATGCGGTGGGCAATTGCGGTCGCGGAACATGGCATCAACAAGGTCAAGCAGGTGCTGAAACCCGGGGTCTCTGAATTGCAGCTCTGGGGACTCCTGAACTATGCCAACCTGGCCAACAACGGGGACTGGCACGATGGCCGGATGCTGGCCTCGGGACCGCGGATCAACCCCTGGTTGCGGGAGGCATCGGAACGCAGGGTGGAATCCGGCGACCTGGTGGGATTTGATACCGACATGATCGGTCCCAATGGCTATTTCGCCGATATTTCCAGGACGATCCATTGCGGGCCCGACAAGCCGACCCGGCGGCAAAAGGAGATTTACCGGCTGGCGATGGCGGAAGTCGAACACAACATGCAGCTGGTCCGGCCCGGCCTGTCGTTTCTGGAAATCCAGGAAAGAGCCTTCCCCGTTCCGGAGGAATTCCGGCAAAACGCCTACCCCTGCATCATGCATGCCGTAGGATTGTGCGACGAATTTCCGCAAATCAAACCCGGATTTCGTGGAGCGAATCCCTATGATGGCCAGTTCGAGCCGGGAATGGTGATCTGCGTTGAAAGCTATATGGGCGCAACCGGTGAAACCGACGGAGTGAAGCTGGAACAGCAGGTTCTGGTTACACAGGATGGTTGCGAATTGCTGACCACCTACCCGTTTGAAGACTCATTGGTTTAGCACTTTTTGCGTCGGATTGCCGAGTGACCGGGCTGTCTGGCGCACCAACCAACCGTCGAAGCCGGGAAAGACAACCGGACTCTCCCGCCAAGAAGATTTCAAGCGGGACTGGACGGGTACCGGCAACCGGTCAATGTCTCCGGTGCATTTTAATTGCATTGCCGTTCGATTTCAAAAACATGCGCATCGTCCACGGAAATGGATCTCAAGGCTGCCGCCAGTTCAATGAGATAATCCCGGTTCCGGCCACTTGGCCCGGCAGAACGGGAGATTTGCCGCGCAATTTCGGCTTCGGTTGCCGGCCCGAGAAACGCCTGGTTGTCTGGTGTCGCAATGTAGACCAGTCCCCGGTCACGGGTGTGGTCGCTGAAAACCAGCGTCGTCTCGAACCGGAGATAGCCGTTCTTTTCACGGTAGTCCAGGTGCTCCAGAATGTCCGGAACAATGCGGTAGGCCATGCCGTAACAGACCGCCTGGTCGACTTCTGTCAGGGTGACGACCCGGCCCGGGGCTTCTTCTGTGCCCCGGTGGTCATGGGACCCCTGCCAGAACCGCCGCTCCCAACCCTGTATGTACGCCACCCGTTTTTCAAGGTAGGGGAAATCCGCCTTGAAGATCAGGGAACCGTACCCGAACAACCAGAAGGGCCCCTGGTTGTCCCACTGCACCCGGTTCGAGTTTTCGGTGATCGTGTTGGCACCCATACCGGTCATGGATAGCCGGAAAAATGGAATCCGTCCATTTTCAATCCCCTTTCCCTGTCAACAGCATCCTGATGCCAATCAATGCTGCTCAAAATCATTCCGTTCATCGGTGGGAAGACCCAGCAGATGTCTGCGAAGATAATCCATCCCCATTTCCGTTGCTCCGCGCAGTACCCAGTTCCGGGTTCCCGGTAACGTCGTCTTTCGATTGAACGTGCCGGACTTTCCGGACAGCGCGAAATAAATGCTGGCACATGGCGGATGGTCCGGGCCGGTTCCAGGCCGGCTCATCAGCACCGCCAGTGCGTAAGTGGAACCGGACCGGATTCGCAGTTTCCGGGCGCATAACGCGGCGAACCGTTCATCGGTTTCCCGACCATCACCAGGGTCCAACTCCAGGATTCGGGCGATCTCTTCGTTGTCCACCGCAATCAATCCCTGCCGTATCCGCGCTTTCGTGTCGGCTGCACGGATCAGTCGCCCGGCAATCGCACCGCCGGTGTCCATCTCCAGAACCGAAAGGCTCGCCTCCCGGTTTTTGAGGTTGTCAATGATGACTCCTTCCACGGTATCCCCGTTTTCCGCCAGGATGAAAGGATGCAGCCGCTGCCTGACCGCCTCTTCGACCGGCGACAGTATCCGGTCCAGCTCCGTTTCACTGCCTGCATTGGCGGTCAGCTTGATCTCAAGCTGGGGATAGTGGGACTGGAATCCCAGCTTCACCCGGCTGCCGGGAGCCAGTTCCTCCACGCCATCAAGCAACTGGTCCGCCCGGGACTCCCCGATTCCGAAGGTATGGAACCGTTTGACCCGGGTGGCCACCCGGGTGCCGCGCATCCCCTGCAGCCGGGGCAGGATCTGCTCTTCAAGCATCCGCTGCAATTCGGACGGCACTCCCGGTGTGAAGAAGAACCGGGCGGAATGGATGGTCAGTGCAAAACCACAGGCCGTACCCACCGGATTGTCAATGAATTCCGCCCCCTCGGGCAACATGGCCTGCTTGTGGTTGTTCGGTGGCATGGTCCTGCCGCGGGCCTGATACCAGGCGGCAATGCGACCCAGCCACTCCTGGTGCAGCACCAGCTCTACCCCGGCCGCGGCCGCGGCAATTTCCTGGGACAAGTCATCCACTGTGGGGCCGAGACCCCCGTTCACAATGACGACATCCGCTCTTTCGGATGCCTGCTGAAACGCCTGAACCAGACCGTCACGATCATCCCCGACCACCGTCCCCCAGAAAACCGAAAATCCGGTCTCATGCAACCGACGGGCCATATAGCTGTAGTTGGTATTGACGGTTTTACCGGAAAGAATCTCGTCTCCGGTACAGAGAATCTCTATTTTCATGGAATTTGCAGTCTAGACCCAAGTGGCCGGAAGGAACCGGGTCATGACCGGTCCATGACTGATAGCGCTGAGGGGAGAATCCATCGCACCGCCTGGTCCCGCCATTCCCGCACTACAGCCCCGTGGACCCTTCGTGGTCACCCAGAAACGACAGATACTGGCCCACATAGTCGAATCCAACGAGATCCGCAAACCCGCGCATGATCTTGTCCGTCACCGGGCCCGGCACGCCGCCGGAGAAGAGATGGCCATTGAGCTTGCTGACCGGGCAGGCACACAGACTGGTGGAAGTCAGGAATGCCTCCTGCCCGGTCAGTGCGAAATCCATGGAAATGTCGGTTTCCCGGACCTCCATCCCGCTTTTTTCGCACCACTCTATAACGACCTGTCGACTGACCCCGGCGAGGACAAATTCACGGGTCGGCGTATACACCACATCGTCCGTTACCATGAAAAAATTGCAGCCGGCCCCTTCGGCCAGATTGCCATGGATATCACACATCAGGGCCCAGGCTCCCGGCTGATCTTTCTGCACCTCCCTTTGCGCCAGCATCATGTTCAGGTAATTGTTGCTCTTGATATTCGGGGACAGTGCCGCGGGTGGAATCCGCACCCGTTCCGGGACCACGGCATCAATTCCATCCAAAAAATACCTCGCCCGGGCGCGCAATGGCAACGGTATGCATTCAATGACCACAGTGGGAGACCTCAACTGCGATTCTCCGTCCAGCTGCTGCAGGCCGGTCGATATCCGCTGGGTCACCCAGTAATCTTCTCCGGGCCGCAACGCGGGCAGATTCAAGCCGACAACCTCCTGCGTCGCCCGGGCCATCTCGTCCGGCGGGATTCCGCAGTCAATCCCGGTGGACCCCAGGCTCTGGTAGAGCCGGTCAAGGTGCTCTTGCAACCTGAAGAGTTTGCCATTGAAGGTGCGCGACGAATCAAAAACACAATCACCATAGACAAAACCCATATCATGAATCGAAATGGTTGCCTCCTCTTCTGGAACAATGTTCCCGTTAACGTAAGCGACCCGGTGGGGTTTCATCCTCTTTTTTCCGTTTCCATGGGATCTCGGGCAAGATGGCATTCCGGCGGTGCCAGGTCCAATGCCGGATTGTTCTCGAAAAAACCCTCCGGTTTCAACCCGAACCCCGTGTATTCCACGGGCATGACCGGGTAATCTTCCGGCCGGGGCATATGCAAAACTCCCAGTGTATGCCAGAGCACAATATCGGCATCCACCAGATTCCGGTTCTGTTCAACCCATTGCACAATGCCCGGGCCATGCTCCCCTTGGCTGATATAGTTTCCCGGCGCGTGAATCTCTCCGGGGGCAAATGCGGTGGCCCAGAGATTGTGTTCGACGAAACCGGCCCGACGCATGAAATGCGAATCGGCCTGATGCATCGGCTTGACACTGGGGCCGGGAACCAGCCGGTATCCCGGATGCCCGCCCAGCCGGTTCTTCCTGGAGCGATTGATCACCTTCCAGTACCTCCCACTGGGCGCATGGGCATCACGTCCTGACCGGGATTCGCTTTCAATGACCGTTTCCCTGAGGCAATGGGCATTCCCAAAAGGGTTGTCCTGGCCGGGGGGCACCCGTTTCGCTTCCACCTCCACCAGCGTGTTTTCGTCACCATCCACACTCATATCCAGACGGACATTGAAATAGTGCTCATGGATCATGCCTGCAAGATTGGGCGCAACCACTGTTCCGTACGGGGAAACTTCGCCCTCTTGCAGGGCACGGGTATACAGCACCCCGGTCAGCTTGGCTTCAAACTCCACCGTCCCGTCCAGATACAGGTACCAGAAGATTCCATAGTCATAATTGCCAATGGTGAAAAATGAAGAGATCACGAGCCGTCTGGACCGCCGAACCTCGGAATGATTCCCGCCGGGGTCGGTATGTTTCCACAAAATTCCGTAATCTTCCTCATGCAGGCAAACCGCATTCGGAAAATGCATCACTTCACCATGGCCATTGACCAGGTCCACATCAAAATAGTGGATCTCTCCCAGGCAATCACACCCGCGCTGGAGCGAGTTGACGGACAACCCGAAAACCCCTTCCCCCAAATCAAAAGAATGGTTCATGTAATGGTCCCCGGCCACCTCCCCATAGGGCACCACCAGCTCGCTCAGGGAAGCCCGGTAAACCACCGGACGGTCGGTTTCATCCTGCCGGTAGGAAAGGGTGTGGAGAACCAATCCTTCCCTGGGGGTGAACCCGACCCGGAATCTCCAGTTCTGCCAGGTCACTTTCCAGTGGTCGACCTCAAAACCCGGGCCATCGGGCTGGGTAATCTGCAGTGGTGCCAGCGGCTTTCTGGTTTCGCCCATCCGGTCCGTTCGGTAATGGCCTTTGTCGGCGGGGACCGGGACCACCCCGTAGTCCTCGATTCGCACCACCTGCATGGCATTGAGGTCAATGACCGGCACCAGCCCCTCGATCGGGCGCACATGCGGATTGTCCCCTGGATTTTCAACAAAAAAGCAATGAGCCCGGGACAGACGCAGGTGCTGCTCCTCGGTCGGGGCAAAATTGCTCACCGGGAAAAATTCCACCCGGACCTGTTCTGGATCTTCGATTCCCCGAAGTGCCAGGCACCGGAGAAATTCAGGATGCTGCGTGACCAGGCGGGAGAACTCCTCACACTCTTCACCGGTGACACACATTTGCACACCGGGGATGTGCACCCATGATTCGACTTTTCCCAGGGAAAGATCAACGATGCCTTCAAAGACCTTTCCCTGGTCCCGGTTCAGCACCACCGCAAAGGCCTTGCGCTGGATGGGCTGCCCCGAAGTGAAATGCCTCACGACTGATTTGCCGGGTTCCAGCAGCCGGATCTGTTCAAACAGGATCCGGGAACCCGGGGCCACCTGTTCACGGAGCACCCGGGCGGCCAAAGCCAATTCATCGGCGTTTAACGGGTCCAGCGGATGGGAATTCAACTTAACAGTCACTGGAAGAACAAATACGATTCACCTGGTTCACCCGGCTGAGGGTAACATGAAAAACTTTTCTTGTGGTGTCACAGCAGACCTTGGGATTCCCCGCAGTAGACAGTTTTCCACAGATATTTTGCCGCGATTTCATCGGGGAAATTCAGAGTGATTACTGTCCATTCAAACTGACATACTACACACCCGATCGATCTGTGCTCCCAGTACCCGAAACATTTCGGAGGTGTTCTCCCGAGGAGCATTGAACTGGTGACAGACCTCCGCAGTTTTAGGCCCTCCCTGGATACCAGAGGCAGGTTGCTCGTCCACCGCAGCGGTTGCATGGTGTCCCTGCAACCGACCAGCCGTCTGCATCGACCACACATTTCGCCTTTGCATGGTCGGAGCAGTTCGGATGGTGTTGGGCTATAAGAGGATTTCCGTACAGGATGGAGTAAGCGTATCGATCAGACCCGGGCTTGGTCCGGCATTTGCTGTCTTCGTGACGGCGAAAATCGAAAGATGTTTCCAGGCGGCTCCCCGATAAACAGGTAGCCGAAAGGCGTGTGGACGGCGCGAGCGGACGTTTCCAGCTGCTTGAAAGTAGGCTGCGCCTCCCCGCGACTCGTTCAGGACACGCCTTTGTCGTATCCTACATGTTTTCCTGACAACGCATTCTATCGGTGGTCCGCCTTGGCTTCCCGCCTTTTGATTTCCGCCTTGGCTTCTCTGGCGTATTCTTCAATGAACTTCCTTTGGTTGAAGAACAGCCATCGCATCACCTTTGGCACGATCCCAAGCGCGGTCGCTTCCTCCGTGAAAGCGCCAACTGTACCGCCATTTTCCTGTCTCAATTCGGCAACGTATCGTCCCTGAAAGATGCGGTCTGCGCCTGCTTCCATAACAAGCCTGTTGGGTGGGGTTTCCTCCAAAATCCGAAAACGAATTCTCATGCTCGGCGTCTTCAGCTCTTCGACCCACTCCCTTTTGTTGCTCGCCATTTCTACCTTGGCAACATCCGATCGCCAATTCGGTTGACTTTCGAAGTCCGTGTACACCTCCCAAACCGCTCGAATGGGTGCATCGAAACGGATTTCAACGGTGGTACGGATAGTTGCGGGCATCAGAATCAAAGTGACGATAACAAGTCCCGCCACAACGGCCACAGCAGCCCACATCAAACTCATTCGTCCAACTCCGGTCTTGGTCCAGTTTCTGCCCGTACGACATCGCGCACGGAACAGGGATCATTGCCTATTGTACATACGGCTTGAACCCAACAGCAACCGCGATGCGCTCAGCGTATCAGGAATTCATGAACTCCTAACACACTCCATATTGTCACCACAGCAATATTCGTATATATGTGCATTGTGTCACCTTAACCCATTTACTCAATTTCTATGCAAGAAGACTCTCATGATGACCTGGAGCGTCGCCTTCGCGGCGAACTGGGCGTGGAACAGGACCCTTCTCGACTGGAGGCTCTCTCGTCGGCTTTGGCCAACCTCCTCAGGAGTCGGTCCGCACTAAAAGATGCTGAGGAGGGGGCACGTCTTATGCTCGGTCGCGAACCGGAACCAGCAATCAGAAATCTCAGGCTTACACTTCACCAGGCCATCGTCCGAGTATTGGAAGATCGGGGCGAACCAATGAAAGCTGCGGAAATTCGCGATGCGGTAAATCGACGCAACCTGTACCAGCGCAAGGATGGAGCTCCCGTGCCATCCACCCAAATCTCGGCACGTGTGAGAAACTACGCCAGGTTATTTCGAAAGTTGGGCGATGGGCGGATAGAGTTGAAGTAACGCAAGATTGGGCCGTACGATGAAGGTATTGGATATCGACCAGTGCATGGAAAAGACAGAAAGAACGTCACGTTGGATATCCTGATGGAGAGGGCGGACGGCCGAACTCGGCGTGTTGGAGAGACCTGCCGGTGGACCCGGGCATCTATGCAGTCTGCTTGCCCGAGGGCAGATCATTCACACCTTGCATCAGGCAGGCGAAACATGCCGCCGACTCCAGTGGACTCCACGCCAAACGTGACCGAAACCTGACTACCGGACCGACTGATATTCTCTACAATCGGTAAGGCCAACGGCAGGAATAGCGGTCTGCGAAAGCGAGTAAGTATGCTGGCGCACTTTGGCGTTGGCCGCACTCCCAAACACAAGGACTGATCTTTTCGAATCCGGATGTATGTTGTTATACATATTTATCATGGCTCGGCAGGGTTATTTCCTACACCGGACTTTCATCGGTAACACTGGCACCAGTCAGCCTTGTACTCACCACCTTCCCGTGGCTTCGGTGACAACTTTCAGCGGATCACACAATTTATACCAGTTTCAATCAAATGATGGAAAAAATAACATTGTTGGCATTGAAATCTATAAAATTAGATCATATGATTGAGTTTATTGAGCATTTTCGGCGGGCATGGCGCTAAATAGTGTCTGGCAGAAAACCTATAACTATATGATTATATTATATTAATAGGCCTATGTTTGTTGCGAAGATATCCCGAATATAGTACAATTAGCAGGGAATTCCCCCTGAAACCGCCCTTTTTCGCGAATCTTCGAGGCCTGTTCGCATGAGAACGGTTATTGACCTCCAATCCCAACTGGGTTCGACCCCGATTGAGCACATCCGGCTTGACGAGAATTCCCGGGACGACATTCCGGCCCTTCTCAAAGGGCTGCAATTGATCTATACGAACCCGGACACCCGCCAGGAACTGTTCGAGTTGCTCGAAACCCACATCCGGCCGGACACCGATCGCACGGTCGGGCGTCCGGGGATGGAGCTGTGGCGGATTCTGGTGCTGGCCGTTCTCAAGCAGGGGCTGGGCTGTGATTTCGACCGGTTGCAGGAACTGGCCAATGAGCACGGCACCCTGCGCAAGATGCTGGGCCACGGCATGAGCGGGGTGGACGATGCCTACTACCCCCGTGCCCGCATTGTGGACAATGTGGCGCTGATGACCCCGGCACTGCTGCGCGAGGTCAACCGGCTGGTGGTCTCCACGGGGCACGCGGTCTCAAAAAAAAAGCCTGGCGCGCCGTTGGCCGCGCGCTGTGATTCCTTCGTGGTCGAAACCAATGTCCATCATCCCACCGATGTCAACCTGCTGTGGGACGCCACCCGCTGCCTGATCCGGGAGACCCGCCGGGCCTGCGCCCGACAGGGTGTGAAAGGCTGGCGGCAGCACAAGTACCTGACGGACCAGGTGAGGAAGCGGTTTCACGCGGTGTCCACGGCGAGGCACTGGAAGAAGCGGCCGGAACGGGTGTCGGTATACCTGAAAGGCTGTGGGAAGATAGCCGACCGGGCAGAGGCCTCGCTCACGGCGCTGGAGGCGGCGGGGGCCTCGACCGCCCGGATGACCCGGATCCGCCATTTCCTGGGGCATACCCGCC
>WTGA01000061.1 GCA_011523765.1 Gammaproteobacteria bacterium
CGCGCAACATCGGGTTGGGGTGTCGCCAAACCGTTTTGATGGTTGCCGGTTCCGGCAGATCCTGCCTGACCCGGCCAGTCAGGGGGCAAGACCGATCAATTGCCTGCATCGGACCGGCGAATCTCCGGGTTCGTTCAGGGCAGTGCCGTCCCACCCCGGTTTATCGGAATTCTTTCGGCAGATACCTGTTTCCGATGGATCCGTTGGGCGAAAAAAAAGGGCCGCATTCCGCATGCGGCCCTGGAATCAGAGGTAAAAATCTTCGATATGTCGGTTATTTGAATTTCCTGATTTCGCCACTTTGGACTCTTGCAAAATAGGACTCCATATCCCGTTTGACGATGGGTGCAAGAAAGTACAGGCCCAGAATATTGGGGACACAGATCAGGAACACCAGGGCATCCGAAATATCAAGGATGGGTCCCAACTGGACCACGCAACCCAGGGCGACGAAAGCACAGAACATCAGTTTGTATACAGTCTGACCCGTCTCTCCTTCACCAAACATGTAGGTCCACCCTTTCAACCCGTAGTAGGACCATGAAATCATGGTGGAAAATGCGAACAGCAATGCCGCAAAAGCCAGGGGGATGGGAAACCAGGAGAACTCGCGTTCGAAGGCGGCAGAGGTCATGGCAACTCCCTGTGCGTCTCCGGCGAAACCGGGATCCGCGACCTGGGCAGTGCCGATAACGAGTGCAGTGATCGTACAGATAATGATCGTATCGATAAAAGGCTCCAGCAACGATACGACTCCTTCCGTAATGGGTTCGTTGGTTTTAACGGCGGAGTGCGCTATGGATGCAGATCCGATACCGGCTTCGTTTGAAAATACCGCCCGCTGAAAACCGATAATCATCGCACCCAGTGCTCCGCCTGCCACGCCTTCACCGGTGAAAGCACCCGTAAAGATATTGACTATGACCTGGGGAATGGTATTGACATTCATGAGAATGACGATGATCGCGAACAGGCAGTAGAACACAGCCATAAACGGAACGATCTTTTCGGTTACTCTCGCGATGGACTTGATGCCCCCTACGATCACCAAAAAGACAACCGCTGCGAGAATCAGTCCGACCAGCCACCCCAAACCATCCAGAGCGCCGCCCGATACGTTATTGAGCTGCACATAGGCCTGGTTGGACTGGAACATGTTGCCGATACCCAATGCCCCGATAAAGATGCCAACGGCGTACAGGGTGCCCATGAACTTGCCGAAGCCTTCCATGCCGCGGTCTTTGAATCCTTGCCTCAGGTAATACATGGGGCCCCCCGAGACATGGCCGTCGTCAAATTCCTTTCTGTACTTTACCCCCAGCGTACATTCCACGAACTTTGTGGACATCCCGAGGAAACCGGCCAGGATCAGCCAGAAGGTTGCGCCGGGTCCTCCTACCGTGACGGCTACCGCGACCCCACCAATGTTACCGATTCCGACCGTACCGGATACCGCGGTGGCCAACGCCTGGAAGTGCGAAACCTCACCATGGCTGTTCGGGTCGGAATAATCACCCTTGATCAATTGGATGGCATGCTTGAATCCCCGTATGTTGATGAAACCCATATAAATGGTAAAAAACACCGCACCGGCAACCAGCCACAGGACCACTACCGGCAACTGGGCGCCAAAAATGGGGATTTTGAAAAATACGATGGTTCCGATCAAAGAAGCGATCGGCGCCGTTGCCGCATTAATGGCCTCGTCGATGCCCGCATGGGCGTTGGTGATTGAATACAGGAATAACCCCAGCAAAAAATAGATTCGTTTCATTATCTTTTCCTCCTTATTAAGTGGTTCTTGTATATTTCCAGCTGGTTCACTCAGGGAACTACCGTCACAGGGACAGTGGATGATTGCACCAGTGCAGCCGTCACACTCCCGAAGATCATGGAATGCACACGGGATTCGCCGAGGCGGCCGATATAGACCTGCGATACATTGTATTCATCAGACAGTTCATTGAGTGTTTCGGCTATTTTGCCGTGACGAACCACTGTTTCCACGGCTAATCCCGAGTCCTTCAGGGATTCCGCTTCCGCGTCAAGAATTAAATCATTCGCCCGTTGAATTTCCGATTCACGGCGTTTATGTCTTTCTTCCAGTTCTTCGGGGGTGTGAAAGCTATATGGCGACCAGTCTATGACATAAGTCAAAACCAGGTCAGAGGATGTTAATTTGGCGTAGGCGGCAGCAGCCTGTAATGCCCGCTGACCTCCTTCACTACCGTCTAATGCTACCAGTATCTTATTCGACATAAGCAACTCCAGTTAGTGGTTGGTATTTGATACCCGCTCTTGGGCTGAATACCTGTCACAGTATGCCCATCTTGAAAATGGGAGTCAATCGGCTGCAAGGCCCCCCCGCATTGTACAGCTGGTTTATGCCTCAAAATACATGATATAAATTCTATATATCATTGTTTAAATTTGACTATTTCTCTTTTTTTCGAGAATAAAAGGGCGTCGTTGGCCAATCAGAAGGGATTTGGCCAACGATGCCCGTCCGGGGTCGTGTGGAAGCCCTCTTTGGTGGAACGGGCACTCGGATTCCCGGAACCCGGGCATGCAGGCAGTGCCTAGCACAGCGGCCCGAGAATTTCTCCTGTGGAGCCGGCACGGGCCTTGTCTACCGCCAGACCGGCCAGTGCCAGATCTCCAAGAGCGATCCCGCGGAAGACAAAGGCAGTCCGTTCTCCTGGCCGGGTGCGGCCGGCTGTCTGGCCATTGACGAGGTCCGTAATATCGCCGCTGATCAGGCCGGTATCCACCATCGGGTTCGGCATGGCCGATTCCTGCTCCCTGTCATCAATGATAATTCGATCCAATGCCGGCATCCCTTCACGCATCCATGGAATCGCCATATCCGTGGAGGAAATGAATGCGCCGGGTTTCAGCCAGCGCGGGTCAATGAACGGGTCGATCTTTGCCGTGATCGTAACCGATGAGACAATGATGTCGGCATTGTCTACGGCTGAATGTGCGGTATCGCTGGCCACCGCGACCAGTCCCATTTCTTCGGCCGTACGACACAATGCATCGCGGTTGGTGCTGCCCCGCCCGAAAGCACGGACTTCCTGCAATGGAAACACGTCCGCAAACAATTTCAGATGACTGTGGGCCTGTACTCCGCAGCCGATAAAGGCCATGACCCTGGAATCCGGGCGTGCCAAACGGCGGGCTGCGATGGCGCTGGCACCCGCGGTACGAACAGCAGTCACCCAGTTGCCGTCCACCACAGCGACCGGGATGCCCGTGTCGCTGTCCAGTACCATGATCAGTCCATTGATTTGCGGCAGTCCCCGGTCGGTGTTCCGAGGATTCAACACCACGGACTTGACTGCCAGATAGGGCGGATCATCCGCAGCGGACAGCGTCGACATCATGTATCGGCTGTCGTCTGGCTGGATCACCGATTTCGGGGCATGCCATACGCGGGATTTCTGAAGGCCGCGAATCAGGTGTTCCATACACTCGATGACTTCGCCGGTCGTGATATCCAGCGATTCAAGGCTCTCTCGTGACAGGTACAGGACTTGGGCGGGCGAGTTCATGGATTGGAATTCGAAAAGGGGCCGGATCAGGATGAATGAAGTGCCTGATGACCAGCCTGTGACGGGATGATTTTACAGGATTCCAAGGCCCTGGTCGGGATAGGAATTCCGGCTCACCGGGAGATTCCTCACAGATTCTTGCGGTGACCGCGGCAAGGCACGAATACCCGGCCACGCCATGGTCCAGGCTCCTGTCCGGACCAAACTGAACCCGGCATCCGGGAATTCCCGCATGGTCCTTTTTCCCAATCGAGACAAACCGGGGGAAAGGCAGTTTGCACACCAGTCCGGGAAACCGATCTGTCAGGCCCCCCATTTCCGGACCAGCTGACGGACCTGTTCGGCGAATTCGGCTTGGCGAAATTCCTGAAAAACCGGCCATGAGCAGAAGGATGACGGGTCAGTGACCCGATGGGGAAACAGGACCCCGTCAAGATGATCGTTTTCATGTTGCCAGGTACAGGCTGAATAGCCCCGGACTTCAAAGGATTGGCGTTCACCCTGTCGGTTGAATCCAGAGACGGCGATTTCCAGATACCGGGTGACATTGGCACGAAGATTGGGCACGGACAGGCAACCCTCGTTAGATTCAAAGGTGTGGTCAGAGAGAATCCTGATGGATGGGTTGATAACGGTTGTCAGTGGTGTGGCAGGCTTATAGGGATATCGCGGATTGTTTCCGACTTCGATGACGAACAGCCGGTAAGGAATGCCGATCTGGTTGGCCGCAATCCCCGCACCATGGGCATCCCGCATGGTGTCGATCATGTCATCAATCCAACTCTGTACTTCCGGCAAGTGGATGTCGCTTTCATCCACTTCCTGGGCGCGGGCCGCCAGGACAGGGTGGCCGATCTGCAGTATTTCTCTGATTGCCATATCAATTCGATACTCATTCCAGGTGTATTGCGGACCGCTGGTCTTTCGGGCACGACCTTGCGTATGCCATCGGATTTTACCATACCACACCGGTCCGGCCGTGTGGATTCATCCGGTCATGTGTAGGGCCGATGGTATCCCGGATACCCCGAGCGGTTGTCCTGCATATCGCCACGACTGCGACCATCCTTGCGGTGAATTCTGTCACGGAGCTGGTACGGCAACGGTCCACGTATCCGGGGGCCCGGCCGGGTGGTGCAGGGAGGCGGCATGACAGGCCGGTTTGTGCCGAATTCCTGTGGTAAGCTTTCGGACCAGTCGGCATTCGGCCATCTGGTCACCCTGCCGGGTCATGCGGCGATGGGGTTGCGGAATATCGGTCGGGATTTCCCCTTTGACGGGCATCACTCACCTTGCCCTGGCAAGCAGATTGGATTCCATCCCAATGACCACTGCCGAATGAGCCGATAACGGGCACCCGGTTGCCGTGACGCAAACGACTGTCCTGACTTCCCGTGGAGAGACAACGTGTATTTATATCGAGGCATGAATGCCGAAACCCTTGAGACGGAATATAACCTGGTTGCCCGGAGAGGTCCGGATTTTTCGGATATGGTAGCGCGTTGGCTGGTACGCAGTGAAGCGTATCGCAGTCATTCGGGGGCGAGCACCGGCCTTGCCTATGGAGAAGGGGGGCGTGAAAAACTGGATTTTTTTTCCGGTGGCGACCCGGGCGGCCCGGTAGTCGTGTACATCCATGGCGGGTACTGGCAGCGCGGGGATAAGAGCATGTACAGCTTTGTTGCGGAAGCCTTTGTCAAAAACGGTGTGTCAGTGGCCATATTGAACTACAGCCTGACCCCTTCTGTACGTATCGGCCAGATTCCACCCCAAATCAGAAAGGCGGTGGCATGGATATGGTTGAATGCGCCGGGCCTTGGTTTTTCAAGGGACAAACTGTTTGTGATGGGGCACTCCGCTGGCGGCCATCTGACAGCGATGACGATGGTTACGGACTGGCCTGCATTCAATGCGGCATTGCCGGTAGAACTGGTACGTGGAGGATTGCCGGTTTCCGGCGTATTCGAACTTGAACCCCTGGTGCATACCTCGCTCAACCAGGGTCCGCAGATGGATATTGCGGAAGCCATTGCACAAAGCCCGGCTTTCCTGCCTCCGGCGACAAATGCCCCGCAACTGGTGGTAGTAGGGGGTGGTGAAACCGGAGAATTTTTGCGGCAGTCCAACCATTATGCCGCGCAGTACGCGACTTCAGAACGTTCCATGGAGCGTTATGACGTCCCCGACGCAGACCACTTCGACGTGCTCGAACGCCTGGCCGAAGATGACAGTGTCTTCTTTGGAAAATCGATGGGCCTGATTTTGAATGGTTGATCGGGCGGGTCCGGCACCATGGTGCCCGCTGCGACGGCCGGAATGGCCGCCGGGATTTTCAGCGTACAGGACGGACTGCTCCGGCTTCCGTTCAGGCCGGCGGGATCAGAACGAGCTTCCCGGTAAATTTCTTGGCTAGAAACTCAACCTGGGCCTTGCGGATCTCCCTCAAGGGAAACGTCTTGGCCACGATGGGACGAATTTCGCCGTGTTCAATATAGCGAACGAGGTTTTCGAACACGGTATTCTCCTGGAAAGTACAGCCAATCAGGGTCAGGTCCTTGAGATAGAGAGTGCGGACATCCAGTTCAACCAGTGGTCCGGCAATGGCACCTGCGGTGGCATAACGTCCTCCCCTTTTCAGAATCTCAAGCAGGGACGGCCATGCCGGCCCGGCAACCAGATCAATCACCACATCAAAATGACCGGTTCCGAAAGCATCCACAAGCGGGGTGTTCCGGTCGATCACTTCGTCTGCGCCGAGCGCGAGCAGGCTCCTGGTTTTGGAGGTGCTGGCAACGGCGGTTACCTGGGACCCCCTGCGTTTGGCAAGCTGAACGGCTGCAGATCCCACCCCGCCTGAAGCCCCTGTGACCAATACGCGTTCGGGCCCCACCGATGCCCGGTGCAGCATGTTTTCTGCCGTGGAGTAGGCGCATGGGATGGAGGCCAGTTCCGCATCCGACCAGTGACAGTCCACTTTGTGGGTTTCCCGAGAAGGGGCGGTGGTGTACTGCGCGAAGGCCCCGTCGCATTCCGAGCCAAATGTCCGGCATTCGAAGGGGTGATTGTCCACGCCATGCATCATGCTTCGCACGATTACACGCTCACCGACCCGGGAGGGGGGCACTCCTTCCCCGACATCTACAATGATCCCGCAGCAGTCGGCACCCTGAATACGGGGAAAGGCGATCGGCTCGTCGGACCAGGCGGCATCTTCATCATCGGACAGTTCAAAGCCGGTTTCTCCTCCCGTGTTGGTGCTGTCCCGGACCTTTTTCGAGTACCAGCCGACACGCGTGTTGATGTCGGTATTGTTGATGCCGGCTGCGGCAACTTTGATCAGGACGTCTTCTTGGCCCGCAACTGGAGTGGCAATGTCTTCCCGGTAGCACAAAGCTTCCAGTCCCCCATGCCTGACCAGATGAACCGCTGCCATATGGGAAGGTATCTTTTCATTCATAAATCAGGTTAACCGTGTTTGTGAGTGGAGCCGCCCGCCTGGCACCGAGCAGTGGTTTGCACCTGAATCCCTGATATTGACAATCAGAAATTCCCGCTTTATGCTTTTCACCGGCGTATGGCAGTGGTGGCGTGAATGTTAAGGCAGGGATGACCTGCCGGGCAGAGGATACCATAACCGGTTGGCAGATAGCCTTACTCTGTAAGCCCGCTTTCGCGCGCAGGATGCCGGCCCACACACGCATTCGCTGGAAGCCGGGGACGGCATTGCGTGCCCGTTTCCGAAACGACAAAAGAAGATACTGCCCCCGGTCTTGAAATTGAACAGTCAGCTGCCAGACATTGCCGATTCCCAGCCTCGACCAGTATGCTGGCCGGATAGCGGAAAACGAAGTTTCACGTTCCCATGATGAAAATCATCGGGCCGGTTCCCGGTCAAGCGGGTTCAGTCTGACCCATTGAACCGCACTTCCATGACCCGGTCTGCCCAACAGAAAATGCCGCCAGAGCCAGGCCGGTTGACGGTGAACCCGATGACGGTTCACATTGGTGCGGAAATTCACGGGGTAGACCTTACCCGTGCACTGTCCGCGGATGCCGTGCGCCGGATTCGCGAGGCATTGTTGCAGTGGAAAGTCATTTTCTTTCGAAATCAGCACCTGAATCATGCCCAGCACATTGCGTTTGCCCGTCGGTTTGGCGAACCGACGCCTGCTCATGCGGTTTTTGATATGGATTCGGACGCGGACTATCCTGAAATTTATCCGGTAACCAAACACCGTGCTGCGCTGGCTGCACGCCCATCCACAGTGCGGGTGTGGACTGACTGGCACACCGATGTGACCGCCGCAGTCAACCCGCCCTGTGGCTCTATCCTTCGAGCGGTCGTGGTCCCTCCGTACGGCGGTGATACCATGTGGGCCAATCTGGCAGCCGCCCATCAGGGATTGTCCCCGGCCATGCAGGAATTTTTGTCGACGCTCCGGGCGGTACACCGGTTCAAGGCTGCCGAGGAGGATGCGGGGGAAACCGCTGAGGCATACAATGCCATGGTCAAGAAAAATCCCATCGTGGCCGAACATCCGTTGGTGACCGCGCACCCTGAAACTGGAGAACGTGTCCTGTACACCAACCCCGAATTTGTGAAAAAGATCATCGGGCTGACCCCCGCCGAAAGCGATGCCCTTCTTGGCTTCCTGTGGGAACATTGCATTCGTGCCGATTATACCGTTCGGTTCAAGTGGGAGGAGGGCAGTATTGCATTCTGGGACAATCGGGCAACCCAGCATCTGGCGGTCCGCGATGTTTATCAGACTGATTTCAACCGGGAATTCTATCGGGTGACCCTGAACGGATCCGTTCCCGTTGATGTCAATGGAAATCCATCCACACCTCTTTCCGGCAACCCGATCAACCCGGCTTGAAGGCTCCCCGGCTCATTGGCCGGTTGATCCGCCGAAGACCTGTCATTGGACGGTTTCCCGTCGCCCGGTCCATCCCGTATTCCGGAAAATTCCCGGTTGGGCCCCATAACCCCTTGCAAATCCCTGCCATTCCATGTCACGGAGAGCACACGATCCATGACCGGTATCACGAGCGGACGGACCGGCCGGCGACTTCCGGGCGGGCGCCGGCCGGTCGTTGCCAGGACATGACAGGCCAGGTCGGGCCGCTTCCTCCTATCCGCCCCGATGTGTAAACGAATCACGCCGAAAGCTGTACAGGGCATTGGGGTCAATGGCAATGTCCACCACGGCGGGCTTGCCGCAATTCAACGCGGTTTCAACCGCATCGGCAATGTGTTCTACCGCTTCCACACGGTAACCGGCGGCTCCGTAGAGTTCGGCGACCTTGTCAAAAGGCGGGCTGCTGACATCGGCACCGATATATCTTCCATCGAAAAAATCACGCTGATAAGCCTTTTCGGCTCCCCAGCACTGGTTGTTCATGACAACCGTGACCGTATGGATATGGTGGTCGACCGCAGTGCTCAGCTCGGACAGGGTCATGCCGAACCCGCCGTCTCCCATCAGGCTCACCACCGGGCATTCGGGTCGTGAAAGCTTGACTCCCAGGCCACAGGCAAAAGAGAACCCGACCAGACCGAAATCCAGGGGAGTAAACAGTGATCGGGGTGTCCAGTAATTCAGGGCATCCGTTGCCTGCAGGCACAACGTTCCGGCATCCATGGTCACCGCCGTGTTCTTCGGCAGTACAGTGCGAAGTGTCTTGTACAGTGCCGAGGGCTGGATCGGATGAACGTCCATGGCCGCCTCCTCATCCCGCTTGTCGAGATAGGCCGTCCGGTGGTTGACAAACCTTTCAGTCCACGCCGTGACTTCGTCCAGCAGATACGCGTCCTTCAGGGCCCGGGATAACTGTATGGCCGCGGAAGGGGCGTCCGCCCAGATTCCCAGTGCGACGGGGAAATGGCGTCCAATGGCGGTGGGTTCCAGTTCGATTTGAATGATTTTCGCCTGTTCGTTGACATGTTCGTAGGAATAGAAGGTTGAGTTGAATCCCAATCGTGTGCCCAGTGCCAGAATCACATCCGCTTCCTTGACCAGTCGGGAGGCAACCGGATTGCCTCTCGGTCCCATTTGTCCGGCGTTGAGGCGATGTCCGAATGGAATGGCATCTCCATGGCCGGGTGCAGTCGCTATCGGCATGTTCAGGGTTTCCGCCAGTGCCAGGGCGGCCTCAAATCCTCCGGAATGCTTAATGCCCCCGCCCGTGACCATGACCGGCCTGGTGGCGCTGCGGAGCATTTCGGCGGCTCGCCTGATTGCATCGGGCGATGCGTTCGGTACACTTTGCGAACGGTATTCCCGGGGTGACTGGAACGGGGGAAACTCCGCGACATCGGCCAGGATGTCTCTGGGCAGGTTAAGCTGTACCGGGCCACAGCGGGGGGTCATTGCGAGACGAAAAGCCTCACGAAACATTTCCGGGATGCGTTTTGTCCGGGTAACCGTCCAGGTCTTTTTGGTCACGGGCAAAAACAGCGATTGCTGGTCTACTTCCTGAAACGCATCCCGGTAGACATGTTCCGAAGACAGTGAACCGGCAATGGAAATCACAGGCGAAAATGCCGCTTTGGCCTGAGCCAGTCCGGTAACGAGGTTGGTGGCACCCGGGCCATTTTGTCCAGCGACAATGACCCCTGGCTGACCGGAGGCGCGGGCATAGCCGTCCGCCATATGGGTGCCGGTGCGTTCGTCGTGGACGCCAATGAACCGAATATCCCGGGCATCATACAGCGCATCGAACATCTCCATGGTTGCTGAACCGATCAGGCCGAAAACATGTTTTACCTTTTCGGTTTGCAGCGATTTGACAGCGGCCTGGCCACCGGACAACGATCTCATCTCGGGCACTGGAAAAATATTGAATTCAAACGGTGCCTAGCTTACCACTTCATGCAGGAATTTCAGCATGGGCTCGATGAACAGTGTGGGTTGTTCCAGCATGCCCAGATGCTGAAGTCCGGGGACGACCAGGGTTCTGGCTCCTGCAATGTCCGAAGAAATATCATGGGCCATCTCCGGGGTGCTGCCGCTGTCGTTTTCGCAGGTAATGACCAGTGTGGGGACGAAGATCGGCGGCTCTGGACGGACCAGTTCCCGGACACCGGCAGCCAGGACCTGTCGACTCTGCGTGAAAGCAGTGGGGTCGGTACCCAGGACCCATTGTCGGACTTCATCGACGGTTTCAGCCTGAGTGGACAGGAATTCAGAGGTAAACCATCGTTCCAGGGAAGTCCGCATCGTGGCAGCCGGTCCGCCTTCGAGAGTGCGGGCAACCCGGTTCTCCACCAGTTGTTGTGCTTCGGGACTGCGTTCGTGAGGGGAGTTGAGAATGACGAGGGCATCGGCGCGTTCCGGGTAATCCATGACGAATCGACGGTTGATCATCCCTCCCATTGAAAATCCGATGGCGGTGCAGCGAGGGATGTCCAGTTCATCCATCAGGTCCCTGAACTGGTTTGCAAACCGCTTCAGCGACAGCGGGGCGGGAGACGGAGCGCTTTCTCCGTGACCCGGCAGGTCGTAGCTGAATACGCGGTAGCGCTTGGCCAGTACGGGTTCATAGTCCCTCCAGAGTTGGCGATTCATGCCGATTCCGTGGAGCAATGCGATGGCCGGTGCGTTGTCCGGCCCGGCTATCTGGTAGGCGGTGCCGTTGGACGACAGGGGCATGGGAGTGGTTTTACCTGAATGCCGGGATGACTTCGTTGCAGAACAGTTCCAGTGATTTTTTCTGTTCTGACTGGCTCTGGCCCATGCTTGAGAGATAGATGAATTCGTCGACACCCAGTTCTTCCATCCGTTTCAACTTGGCAATGATCTGGTCCGGGGAACCGAACATCAGGTTTTCTTCCAGCATATGCGGATCATATTGCTCGCGTTCCACCAGGTCCTCAAGAGGGATTCGTTTCGGAAATCCATTGATGACATCGTCGAGGTTTCGAAACAGGTTCTCAAACAGCCCCATGTGGCGCTGGAGTGCACGGACCGCCGAATCCCGTCCTGACGGAGTGTCATAAAGTGCGGCATGCCGCATCATTGCAAAAATCGGGCGGGTCCCCCCGGGTGTTTTGGCCATGGATTCCTCAAGCTGGGTTTTATAAAGACGGGCTTCTTCAATGGGACGGGACATGGGCCAGCACAAGATGTTGCAGCCGTTCGCCACGGCATAGTCAAAGGTGATGGGAGACCTTGCCGCGACCCAGACCGGCGGGTGCGGTTTCTGCAGGGGTTTGGGAACCGATGTGGTGGCGGGGAATGACCAGAATTCACCCTTGTGTTCGTAGTCCCCCTCCCAAAGTGCCCTGACCGCTGGCAGCATTTCCTGCATGTGACGATACGCATCCTGCTGTTTCAGGCCGGGGTGCATCCGGTCGAATTCCCGCTGGTATGCCCCGGAACCGAGTCCGAATTCCAGGCGGCCATTGCTGATCACGTCCAAAAAGGCCGCTTCACCGGCCAGATTGATCGGGTTCCAGTATGCGGCCACCGCAACGGCTGTCCCCAGGCGTATCACATTCGTGTGGTTTGCCCACCACGTCAGGGTCAGAAAAGGATTGGGTGCGATATTCATTTCCAATCCGTGGTGCTCGGCTGCCCAGACGATATGAAACCCTCCCCGCTCCGCCATCTGGACGATCTCCAGTGAATGGCGCATCACATCCTCGGTCCGCATCGTGCTGTCGTTGCGTTCCATATTGTAGGCCAGTTGAAACTTCATTCTTGTCTCTCTACCCGTTTCCTGTGGGCCTGAATCGGCGTGTAGCGAACGGACTGGAAAGCGGCTGCGCTGGAGGCATCCATCCAGAGTGTTTGGGGCGGGTGTCGTCGTGAATTGCCTGAAAACCGCTTGCCCGTCACCAGAATACTTCATGCCATCCACTTGCGCAATGGGCGAAACGCCCGGGATTGCAGTTCCCGGGATTGATTTTCATCGACATGCCGCCCAAAATCAGGAGGTTTTCTCCCAGACACTGGACAGTGGCTAGGAGTTCTCACAGCGGGGCCCGCTGTGAGAACTTGCATGGAACAAAAATCTAACGTGTTGATATAAAATGATTTTTACTAAGTCGGATTTAACACAATTCTGGTATGGAAAAAGCGCAAAGATTTATCATGTTCCCTGCGCGTCAGCGCAGCGGGGCCCCGCTGTGAGAACTCCTAGGGGAAATTCGAGAGGGTTCCCCTTTATGAAAAGATCACTTTGTTGTGTATAATTTCTCCATGAAAACCCCTGCCGAGCAGCACCAAGTGTTCGAAAAGGCGGGTTGCAACCAGACATCATGATTCCGCATTCCTAAAGCGGTTCTGTGATATGCTTACGCCATGACAACACAGGCTCCTCTTTTCAATATCCATAAATTCATCAAACGCCTGACTGATTCCGGCGTTGACGCGAAACAGGCCGAAGCTCACGCCGAGGCCATAGATGAAGCCCTGACGGGTGGGGTGGCGACCAGTGCGGATATCGCTGTTCTGCGGTCTGAATTAAAGCTGTCGCTGGGTAGTGTGGTGATTGCGGTGGGGTTTGCCCTGGCCGGGTTGATTGCCTTCGCGACCAATCTGATTCTATCTGCAATTTCTGGATAACTCCGTGATCCATAATTCACCCCAGTTGTAATTTCGTTCTCAAATATTCCATCCCTCGGTCGCCTTTGATTCGATTGCAGACCCCGCACGGGAGTTGCAGATTTCCCATTGTCATGAGCATTGCCGGTGCCATTCACCAAACCATCATTAGCCAGGCTGAACTCAGTATCTCACTCTCCATCGCTATCATCGGTGGATTATTAGGAGGTCGTCCGAATGCCGGGCGTGGCGTACAGAAGTCGGTCTCCAGACAGTCGGATTCTGTGTCGGTCACTTCGGGCGTATTCCCCGTTCGGTATCCCGCAAAACCAGCGGTTGGACTGATGGTGGTTGATGGCTGGGTTACCGCGGGAAATCGAATGGTTGCCGGTATTGTGCTTCAACTGGTGCAGGACCGGTAATGGCGGACCGGAAAGAAATCTTTCATCGGGAATTCAAGTCCAGGCCATTTTGGTGGGAAGCCTGTAATCCTGCCAACTATCCAAAAAGGGATTTGCCAAAAGAAACCGCAGTCGCAATCATTGGGGGAGGGTATACGGGACTTTCGGCGGCCCTCGAACTGGGAAAACAGGGCGTGGAGTGCTGCGTTGTGGATAGCGGGAATCCCGGACATCATGCTTCGACCCGGTCCGGAGGGATCATTGCCGGGCCGGGCGGGGTCAAGAGACCCCTGGTTGCCTCACTGCCGACAGACCGCCATTTCGATGAAATGGTCATTGCCGCCAGGGATGGTCTGAGGCTGGTTGAATCCATTATTCAGGAAGAAAACATTGATTGTCAGTGGTGTCCCACCGGTTTTCTTAAGCTTGCCTGCACCCGCAAACATCTGGTGGGGATGAAAAAGAAACTGGCCGTGGGCTCCAGAGCAGGCATTGATTCGCGGGTCCTCGACGGAGTTTCCATACGGCACGGGATTGGCAGCCATTATTATCATGGCGGATTGTTGACTCAGCCGGGCGGGCATTTGCATCCTGCGCTTTATTTCGGCGGGTTGCTCCGTGCGGTGGAAAGGCGGTGTCAGGCGGTCATATGTGCCCAGGCAAAGGTCGGGAAAATACAGGAAAACCGATCCGGCTGGCAGCTGCAAACCAGTCGCGGTACCCTGTCGGCGAATCACGTCATCGTCGCGACCAATGGCTATACAACGGATGTGACCCCCCAATTCAGGCGCCGGGTAGTCCCGATACGTGCCTACATGATCGCGACCGAAATCCTGGACGAAGAAACCGCGGAAGCACTGAGTCCGGAAAATCACGGTTTCGCCGAGAGCACCCGGATTGCCCCCTTTTTCCGCTTGTCCGGGCTTGCCGGCAACCGGCGGCTGATTTTTGGCAGCCGGGTAAAATGGGTGGACATCGGACCGGATGAGATGGCCCCGCTCCTTTTTGACCTGATGATCCAGCGGTTTCCGCAATTGCGGGCAACCAGGATTACCCATGCCTGGACCGGTAATGTGGCCTTGACACTGGATGAGCAACCGCACAATGGCGAGCTCGATGGGCTGTACTATGCGCTTGGTTGCAACGGGTCGGGGGTGGCCAATATGACTTACCTGGGCACCCAGGTGGCCAGGCAGATCGTTTCCAGCCAGCTGTACAGCAGCCCTTTTGACGGAGTCTTTCCGAAAAGCCGGTTCTACAATGGGGACCAGCGCTGGTTTATTCCCGTGATTGGACGCTACCTGATGGCCCGTGACTGGCTGGACAGGAAGCTGGATGACCGGCCGCCGAAAACCGGGGGGAACTGAACCCCTCAATGCCGGTCCGGGCGGATGGGCCAGAGGATGATGGCGGTGTCCCATTGCCTGCCGAACCTCTCAAGCGGGGCAGAATTGTATGGTTACGGGTCACAGCACGACCGGGAAACAGGATACAGAAAAGAAAATGACGGATAGCGAAAAATCCATGGGTGTTCTTCTCGGGCACCTGGAAAACCTGGCGAACCAGTCCCTCTCCCTGTGGGAGGTTCCGGATGACGCCAGTGCAAGGCTGATCAACGTGTCGGAAAATGCGACGTACTTGGTGGAAGGCAGTCACTGGAAATCCATTTTACGGATCCATCGGGAGAACTACCATTCACACCGGGCGATTGAATGTGAACTGGAATGGTCAAAAGCGCTCACTTCGGAGGGCCGGGTCATCACGCCGGATTTTTATACCGGACGCAATGGCGACCCCATTCAGTCCGGTGTTGTGGAGGGGTTGCCCAGTCCGCGCTACATGGTGATGTTTCACTTTGTCGAAGGACAACAACCCGACGAAGGGCAGGACCTGGTCCGCCCGTTTGAAGAACTCGGGCAGATTGCAGCCATCACTCATCTGCATTCCATACAGTGGCATCGACCCGAGCCCTTTGAGAGGCTGGTCTGGAATCTGGATACGGTTTTCGGGGCCCGTCCCACCTGGGGAAACTGGCGGGACGGGCCCAATGTAACCCCGGAAATCCGGAAGGTCCTGGAACAGGTGGAAAACACGGTGACCGCCCGTTTGACGGATTTTGGTGCGGCACCGGGCCGGTATGGATTGATCCATGCCGACATGCGCCTTGCCAATCTCCTGATTGACGGGACCGGGACCCGGTTAATCGATTTCGACGACTGTGGACTGGGGTGGTACCTGTATGATTTCGCCGCCAGCATCAGTTTTATGGAAGACAGTGCCCAGGTTCCGGCACTGAAAGAGTCCTGGGTCAGGGGATACCGGAGGATTCGGGCCCTGCCCGAGGAAGACGTCCGTGAAATCGACACCTTCATCATGTTGCGCAGGCTGGCACTGCTTGCGTGGATCGGAAGCCATATCGAGGCACCGGAACCCCGGGAATTGGCACCCCACTTTGCCCGGGTGTCCGCAGAACTCGGGTCAGCGTATCTGGCGGGCCATGGGTAGGTCCCGGCCGCGGATGTTTTCACCGGATGGTATCGGTTCCTCCTCGAAAACCTGCGATACACAGGTTGCCGTCCCGGCACCAGGCCATCCCCGTTCACCGGACGGCGATTTTCCAACACGCATGAAAAGGCCGAAATGCTGCTTTCTCCAATTCTGATCCTGACGGTTCTGGTTGTCGGAATACTCATCGGCAGTGTGGGGGTGGGCGGAGTATTGCTGGTTCCCGCGCTGGCCTTTCTGGGCGGAGAATCGGTCCATGCCGCGATTTCTGCCTGCATGCTTGCCTATCTCTTTCCCGGGGCGGTCGCCGCAATGGTTTTCGCTCGACAGGGTTCCATGAACTGGAAACTGGCGGTTCCCCTGTGTGCCAGTGCCCTCCCGGGTGCGTACCTGGGAGCGTACCTGCTGCCGCTTTTCCCTTCGGTGGCGCTGGAATTCGCGATTGCCTGCCTGGTTCTGATCTGTGGCATGCATGCATTGAGGGGGTCACACGGTACACCGCTTCCCAATCCGCCAACGGCCTCATCGCTGTCCGTCTTCGGGTTCATTACAGGAATGGGTTCCTCGCTGACCGGGACGGGAGGGCCGGTGCTGCTGATACCGATCCTGCTCTGGCGCCGGGTCCCGGTTCTGACCACCATCGGCCTGTCCCAAGCCATCCAGATTCCCATCGCCCTGACCGCGACTGCAGGAAACCTGGTACATGGTGAAGTGAATCTCAACCTTGGACTGGCGATCGGTGTCGTTCTGGCGGGAGGGGCTTTCATCGGAGCAAAGACGGCGCACCGGGTGCCCTCAACGCTTTTGAAGAAAACCCTGGGCATGGTACTGCTCGGGGTCGGAGTATTCATCCTGTTCCGGTTTTACGCACCATGATCCGGGGGTGGTCCGCCCTGTCGACCCCGGCATTGTGTTCCGGGGTGATACATTGACCCCACAGGCCGCAAAGACCGGAAAATCGGCCGTTCCCGCATCCTGCGGTTGTGTGCTCCGCAGGGGATGTACGAAATGAATTTCCTGGAAGACTGGCCGATACAGACTGTATGCCAACTTTCCGAAAATACCCGGGTCTGGATGGTGGTCTGGTGGTCGAAACCGAACAAATTGAACATTGGTCCAGGTGTTGATGACCGCCCGAATGGTGGACACTGGCGCTGGAAGCCAGCGCGGTCAGTGTAAAACGCTTTCCAGTTGGTCGATGAACAGCTGGACATGCTGTGCACGAAACACCATTGGAGGACGAACCTTCAGCACATTGTGTTCCACTCCATCCAGCCCGACCAGTACACCACGGTCACGAAGGGTGTTGGCAAGGTTGCTCGCTCGCGCCGGGTCCGGCTCCAGTGTGACCGGGTCCTTGATGATATCCACTCCAATGAACAGACCCCCGCCTCGAACATCCCCGATGACTGGAGATTGTTCGGCCAGGTCTTGAATCCCACACATCAGCATGCGACCCGTCCGGTCAGCATGTTGTGTCAGGTTTTCTCCAGTAACGATGTCCAGGACAGCACTGGCAGCGGCGCAGGCAACGGGATTTCCGCCCGTAGTGCTGAAAAACTGGCAGGTTTTCTCCAGTTTTTCGGAAATCTCCCGCCGGGTTACGACCAGGCCCATGGGATAACCGCCGGCAATGGATTTCCCAAAGGTCACGATATCCGGTGTGATGTCGGCAAGCTCAAACCCCCACATTGATTTGCCCAACCGACCGAAGCCGGACTGGACTTCATCGGCCACACACAGCCCGCCTGCGGCGTGGACCAGTCTGTATACCTCCTCCAGGTACCCTGCAGGCGGCAACATGATACCGTTGCTGCTCATGATCATGTCCATGAAAAAAGCGGCAGGCCGGTGTCCCCGGTCAGCCAGACGGGCGATCGCGGTTGCGCAGGACTGCGCGTACAGGATGCCTCGTTCGGGGTTGTCCCGCTTCCAGGGACCCCTGAAATCATCCGGTGCTTCCATTTCTGCGATGTGGGATTTGATTTCATCCCGATTGTATTTTTCCGCCGGAGACAAATCGTATACGGCATCCGTCACACCATGGTATGCATTCGACAATACCAGCCCGCCATCGTTGCCGGTCCAGTTTTTGGCCAGGCGCCATGCCAGATCATTGGCCTCGCTGCCGGATGAGACAAAATAGCAGGTATCCAGCCCCTGGGGCAGGGTCTGTGTTATCTGTTCGGCGTAATCAGTCAATGCGCCGTAGAGATATCGGGTATTGGTATTGAGTGCGGCAGTTTGTTTCGCTACCGCGGCCACCACCCGTGGATGGCAATGGCCGACATGGGGAACGTTATTGTAGGCATCCAGATACGCCGTTCCGGCGGTATCGTACAGCCAGACGCCTTCCCCCCTGACCAGGTTGAGCGGTTTTTCATACGCGACGTACCCGCCGTTTCCCAGGTATTTGTTCCGTCGGGCCAGCAGCGACCGGGTCGATTCGGGCAAGTCCGCGTCCTGGGCAATACCCTGGGGCCGGCAGCAGGAGGCCTTCAGCCAGGAACCCAGTTCCCTGGTATCCGTCGACTGCATCAGCCGAAACATGGCCAGTGCGCTTTCATCCCAGCCGTCCAGGTGGGACCGGATGTCCTGCCACGGGAGCTCCTTTCTGGACCAGTGGCTGATCAGCAGGTTCTGTACCAGGCGGGCGGTCATCATCTCGGGCAAAAGTTCGAATTCCAGGTCTTCCAGCGGAACGACCGAATGGTAGCCGGAAACGATTTCAGCACACCGGGACAAGGGGTCGGCGCATCTTGCGGGTATTTCCGCTGCAGTGATCCCCAGCTCCTGGATCAACGGTGCGAAGATCATGTCCCCGAAGTCAAAAATACCGGCAATCCGGGCAGGATTCCCGGGGTCCGTCAAGACATTGTGAAACGAAACATCGTTGTGAACAACCTGGGCACGGCAACGGGTCAGCATGGGTTTGACACGGGTTGTGAAATGCTCAAGAAACTGTTCGATGGCCCTCCTTGATCCGATGTCGTCCACGTACGGAGCCAGCAGGGAAAGCCGGTCCACATTTTGAGCGTCCCAGGCAAAGGGATACTTTGCCGAAGGATGAAAGAAGCTTCTCAAGGAAAGATCGAGCCTGGCCAGTGACCGGCCGAGATTTTTCATTAACCGGGGATCTTCCGGCGTTTCAAAGAACGCAACGCCATCCAGGTAATCAAAGACCCTCAGGCGATATTTTTCTCCGCATGGGCCTTTGCCGGAAACCCAGTTCCGTCCATCGTTGGCTGCAATGAGTTTCTGGACAGGAGGGACCCGGTATCCATTCGCAATATGGCGCAGGGCCTGAATTTGCAGGTCCAGCAACCCGTCCGGGACGGAGGGGTTGGCGATTTTCACCAGATGACGGGATGTTCTGTTCTCAAGGAGCAGGTTTTGGTCACATTCTCCCCCGAGGGTTTCCAGTTCGCCATCCAGGGAATAGTGCTGCGCCAGGACGGACCTGATTTCTTCCGCGGCCATATCGGGTGGGGCGGTTTTCAGGGGAAGAAGAGGGTCGGCAGTCAGGTCCACGAGCTTGAATTTCCGGTGATGATTGAAAAATGCCCTGTTGTTATCGGATCAGGGCGGGTCCTCCAGTACAGGTTGAGGGTTTTTCGATAATCACAAACCTTTGATTTCACATACGATTTGAAGAGTCTGTCCACCCGAAACCACCTGGACATACCGATAACGTATTGCCCGGGCCTGTCACCGGTACATTTCTGCTAATAGTGCGTATCGACAGGGTTGGTGATTTATTCAAGAAATTCCAGGCAATGAGCATGGCCATGATAGCAGTCTTGCCTGAACCGGTGGCCATTTTGTTGCGCCAACGTTCAAACTGGCCGCCATCCCCTTGATCGAAATTCCCGTCCTGCCGGTTGTGGGTGCTTCGGTCAACCAGACTAGTGTTTCTATCGTCTCTATCTGGCAAAAGCAAAATCGGTTGTCTCTGCATTCCTGCTTGTCGTGCCAAAGTTTCGCGAATGAAGGCAAAAAGTCAGTCATGTCTCACAATATGCGGTTGATCTGAGCCCATGGACAGATGCATAAATTCCATAAAGCTCTTGACCGCTTCTGGCTGCGCCTGGTCAGCCGCCCAGGCCAAGCCGACATCCATGGTCGGGACACTGTCGCTGACGTCGATCACACCCACTTGCCGACCTTCCAATGACCACGGTCGGTAAACCATATCCGAAAGAACTGAAACGCCCATGCCGTTGGCAACCATGCTTCGAACAGCCTCGACAGAGGAGGTTCTAAAAATCGTATTGGGTTTGTAGGGGGTTTTGTTCCAATAGCGCTGTGCTGTGTTGCTCGCCTCATCAACCGTGAGCATTATGTACGGCTCCTCGGAAATTTCCTGCAACGTTACAGTTTGCTTCTTGAGGAAGTCATGACTGGCGTTGACCCAGAGGCGACGCCGGGATTGCAATAAGGCTGCATGAGCTATTTTTTCATGATTGATGATGTTCGATGTCAGCATCACAGAAATGTCGAAGACTCCTGTGATCAGACCTTTCTCAATATCCGTCCGATGGGTTTCCGTCATGTTCACCTTTATGTTCGGAAAGGATCGGATGAACTGTGCGAGCATCTTCGGTATAAAATAACCGGCGACCGTATAGGTCACAGCCAGATTTATATTGCCTGAGACATCTTCTTTCGCACGCTTTGGGATTCGGATCGCTTCATCGACCGACTGGATAATATGCCGGGCATGGCCCAAAAATCGGTTTCCCTCATAAGTCAGGGATATTCCTGATTGGTGCCGCTCAAACAGCGTCGCCCCAACCATCTCCTCCAGTTGTTTGATTGCCGTTGTCACGACTGATTGGGAAACATTTAGATTCTTGGCGGCTTTCGAGACCTGCTCGGCATCAGCCGCAGCAATGAAGTAATGAAGCTGGCGTAAAGACAATTTCATCTGATTTTCCAATATCTATCTTCTGGATTTTGGATATTTTTCGGTCATCCCTAGGTCAATAGGCCAAAACAAACCGTCATGTGGTGCTTGAGTCAGGAATGGGATGCCAAGCATTTTAATTAACCTGTCCTTTCGGGTGTGCAAGCGCTGCCGGATCCGCCAATGGAGCCAGACAAGTATATATCGAAAAATCCGATAATAGTAAACTTTAATTCGTATTTTACAATAGAAAGCTTTCTCTGTATCCTAAAAAACTGGCCTGGTGAAAAGGTTGCCACCCGGATTCAGGCAGATTTTGCGCCGCATGGTTTCGGCCAGGCGCTGCGCTGAACTCAAAAACTCATAAAGAGAGGTGTGAAATGAAAAACTTCATGCTCGGCCTCATTGCCACGGCCGCGCTTACTGCTGCATCATATACATCGGCCCAGGCCGAAAACTGGTATCCGTATCCGGTCCAAGTCTGGGAACCGGCGTTTAACATGGACAGCCCGCGCTCAAACAAAGACTATGTGCCGCTCGAAAATGCATCCAGGGTCTGGGAACTCTGCGTTTCCTTCCCGCACATGAAGGATGCCTATTGGCTGGGTGTTGACTACGGCGTCACGGAAGAAGCCAAGCGTCTTGGTGTCAAGATGCAGGTTGTCGAAGCCGGCGGATATACAGAACTCAATAAGCAGATATCACAGATCGAAGACTGTGTCGCAGCAGGTGCCGACGCCGTGATCATCGGTGCGATTTCCTTCGACGGCCTCAACAATCTGGTCAAGGAAATCAGATCGAAGGGCACGCCAGTCATTGATGTCATCAATGGCATCAGTTCGCCCGAACTGTCTGCAAAATCTCTCGTTTCTTTCGGCGAGATGGGAGCAAAGACCGGTGAATTTCTCGCCAAGCTCCATCCTTCGGGATCTGGCAAGGTCAAGGTGGCCTGGTTCCCCGGACCGGCAGGTGCGGGCTGGGTTGAAGCGGGAAACAAGGGCTTTGCAGGGGCGATCGAAGGAAGCGATATCGAGCTCGTTGAGACAAAATATGGCGATACCGGCAAGGAAGCGCAGTCCAAGCTCGTTGAAGATACGCTCGAAGCTCATCCCGACCTGAATTACGTTGTTGGCACAGCGGTGACCGCCGAAGCTGCCATACCGATCCTGCGTTCACGCGGACTATCCGATCAGATCAGGATCGCATCCTACTACTTCACTCCAGGTGTTGACCAGGGAATTCGTCGCGGTCAGATCATGGCTGCACCGACGGATTCAACAGTAATCCAGGGACGCGTTGCCGTCGACCAGGCGGTACGGATTCTGGAGGGTAAAGAGTATGATAAACATGTCGGTCCTGCGCTCTATGTAGTCGATCAGGACAATCTCAAGGACTTTGATCCGACATCCACACTCGCACCGGCTGGTTTCAAGCCCGTTTTCCGTGTGGAGTAGTCGTCAGTAATCAGGTCGGCTGAGGCCGATGGTTGCCCATTTCCCCAATCGGCTTGAAAGTGGCGCGCGTCTTGAAGGTGCGCGTGCCCTTCTCGAAACCGTGGGACTTACCAGGGATTATCCCGGCATCCGAGCTTTGGATGCTATCGATTTTGACCTCCAGGAAGGTGAGGTTCATATCCTCTTCGGCGAAAACGGTGCAGGGAAATCCACCCTCATCTCCATGCTTGCTGGCGCCAATACGCAGACAGTTGGAGAAGTCCTGTTTTGCGGAGAACCGGTCACGCTTTCGAGCGTGCACGAGGCCCGCGAACTCGGAATCAGTGCGGTCTTCCAGGAGTTCTCACTTATCCCGGAGATGAGCGTGGCCGAGAATCTGTTTCTCGGTGCGGAACAGACCAAACACGGTTTGCTGCAGTCCAGACTTCAGCGCGAAAAAGCAAGGCAAATACTCGACGGCCTCGATTTCCATATCGACCCCAATGCCAAGGTCGATCACCTCACACGAGCCGAACAGCAGATGGTGGAGATAGCCAAGGCGTTTCGGTCAGACCTTTTGGTTCTGATTCTCGATGAACCGACAGCGTCTCTCACCAGCCATGAAACCGAGCAGCTTTTTGAACTTATCGAAAAGCTCAAGAAGCAAGGAGTCGGGATCATCTACATCACCCATCGCATGGCGGAGATTCGCCGGATCGGCAATCGCATCACGGTCCTTCGCGACGGACGTTTTGTCGATACAGTCGATGCCAAGACGACCTCTGATGACGAGTTGGTGCACCTGATGACTGGTCGTGTCGTCGGTGAAGTGTTCCCTGCGGTCAAGTTCAATCCTGACGAGACCATTCTCAAGACGACCAATCTGTCAAGTACCGATGGTGGGATTCTGGACGTATCGATTGAAGTCAGTCGTGGCGAGATTGTTGGTCTGGCGGGACTGGTCGGTTCCGGAAAATCGCGTTTTGGCCAAGCTTGCTTCGGAGCTCTAAAGCTCTCCGGGGGTGAAGTCGAATTCAAGGGAAAAAGACCCAAACGCTTAACCCCCCGGCACATGCTGGATCAGGGGCTGCTCTATCTTCCCTCGGACCGCCGGCGGGAAGGCCTGATGATGATGCGCTCTGCTCGGGAGAACATCGCGCTTGCGTCTTTGAATGTGAAGCCGTTTTCCAATGGCTGGTTCCTCGACCGAAGTGGCGAAGCCGGGATCGTCGATACGCTTGCAGACCGTTTGAACCTCTCTCCCAGACGCGTTGAACGGCCAGCGGAACACTTCTCGGGCGGCAATCAGCAAAAACAAATGCTTGCCCGCAGTCTGACCCGCGATTTCGACCTCATCATCTTCGATGAGCCGACGGTCGGCGTTGACGTTGGAACACGGGCGGCAATCTATGAATTCATAGCGGAGCTTTGCGAAGCCGGTGCGGCCATCGTCCTGATTTCATCGGATCTTCCGGAGATACTTCATCTGACAAATCGGGCATATATCTTCTATCGGGGCCGGGTCCAGACCGAGCTTTCCGGTAATGAGATAACCGAGACAAATGTGCTCTCCCATTTCTTTGAAAGAGAGGCTGCCTGAAGACCGGTCCTTGGGAATCCATGGCTGAAAAACACACCAAATATATTGATCTGCCGAAACGACTCTTCGTGAAGCTGGGGATCTTGCCTTTCCTTTTGCTGACCGCTGCTGCCGTCTTCACGTTCATGTCCGAAAATTTTCTAAGTGGCCCTAATCTGATGAATGTGCTGCGTCAGTCGGTTTATCTGACCATCGTATCCCTTGGTCAGATGTTGTGCCTGTTGACTGGGGGTTTTGATCTTTCTGTCGGAACGGTCCTGGCCCTGACATCCGTTGTCGGTGCGCTGGTTATGGCGAGCGCTTTTGCAGCGATGCCCGATCTGGTTTGGCTGGCAATCATTCTCGGGTGTCTTGGTGGCATACTGGCTGGCACGATGATCGGTGTTGCCAATGGCATCGGCGTCGCTTTTTTTGGCGTCTCACCCTTCATGATGTCGCTCGGAATGACATCAGTCGGATTCGGGATTGCCTTGTTCCTCACAGGCGGAACACCAGTTTATGGTATGCCGCAGGCCTTTGGCGACATTTTTGGCTTTGGGTCGCTGTTTGGGATTCCGACGCCGATCTATGCGGTGGTGCTTATCGCCATCATCCTGTATCAGGTACTGAACCGAACACCCTTTGGCCGGCATTTTTACGCCGTTGGCGGCAACATCAAGGCTGCGGCACTTTCCGGAATCGCCACCCGGGCGACCTTGTTCTGGACCTATGTGCTGTGTGCGGCAATGGCTGCGATTGCCGGGATGCTGCTTACCGCAAGGCTCGACACCGGTGAAGCCAATATCGGGGCCTCCATGCCGCTTCAATCAATCGCGGCCTGCGTGATTGCGGGCGTCAGTTTGCGTGGTGGTGTCGGACGCTTGGAGAATGTGGTTCTTGGCGCACTTTTCATTGGCCTGGTTCAGAACGGAATGAACCTCGCCCGTATTGATTCCTATTTGCAGACCGTGGTTCTCGGTGCACTGTTGATTCTGGCCGTTATCGCTGACCAGATTCGCCTTCGCTACGTCGCATCCCTGAAAGACTGAGGAGGAAGTTAACGGTGACGGTCAACATCAACTGCGATATGGGTGAAAGCTTCAGTCTCTACGAAATGGGCAACGATGAAGGGATCATGCCCTTTATCACCGAGGCCAATATTGCCTGCGGTTTTCACGGTTCCGACCCCAATCACATGAGCCGGACCGTGCGGCTTGCGAAGCGGCACGGCGTGAACGTTGGTGCACACTTTTCGCTTCCCGATCTTGCCGGTTTTGGTCGCCGGGAAATGAAAATCGAACGCGAGGAGATGGCGAATATCATCATTTACCAGGTTGGTGCACTCAAGGGATTTCTGGAAGCCGAGAGTATTGAACTGACACATCTCAAACCGCATGGCGCGCTTTACGGCATGGCTGCAAGGCAGGAACATATCGCACACGCCATATGTGACGCCGGAGACGTGTTCCGGGTGCCAATTTTCGGTTTGTCCGGTACGTTGCATGAAGAAATTTACACGGCACGGGGGCTGGAATTCGTGCCTGAGTTCTTTGCGGACCTGGATTATGACGACGGCGGAAAACTGCTCATCACCCGAGAGCACAAGGACGTTGATGCCCGGGAAGCGGGACGGCGCGCGTTGCGCGCAGTCAAGGACGGGATTGTCGTCAGTACTGGTGGCAAAGAAGTCGCCGTGAATGCCCGTACCGTCTGTATCCACTCAGACACGCCAAACGTGCTGGACATTGCCGAAAGCGTGAAAACAGCACTCAGCGACTATATGGCCGCGAAATGACACGTACAACGAATTAAAGGAATACAAACATGGCAACAGAAGAGACCAGAGCGATGCTGCCCGGTATTTTTTACCGCAAGCCCTCACCCGATGAACCGCCTTACAAAAAAGAGGGGGACCCAGTTGCCAGGGGTGACGTGATTGGCCTGATCGAGGTAATGAAGTCTTTCCATGAAGTGTGCTCCGAGGTTGATGGCACGATCATTGCTTTCAAGATTGACAATGCGGAACCCATCACTCCGGGAACCATCGTTGCTGAGGTAGAGACTTGACTGGACCCGACATGTCAATTTCGAAGATCCTCATTGCCAACCGTGGAGAAATTGCTGTCCGGATCATCCGGGCCGCACAGGAAAACGGGCTGAAGACGGTTCAGGTCTATAGTGAAGCGGACAAGAGTTCCTTGGCGGTTCAGATGGCCGATGAAACAGTCGAGATCGGTCCGGCCGCAGCACAAAAATCCTACCTGAGTGTGGGCGCAATTTTGGATGCTGCGCGCTCAAGCGGATCGGATGCCGTTCATCCGGGCTACGGGTTTCTTGCAGAAAATGCAGAGTTTGCCGACGCCGTTGAAGCAGCGGGACTTGCATTTATCGGTCCCTCTGGAGAGGTGATCCGCCGCATGGGGGACAAAGCAGCCGCAAGACAGGCGGCGAAGGATGCCGGTGTTCCGATCATACCCGGCAGCGACAGCGTTTTCGAAGACTTCGAGAAAGCAGAAGGTCTGGCGAAGGAAATCGGTTTCCCCGTCATGATCAAGGCCACGGCCGGAGGGGGCGGCCGTGGCATCCGTATCGCCAATGATGAAAAGGAATTTTCCAGGCTTGCGCCACAGGCATCTGCCGAGGCGAAAGCCGCCTTTGGTGACGGCGGACTTTATCTTGAAAAAGTTGTTGAAGACGCCCGTCATGTCGAGGTACAAATTCTCGGGGATGGAGGGAATTTCGTGCATTTCTTTGAGCGAGAATGCTCCCTGCAACGGCGCCGTCAGAAGGTTTGGGAAGAAGCGCCTTGCACTGCTCTGTCTCCGGAAACACGCAATGCACTTTGTTCCTCTGCGGTTGCACTGGCGGCAGCCGTCAGTTACCGCGGTGCCGGAACGATCGAATATCTATTCGATGACAGGTCCGGTGAATTTTATTTCATCGAAATGAACACCCGCATTCAGGTCGAGCACCCGATCACTGAATGTATTACCGGAGTCGATCTGCTGGCGGAAATGATTCGGGTTGGCGGCGGAAAAAAGCTCTCATTCGTCCAGTCTGACATCGGTATGCGCGGCCATTCAATCGAAGTGCGCATCAATGCCGAAGATCCGGCCAACAATTTCATGCCTTTCCCGGGCGTAGTCCGAGACCTGAAAGTGCCTGGTGGGCCCGGCGTTCGCTTCGATCACTTTCTTTATCCTGGATATCAGATTCCACCATTTTACGATTCCCTCCTCGGCAAGCTGATTGTGCATGCCGAAAACCGTGACAAAGCGATCACGCGACTGAAACGAGCGGTTTCGGAACTCAGCATAGGGGAGGTGAAAACAACCAAGCCGCTCTTTTTGGCCCTGACGGAAGAGCCAGACGTGCGGGCGGGTCAATTTCACACCAAGTGGTTGGAACCTTGGCTCGAACAAAATTCCAGCAAGTTCGCTCAACAGGAAGGAGGCCCATCATGACCTCGCGATACACCCTTGGAGGCGATGAGCACATCTTCGTTGAGGTCAGCGAGGAAATGTCGCTCGAAGCCTTCTTCAAATCGCTTTCGATGACCAACGCAGTCAGGGAAGCCGGGATCAGTGGCATTGCCGAGATATGTCCGGCAAATGCTTCATATCAGATCAAATTCGATCCAGACCAAATCCACCCGGATGATCTGATGTCTGAGTTGAAACGGATGGAGGAGCATGCGGACAAGGCGGAATCAACACTCAATACCCGAGTGATCGAAATCCCGGTCTACTATCAGGATCCCTGGACCCGCGAAACCCTGATGCGCTTTAGGGAACGCCACCAGGACCCCAATGCGACGGACATCGAATATGCGGCTCGGATCAATGATTTCAGGACAGTGGATGAATTCATCAAGGCCCATTCGGGATCACCCTGGTTTGTCTCCATGGTGGGTTTTGTCGCTGGATTGCCGTTTCTCTATCAAATGGTTGACCGTCCCCGGCAAATCCAGGTCCCGAAATATCTGAGACCCCGGACGGATACGCCCAGGCTGACCGTTGGTTACGGGGGTTGTTTCTCCTGCATCTATTCCGTTCGAGGAGCCGGAGGCTACCAGATGTTCGGCATCACCCCGATGCCCATCTACGACCCCGCACAGCAAACGAGCTATCTCAAGGATTTCATGGTCTTCTTCAAGCCGGGAGACATCGTCAAGTGGAAGCCGATCAATCGAGAGGAATACGACCAGATGGTCGCCGATGTTGAGGCGAACAAATTCAAACCACGCATCTGCGACGTCGTGTTCGATCTTGATGGATTCAACAAGGATGTCGACGGCACCAATGCCAAACTGCTGGAGGGTCTCAATGTCAATTAAAGTGATCTCAGCAGGCCTTGCCACCACTATTCAGGACCTCGGTCGCCCCGGCTACTATCATCTGGGTATTCCAATTGGCGGAGCCATGGACCGGTTTGCGCTGCGATGTGCCAATCTCCTGGTCGGCAACCCCGAAGATGCCGCCGGTCTTGAAGCGGTCTTCCTGGGTCCGGAGCTGGAATTCACCCAAGACACGACCATTGCTGTTACAGGTGGTGAATTGCCGCCGAAGATTGACGGGGAGGCGAAGGAGACCTGGACCGCCATGAATGTAAAAGCGGGGCAGGTCCTCTCCTTTGACTATATCCGCAACGGCGCGCGTGCCTATTTGGCCGTTGCGGGAGGGATCGATACGCCACCAGCTTTGGGCAGCCGATCGACCTATCCCATTGGAGCGCTCGGCGGCGTCCAAGGTCGCGGGATTCAACCAGAAGACGTTCTGCCGGTAGGCCCCGGCAGTGTAGCGGTGCAGGATGGAAAATCTGTGCCGGAGAAACTGAGACGCAAGCCTGGCAGTCCTGCCGAACTGCGGGTTATCACTGGTCTATACTGGCACCGAATTACGGAACCCTCGGGCGATCAATTCTTCCAAGACATCTGGAAGGTCGCGCCCGAAGCGGATCGCATGGGATACCGTTTCCAGGGCGGCTCCACACTGGAATTTGTCGAGCGGGAACCACCTTTTGGCGCCGGGTCCGATCCGTCCAACATCACCGACGCCTGCTATCCCTACGGGT
>WTGA01000129.1 GCA_011523765.1 Gammaproteobacteria bacterium
AACCAATGGCCTTGGCGATCCCGGCGGCTACCCGAGGCACCTTGTCCCGCAACGAGGCAGAACTCACAAAAACAACCGCCTCCATGCCCTGCAGGCGTTGGTAGTCCCGGTACCATGCCTGGCGCTGTTGACAGAGGTAGATGGTATCCAGAAGATCGGCGCTCGGGCGGGACAACCGAGTCTCGGGTAACGAGCGAAAGTCTGGAATCGGCAATGGCTCTTCCGGTGGTTGCGGCAGAAACAGCAGACCGATAGCGGTATGGGTCGCTTTGGCGAAGGCTTCCAGTTGTTTCAGGGTGGGCGCAAGCTCGCCCCCTAGCCAGTCGTCCAGTTTCGGAAACTTTTTCGCGAGCACATCAGCGCTTACACCGGCGCGTTCCAGTGCCCAGTGGAGCAGATCGGGATTGACCGGAACCCGGGTGCTCATGCCGCCTCCCTGATGTCGATGTCCAGTTCCGAGACGTCCAACTCACCGGAGATGAGTTTGGGGAGGAGGAGGTCGCGGGTTTGGCAGAGGGTTTCGTTCTTTTTTGTCAGAGTTTTAATTTGGTTCTCAAACGGTGAAACCATCTCCTCGAATCGTCTAAGAGTTTTATCATCAGCAGAAAGAAACTCTATACGCTGCATATCTGCTTTTGTAACTGCTTTGAAAATGGTACCTCCTCCCATTGAATCTTCTTCTTTGAATGTCTCCCTAAGCTGGTGAAATGCAAACCACTGAAATCCAGCGGAATGCTGAATGGCGCTCAATCCACGACCGATGACCATTTCTGTCGGAGCAATATTGATCCGGCCCACAGGGGCACGTACTGAAAAGAGAATGTCTCCGGCTTCCGCCAGTCTGTTTCTCATAGTGCAATAAAGTCGTGTTGTCGGGAATCTGTCGCCAAAGTCCGTTACGCCTTGATGGAAAGGCAAACCTTCGCTTACGTCGTTGTAAAACTCAGACTTGGGGGATTGACCCATTACCAGATTGCAGACTTCAGATAGCCTTCTAACCTCCCACCCCTCCGGAATCTCCCCCAGCGGGGAATCGACCATACGCACGTGCTCATGGCCGGGAAAGCGGAACTTGACGAACCACTCGCGGTAGAGGTTCTGGGCCATCTCCTCCAGTATTTTGATACGTCGCAGATTGTTCTCGATCAGGTTGTCGTAGGCGGAGAGGATGCTGGCGATACCGCCTTGGGTTTCTTTTGAGGGGACAGAAACCTCGACATCCGAGAATGAGGATTTATTGACAATAGGTGTTGCTGTACCAGCCGCAATGCCATTAATTCTGTCCTTCAATGTCGAAAGTAAGTAATAGACGAAACGGCTATCTTGCCTCTTGGTATCAACAACTACGGAATTAATTTGCTGATTTGTAAATGAAGTGGAGTGCGTCATGCAAACCTTGCCAATTGTCCCAATGCAAACGAAACAGACCGCACCAGCAGGAAGTTGCTTGCGAATTTGGTTTTGCCTCCCTTTATCCGATAGGAAGCGTTCTGTTTCTATATGCCTGAGAGAGTAATCCATATCCGTTGGTGTTATGAACGGATACAAGTCACCAAAGAATTCCGGTTTCTTGGTTGATGGTGTTCCACCCGTTACAACATCCCCCAAATCGCCGATACGAACAGTTTTCCATTCGGAATTGATTGTTGTCACTACGTAGCACCTTCCATAAGCAAAACGACATTTTCAGCAATCCTTTCCTCCAGTACCCTAGCCTCGCTGTTCAGTATCTCCAGTTCCTCATTCAACTCCTCAAGCCGCTCAAAAAAATCGAAGTCATCTTCCTCCCGCGCCGCCACACCGACATAGCGGCCAGGATTGAGGCTCCAGCCCTGGGCCTCGATCTCCTCAATGCTTGCCACCTTGCAGAGGCCGGGCACATCCTGATAGCCACCCTCCGGGAACTTCTCGGCCAGTATCCCGGCGCTAGCGTGCTGGTCCTCCGGATCCTCGTCCCGGTAGAGCCGCACGATGTTGGCGAGGAACTCGATCTGGTGCGGCTCGAAATCGCGGCGGGCGCGTTTGATCTGTCGGTAGATGTGGCGGGCATCGATGAACAGCACAGTATCCTCACGCCCGGTGCCGCGCTTGTCCCGGTCCAGGAACCAGAGGGTGCAGGGCAGCGTGACGGTGTAGAAAAAGTTGGAGCCGACGGCCACCATCACATCGACCGCTTTCGCCTCGATGAGTTGTTTGCGAATCTCCAGCTCAGAGGCGCGTGCATCTGAAGCTGAGTTGGCCATGACGAACCCGGCCCGACCGGTGGCGCCCAGGGCGCTATAGAAGTTCTGAATCCACAGATAGTTGGCGTTGTCCACCCGGGGCATACCGAAAGGAAAGCGCGGGTCATCCTTGAGTTGCTCTTTGTCCACCTGGTCCACATTGAAGGGCGGATTGGCCATCACGAAGTCGAACTTGCCGGGGCATTTGTGCAGGTCTTCCTTATAGGTATTGCCCTGGCGGATGTCGCCGGCGAGACCATGCACCGCGAGGTTCATCTTGCCCAGGCGCACCGTCTCGGCCACCTTCTCCTGGCCATAAACGCTGATCTCGGCGGCGGCATTTTTCTTGTGCTCCTGCACGAAGCGAGCGGACTGCACGAACATGCCGCCGGAACCGCAGGCCGGGTCGAAGATTCGTCCGTGGAAGGGCTCGATGATCTCGACGATCAGCTTGACGATGCTGGTGGGGGTGTAGAACTCACCGCCCTTCTGCCCCTCGGTCATAGCGAACTTGCCGAGAAAATATTCGTAGATCTTGCCGAAGGCGTCACCCTCGATGTCCATGGGGATGGAACCCATCAGCTTGAGCAGTTCTACCAGGGTGGCGTTCTCCAGCCGGTTGTAGGTCTTGGGCAGCACGTCCTTGAGGTCGGGATTTTCTTGCTCGATGGCCCGCATGGCGTCGTTTATGGCCTTTCCTATGTTCTCCCCCTCGGGCAGCTTGAGCAGGTTGCCGAATCGCGCCGCCTCGGGCAGGTAGAGCACACCCATAGCCTGATACCGCTCCTTGCCGACCGTGGTGCGGCGGCGACCACTGCCCTGCTCACCGATCTGCTTCTCGGCGTCGGCGAACTTCACGTCCGCATAGCGCAGGAAAATCATCCCCAGCACCGGGATGGAGTATTCCGATGCCTTCAGCTCGGAGTTGGCTCGCAGCTCGTCGGCAGCGTCCCAGAGACGGTCTTCGAGTTGGTTGTTGTTTGCGCTCATGGTCTTTTTCGTGTGGGAACTGCTCAACCGGCCTGCCCGGCTTTGTTTCCATTGCCCGTTTCCGTGATACACACCCCTGCCTGATCACAGTAGTGGCGAATCATCACCTCGATCATGTTGCCAGACTGCGCCGCTCTTGCTCAGCGGCGGTCCGAAGTCCCTCTTTCACTTCTGGATGAACGCGAACAGTCAGGGTCGTCGATTTGGTTTCTGCCATCGGTAAACCTCAGATTCGGAACAGCTTTCAGTTGTACTGAGAATATACTAACTGGATTCATCTCAACAAAGAATTGTACCGACTCAGGACATTTCGGAATTTTTCCTTGTTGTGTCAGGCATTTTTCTCAGTGTGGACAAAATACTCGTTGGGGGTTCAGCAATCCAGCGCCCAGTGTAGACTTTAGTCCCAACTTCACAACGTAATTTCCCTGAGTATACCCCGTAAACCGTTGCAACTGGGTTTGCAGGGTTATTTGTGTCCTTTGAAGCGGGAGTGATTGCTCCATGCAGGATTGCCATGTCCCTCTATGTCGAAACCATCCCCAACCGCACCAGCCCCCGGCCATCCTCCCAGCGTGATTGCGAGTACCGTCAACGAAAAAATATCCTCGGGAAATTCTGCATCAAATATCAACAACGCCTGACACGGGACGTTCAGGGGCAACTCCCATGCCTCACTGCCCTGCAGGGTGAATCAAATCCCGGGGAATCTGGAGAGAGGGCTCTATGGCGTATCTTCAAAATCATATCAACGCAATTTTCTCAGACAGGTTCTCCGTTCGCAGATGCGTATACCGCCGAAGCATCT
>WTGA01000116.1 GCA_011523765.1 Gammaproteobacteria bacterium
TTGAATATACTGGCCTCCGGGATTGGGGCATCTGGACGAGGAGGGGCGTTAGCGATGTTGGCTACCCCGATGAACCGTCAAAATGTATACGGAACCGGTTGTGCGTAGTGAAGTATATAATTCCCATAAAAAAGGGAATCGTGACAGGGTGTGTGCTGGGCTTGGGGGTCTTGTCGCCCGCGCAATGGAGTTGGGCCGAAGCGGGCAGGGTGATCGATTTCATCATTGAGGACAACGGCAACCGCCTGCTCCAGCAGGCACGGCTGCAGGACCGGAAAATATGTATTGAACAGGTCGGCGGGGACCCCCGGAAGGACCTGCTGTTTGACGCCTCGACCCGGACACTTTTCATTCTCAATCATCGTGACCGGAGTTACTACCACATCGACCAGGCGGTGATCGACAAAGCCGCATCGCTGGTCGAGTCGGTCTCCCGTTTTGCCGAGACCCAGCAGGGAGTGCTGGCGGACTTGCTGCAGACCCTCGGCTTTACGGAAGATCCGGGCGATACCGTCGTTGTCGACGGGGGTCCCCGTGAGACGATGACAGTGGGAGAGATCGAATGCACCCTGTTCCGGCAATTTCGCGACGGCATGCTGGAAATGGAGATGTGCATGTCGTCGCGGCCCGGTTTGTCTGTACTGGGCACCCATTACGAGACCTTGCATGCTCTTTACCTCTTCGGGAACGAGTTGCTGAGCCGGGCAGGCAGCCTGTTGTCAGGCCTGGGGGTGGTGGTCCCCAGGGGGCTGAAACCGGATTCCGAAGGATTGCCTGTCCTCATTCACTCGGTCAGGGAGGGGATCGTGACGCGGCTGGTCCGGATTCAAAGCCAGGACCGGGCGGCGGAATGCCTTGTCCTGCCCGGTGATTATACGCGGGAACCCGTCCCCTTTGTCGGATAGGCCATGGAGGGACGCCATCCGGAGAGTCTTTCCATGTGGGTGGTCCCCGGCACCGGAATTCCGCATGGTGGTTCCGGTTGCCCGCCCGGAGCCTCGCCCTGGGTTACGGTATCGGGGTCCATCATCTCGCCTTCCAACGGGCCCGCCTCCACTTCGAAGCGCAAACCGGGGTTCCTTCAGGCATCAGGATGAACACCTGTCCAGGGCCGGGCATCCTGCTCTTCGGGGTCCTTCAGTGGTGTCGTCAGTCCAGTAACCCCATTTTTTCCGATCGATGGAAAGCAGCGATACTTTTGGCATCGTCCATTTCCCCCTCCAGGATCATGGCTGCAATCCGCTTCACCGGCAGCCAGTGCACCTCGATACACTCATGGGGTTCCGGCTCGGTATCGCCTTGGTCAAGTTCCGATGCGAAATACAGATATAACCGTTCGTCGGAGAACCCGGGAGTCGTGATGATCGAGCCCAGGGCCTTCCAGTGCATGGCGGTACAGCCCGTTTCCTCCTTGAGTTCACGCTTTGCCGTTTCTTCCGGGCTTTCACCGGCATCCCGGATGCCCGCCGGAAATTCCCATATCCAGCAGCCTGCAGGGACGCGGAACTGGCGGATAACGCAAAGATTGCTTTCATTATCCATCGCCACAATCACCGCCCCGCCTGAATGTCTCACGACTTCCATGGTTACCATCTCCTGATTGGGAAGATGGGTGGTTTCAAGGCCCAGGTTGACGACACGCCCCCTGAAAAGGGGATATCGGATGGGTTCCTGTGGCAGGGAGAGGAGGGATGGCTCGTAATCTCCCGGTGCCTGGTAGCCGAGCAGGTTGAATACGGTAGCCGCCACATTGGCGAGCCCGCCACCGCCGGCAGGGGGGGTCAACTGGTAACTTTCATCATCGGTGCTGTCGACAATGACAAAGGGGACCGGGTTCAATGAGTGCGAGGTCCGCGGTATGCGCTCCCCGTTTTTCTCAACAAACATTTCATCCGCATTCCCATGGTCCGCCGTAAAGATGAGAATGCCCTTTTCCCGGGTGATGGAATCAATGAGCCGCCCCATGCACTGATCGAGACATTCCAGTGACTTGACCGTGGCGGGAATATTGCCGGTATGTCCCACCATGTCGCCGTTGGCATAGTTGATTCGGCCAAATCGATAGGTTCCCGATTCGAGGAGGGCAATGGTCGCATCGGTGATTTCAACCGCTTTCATTTCGGGAGCGGTATCGAAAGGGACATTGTCGGAGGGAATCTCAATGTATGTTTCCAGTGATTCGTCAAGATAGCCGGACCGGTTCCCGTTCCAGAAATAGGTGACGTGACCGAATTTCTGGGTTTCGCTGACCGCGAACGTAGGCATTTTTTCCGCACACATGAATTCACCCATTGTGCGTTCTATGGCCGGCGGTTCCACCAGGTAGTTCGCCGGGACGTCCAGGTCGCCGTCGTACTGCAGCATTCCACAGAAGTAAATTTCCGGAAATTCGCCGCGATCAAAATGGGGGAATGCCGGGCTTTCCAGGGCCTGGGAAATTTCAATGGCCCGGTCCCCTCTGAAATTGAACAGCACCACCCCGTCGCCATCTTTCATCGGTCCGACGGGACCGGATTCATTGGCTATGACGAACGGCGCCAGGTACTGGTCGGACAGGTCAGGGTCTGCGGCGTGTTGACGTTCCACTTCGCTGAGCGCATCCCCGACCCGGCGTCCCCTGGCGTCCACTTCGCCGAATACGTGGGCTTTGAAACCGCGCTCAACCATCGCCCAGTCCGCCTCGTACCGGTCCATGCTGATGACCATGCGGCCCCCACCGCTGGCTATCCGGTATTCAAACCCGCTCGTTTGGTTGATTTCATCCAGTCTTTCCTGCAGCTGGCCCAGGTAACGGGGGGAGGATCTCGGGGCCACATCACGGCCATCCAGCAAGGTGTGGATGGCGACGGACCGGATGCCGCAATCCCGGCATCGCTGCAGCAATCGGAGCAAATGCCCGATATGGGAATGGACATTGCCATCGGACAGCAGACCGAGAAAGTGGATGGTGTTTCCCCGCTGGCCTCTTGACTCGATTTCCTGCCAACCCCTGCTTTCGAAAATGCGGCCACTTTCAAACGCTGAATTGACCAGTTTGGCCCCCTGGTCATAAATCTGCCCGCCTCCCAGTGCATTGTGCCCGACCTCGCTGTTTCCCATGTCGTCATCGGTTGGCAGTCCGACATGGGTACCGTGGGCATGGAGCCGGGTGCTGTACCTGGATGCAATCAATGCATCCATGACGGGGGTATTGGCCAGGGAGAGTGCATTGCCTGGCCCACTGGGTGCCAGACCAACGCCATCGGCGATCACGAGCAGCAGCGGCCCTTTGCGGCCGTGGAAAGTGACTAGCGGATCAAGGTGCATCGGCAAATCCATCAGGGTGACGTGCTCCCTCCACCCGGCCGTATGCCGTCCTGGTGAAGGGGGGGTTGTTGGGGGCCCATGCCGAAGAATGCCCGGCACTTTCCGCGGCTGTACCCGGCCGGCAGGGTTTGCTGCAGGGGGTCGGTGGAGGCATGGTATTTCAACGAATCTGACCAGTACACAGTATACACTATCGTGCCAGTCCGTCCGGGTGCAGGCGGGTTGGTCACGGTGGGCGGACTATTCCGGTGATTCAGTGAGAGGGGTTCCATGATCCAGGTAGGCCTTCAGCCGGGCCAGCGCATGGGCACGGTGGCTGACGGTGTTTTTGATTTCCGGCGCAAGTGTGGCGGACGTGCAACCCAGACCGCCGGCAATGAATACCGGGTCGTAACCGAATCCATTTTCACCCGATTGAGCCACCGCGATCTTCCCTTCCCAGACCCCATGGCAAACCACCGGGTCCCGTTGATCGTGTTGGGTCACCAGGACGACAACACACCGGAACCGGGCAGTGCGCCGGTGCATGGGAACCCCCTGAAGTTCCTGGAGCAACTGGTCTATGTTTTCCTGGTCGGTTGCGTGGTCGCCGGCGTAGCGTGAGGAAAAGATACCGGGCCGTCCGCCCAGGAAATCCACCTCCAGCCCGGAATCATCGGCAATGGCGGGCAAGCCGGTATGCCGGCTTGCGTGCCTTGCCTTGATCAGGGCGTTTTCAGTGAAGGTGATGCCGGTTTCCTCGGCATCTTCCACCCCGAGTTCTCCCTGGGTTGTCAGTTCGTGCCGGCCGTGTCCGATCAACGCACGAAATTCATCCAGCTTGCCCGGGTTGCTGGTGGCGAGTACCATTTTCATGAGCCGATGATCAGGGGTCAGGATATCCGGGACAGCCTTCGCGGCAAACTGCCGAAGATGGCCGGGAGACCGGCAGGCGGAAGGGAGATTAACGTTCTGCCAGGCTCTGTTGTTGTTTTTCAGACAGTATCATACAGGCCGCGTGGGCATGGTCAAGCATTTCATTTACCATGCCTCTGGAAAACGGTTTCCCTTCGGCAGTTCCCTGGATTTCAATCAACCCTCCCTCGCTGTCCATGACGACATTCATGTCCGTATCGGCGTTGCTGTCTTCGGCATAGTCGAGGTCGGTGACTACTTCACCCTGGTATACTCCCACCGATACCGATGCCACCGAACGGTGTACGGGGCTGGTTTTTACCCTGTTTTGCTCCTCCAGCCATTTCAGGGCATCGCACAGTGCGACGTAGGCACCGGTGATCGATGCCGTCCGGGTGCCGCCATCGGCCTGAATGACATCGCAGTCGATGGTGATGGTGCGTTCCCCAAGCGCTGACAAATCCACCGCGGCGCGCAATGAACGGCCGATCAGGCGCTGAATTTCAAGGGTCCGGCCGGATTGCCTGCCCCGTGCGGCTTCCCGGGGGGTCCGGGTGTTGGTTGACCGTGGCAGCATGCTGTACTCCGCAGTGACCCATCCACGCTTGGAGTTTCTCAGGAAGAAAGGCACTCTTTCCTCGGTACTGGCGGTGCACAGCACCTGGGTGTCGCCGAAACTGACCAGCACAGAGCCCTCGGCATGTTTGGTGAATTTCCGGATGATGGAAACCGGGCGCATTTCATCCGGTTCGCGGTTGCTTGGGCGGGACATATTCAAGGCACCAGTTGAATTCGCCCGATTATAACCCGAGATGCCAACAGGTACCCGGTTCTCCCGGTGCTGCACCGGTCCATACCGGCAGGGTCCTGGCGGTTCCGGGGCGGGTATGGAAGAGTCTTGAGGGCCGGATCAATCCGGCATACCGGTCCGTACCGGGTTCGCCTGAAGACGTTTTTCATAGATCGCAACGTTGTGGTACCGGTCGAATTTCCGCCCCATCTCGTTGAATACACCGGCACACCCGAATCCCAGCCGTTCATGCAATTGGACCGACACAGGATTGGGCAGGGTGATGACAGCGTATGCACGGTGGAACTGCTCGTCAGCCACCCGGCTGAGCAGTGATTCATACAACAGGCGGCCATAGCCCAGGGAATGATGCCTGTGGTCCACATACACGGTGGTTTCCGTTGAACAGTCGTACGAGGCTTTTGGCCGGAAGCGGGTGTTGCAGGCGAACCCCACAATGGTGTGGCCGGACCATCCAACCAGCAGGTGGTAGGGGGTATCCGGGCGGATGAAATCTTCTATCCAGGTCCGCCGTCTCCCGGCGGACCAGGCGGCCTGGTCAAAATTGATTGCGGTGTTTTCGATGTACCAGTTGGCGATTCCGTTCACCGCATCCGAATCCTCCACGGCCACCTTTCGGACGAGGAGGGTCACAGTGACCGACAGATGATCAGGTTGACCATTTCAAAGGCGATGGTCGCGGCGGCCAGGGAAGTCAGTTCGGCATGATCATACGCCGGCGCAACCTCTACAATGTCCGCCGCAATGAGGTTGAGTCCCTGTAATCCTCGAAGAATGTTCACCAGTTCACGGCTGGAAAGTCCTCCGATTTCCGGTGTTCCGGTCCCCGGCGCATGGGCCGGGTCCAGTACATCGATATCAATGGAAAGGTATAGCGGGTGATCGTCAACCCGGGTACGGATGCGCTCGGCGATGTGGTCCACGCCGTGTGTCTGCAGTTCATCGCAGTGAATCACCTTGAAGCCCAGTTCTGCATCGTTCTTCAAATCTTCGGAACTGTAGAGCGGGCCGCGGATTCCGACATGCAAAGAAGCGTGGTCCAGAAACAAGCCTTCCTCCGCCGCCCGCCGAAACGGCGTTCCATGGGTATACGGGGCCCCGAAATAGGTGTCCCAGGTATCCAGGTGGGCATCAAAATGGACCAGTGCGACGGGACCGCCCACCTTTTTGTTGACGGCGCGCAGCAAGGGGACCGCAATGGTATGGTCACCCCCCAGGCTGACGATGGCATCGGCCTGGCCATACAGGTCAGTCGCGGCGGTCTCGATTTGTTCAATGGCTTCATCGATATTGAAGGGATTGCACCCCACATCCCCCGCATCGGCGACCTGGATCTCCCGGAAGGGCTCAGTATTGTAGGCGGGATGGAAATTGTAACGCAGATGCCGGGATGCCTGGCGGATGGCCTGGGGGCCAAATCGGGCACCGGGGCGATAACTGGTTCCGGAATCAAACGGGATGCCCAAAATGGCCACATCACAGTACGGCACGTCCCGCAATTCAGGCAGGCGGCAAAATGTGGAGGGCCCGGCATAGCGCGGGAAGACGCTGCCGCTGATGGGTTCAACGGGGGGTGTTTTATGGCCGTTCATAAGATTGGTCCTGAAAAAAAAGTCGGTATGCCCGATGGGTTGTGGTCAAAATCGATCCGGCGAAAATGCGCTGGCTTCGTTGTCTACCGGTTTGCCCAGCATCTGCGCCGCAACCAGCTTCCCGGTTTTCGGGCCGGCTGTCAATCCCAAATGCTGGTGGCCCAGGGCCAGCCACAAACCGGAGTGAGCCCGGACGGGCCCGATGACGGGCAGGGAGTCCGGCGTACTCGGCCGCCGTCCCATCCACGGCTTGTCGGCCGCTCGTTTGGACATGGGGAAGATGCGTTCTATCTGTGGAACGAGATTCAGTATCTGATCGTAATGGGGGTCCGTGTCCTTCGCAACAATATTGACTGCCGAGGTGACCCGGATTCCCGTGTCCATGGGCGTCATGCACAGTCCCTGTTCGGCATCCAGAACAGAACGGGCCAGGGATTTCCCCTCGGCGGGTGGGTAGACCAGGTGGTAGCCCCGTTCGATGGACAACGGGATTTTCAGGCCGATAGTCGAAAGCAGGTGGTTGGAATGGGCTCCCATGCAGACCAGCACATCACTGGTTTCCAGCACGCCTGCCGCGGTCGCCAGGTGCCATTGGTTTCCCTTCCGGGTCAACTGTCGCGCGTTTTCACTGGAAAACCGGCCTCCCAGGGACCGGTACCGGTCAAAATAGGCCAGGCAGAGTTTTTCGGGATTGCGCACAGAGGGAGTACGGGTCAACCAGATCGCCCGGTGATAGGCCAATGCAATATCCGGCTCCAGTTCCCGGATTTCCTGGGCGCCGAGGAGCTGGTAAGGCACGCCGTACCGGTCGTAGTTGGTTCGTTCCCGGGCGGTTTGTGCAAAGGCCTCTTCCGTGCGATAGAGGCGGAGCCAGCCCGTATCATTCAACAGGGTTTCGGCTCCGGATTCCTCCAGTAATTCACGGTGCAGTTCCACGGCATCTTTCAGCAGATAGCTCAGTGCGGTGACGCCTTTTGCATACGACTCGTGATTGCAGTGGCGCAGGAACCGTACCAGGTTGGGCAGCAGCTCAAAAAAATGCGGCCAGTGAAATTTCACACGGGGGTCCCGGTTGAACCCCAGACGAAGCATGGTGGAAAGCATCCCCGGTCCCGGGTAGGGGGCGATTCCACCGGTGCTGATCACCCCTGCATTGCCTGAACTGGCCCCTCCACCGGGAGAACCGCGGTCAATCAGCATCACCTCGCAGCCCTGTTTGCGCAACTCGAGGGCACAGCAAATCCCGATGATCCCGGCCCCCACAATGATCACTTCTTTCATGGCGGGAGTATACGGCAATCTGTCAGACTGACGCATCCCGAACCCGGTGTCCGCGCCCGGGCCCGCCGGCCCTGCAGGACCAGGACCACCCGGGCAGGCCCGGGTCGGTGAACCGGGCGGCATTGCGGGATGCCGTGGAGGCTTACAGCGGTTCGTCGAGGGCCCTGATCACTCTCAGCTGAAAATCATGCACCGCGTGTTCGCTGATGTAGGTCCGGTCACGGTCCACCACAAAACGACCCTGTTTGTACCCCTTGCTGTGCAGTCCGCGTTGGACACTTTCGCAAATCGGAATATCTTCTTCGCGTACATTTTGAACAAAATCAATAACATCCTGCTCTTTCTTCGATGGCGTGCTGCCTGTGAAATACCATTCCGTTTTCTGCAGGGTCTTTTCCTGTTCCAGAGGGACATGGTTGAACGTGGTCAGGTTGCCGCCGGGGTAGACTTCGAACACCATGTTCGGCCAGACCAGCCAGCTTCCGAAATTCTCCGTGGACTGGCCGGGAGAGGAGGACATGGCGTACATCTGGTTTTCTCCGACATCCGTGGTGACGTGCCGGTGATAACCGGGATGGGTCATGATCCGGTATTGGGTGATATCGAGTGCGCCATTGACCAGAGAAGGATGCCGGTTGGGGCAGTGGTAGCATTCGCAGTAGTTTTCCATCGAATTTTTCCAGTTTGCCGCAAGCGCATAGTCCTGTGAATGAGCCAGAACAAGATTTTCGGCATCGGGTGCCAGGGCGAGAATGTCTTCTTCCAGGCCGGTGAATTCTTCAGACATGGGCTTCGCTTCACGGTCCATGTTGATGAAAACAAATCCACAGATGGAATCCACCCTGACGGCCTGAAGGTGGATTTCATCCACCGGGAAATCCCGGATGCCTTCACTGCCCCGCGCATGATGCAGTTTTCCGTTCAAACGATAACACCAGGAATGATAGGGACAGGTGATCAGCTTGCCGGTTTTTCCCCGGCCTTCCAGCAGTCGGTGGGCGCGGTGCTGGCAAACATTGTGATACGCCCGGATTTCACCATTGTCGTCCCGCAGCACCACGATGCTCTGGTCTCCGATGTCCCGCACACAGTAGTCGCCGGAATTTTGAAGTTGTGAAACATGGCAGGCATACTGCCATGTCCGGTAGAAGATGCGGTCCAGTTCCCTGGTGAAGATCTGGTGGTCGTAATAATACATTCCCGGCAGGGTCCAGGATTCTGCCGGATTTTCTGAAAACCGCCCCAGGCTGGAAAACAGTTTGTTCATGCCATTTCTTTTTGCGGGTTGTTGCAGTGTCCGGGGATACGCATGTGCCGGGCGACCCGGGGCCCGGGTCTCCGCAAAGAAACCTGGAACGATTCTACGGGACCGTTGAACCAACCCGGTCTTCCGGTACAGCACCCGCCGGTCTTTTGCATATTGTAGTACAGGAACCTTTCTGATTGTACCTCTCCCGATTCCCGGAAACCATCCGTCGGCCTGGCAGACAGACGGCTCTCGCTTTCTTCCGGCTTGCACGAACTGCTCCCCGGATACCGGGTTCGGCCCGTTCACCGGGTGAAGCATATCCGGAAAAGCATCCAGTCCGAACCTCACATACCAATAATCAACATGAGCATACTTCTATACTTGATTGATATTCAAATAATTATATATTTTTTCTGGGCCGGAGTTCGCGGGAGAATTCAATGGGAATCCTCATCGGTGCTCTTTGTGTCCTTCCCCGATTGCAGGAGATGCCTTGTACTCCTTGTCCTTTTCTTGCCGTCTCTCCCCCGCAGCGCGGAGGAAGAGCCTTCCGGGCAGGGCGGCCGCTGCAATCGGCAGGTGCGTACATGCATCATGGGCTTATCCGGAACCGCTGTCACGGCCCCAATGCACAGGGTGGTGCCTCCTGGTCCGCTCCACCACTTTCTGCCTTTCGGCATCTGCGGCCGAGTTCACCCCCGCGAACGCCATCATTTCCAGCGTGTTGGCAAGGTAAAACTTCGTCTTCCGCCAAATACCGGGACAGTCTTTCATGGTACCATTTTACCTGTTCCGTATCCGGGTTTTCAAATTGAGGTCCGGCCGGAAACAAGGCCGCCTGGTCATGGCACCAGACCGGACGGTTCCAATTCCGCAACCGGAGTTTCCGTGAACCAGTTGAAGGCAGAATGCGGACCGGACGGAAGGGCCGCGGGGGTTGCAGGGGACCGGCGGGAAATCGAATACCAGCGAGAAGCACCATGAACAAAGAGATTGCCAACGAAGTGGGCTCGGCAGGACTCCTCCATGTGAAGGAGGTGGCCCCCGCCGGTGGCCGGGAAAAAGAGGTCAGGGTGGATTTGGCCGCGATGTTCCGGTTAACCCATATGATGGGCTGGGACGATACCGTCTGGAACCATATCACCGCACGTGTACCGGGTACGGACCATCATTTCCTGATGCATCGTTTCGGCCTTCTGTATGAAGAGGTGACCGCTTCAAACCTGATCAAGGTGGATGAAAACGGCAGGGTGCTCGAAGGCCCCCCGGACCTCAATACCGCCGGATTCATCATCCATAGTGCCATCCATCTCAACCATCCGGACCACAAATTTGTCTTTCATGCGCATCCTCCTTCGGCATTGGCGGCCACCGCATTTAGGGATGGCATTCCCTGCTGGATTCAGGACTCTTCCATGTTGTACGGGAAGGTGGGATACCATCCGTGGGAAGGCCTGTCGGTGGATGTGGATGAGCGATTCCGGATTGCGGAGAACCTGGGGGAGAACAAAGTGCTGGTGATGCAGAATCATGGATTCCTCACGGTCGGGGCAACCGCAGGAGAAGCCTTTATGAACATGTACTACATTATTCGTATGAGCGAAGTCGCTGTGCAGGCGCACAGTGCAGGATTGCCGCTGGAAGGCGCAACGAAAGACCTTTGGGCCTTGTCCTGCCGGCAATATGAATCTTTCTCTCCAGGCCGGTACGAATGGCCGGCACTGAAAAGAAGGTGTGACCGGCTGGACCCGTCCTACAAGACCTGAACCGGCCGGCAACCCCCGCTCTTCGCGCATGGGTGCCGTTGCCATGGGGCTGCAATCCCCGTTTTGGTGCGATGGATGGGTCCCTGGCAGGCCGGAAGGTTGCGGGTAGTGGGCGGGAAAACAGGTTCGTTTCGTGAAAATAACACATTTGAAAACCACCCTGGTTGAGATTCCCTTCGACCTGCCGATCAAAACGGCGATTCACGACATGCGCAGCATTGGTTGCGTGCTGGTGGAACTGGAAACTGATGAGGGCGTGACGGGGGAATCCTATTCGTTCACCCTGAACGCGGTGGGATTAAGGGCATTGCACGAGATGATTGTGGGTTTTCGCCACCAGGTGGAAGGCAGGAACCCGTATTTTGTGGAGGCGGCCTGGACCGGTGCATGGAACGAAATGAACCCGATGGGCCATCAGGGATTTTCGATTGCGGCACTGTCCGCACTGGATACCGCCTGTTGGGACATTATCGGCAAAGCAGTCAATCAGCCCCTGCACAAGATTTTTGGCGCCTGCCGGGAAGAAGTGCGCACCTATGCCAGCGGTGGATTGTGGCTGTCGCAATCCATGGACGCCTGCTTGAGGGAGGCCGATGAATTCGTCAGCCAGGGATTCCGGTCAATGAAAATCCGGTTGGGCAGTGAAAATCCCGCGGATGACGTGGAGCGGGTTCGCGAAATCCGGAATCACGTCGGAGACCAGGTGGAACTGCTGTCCGATGCAAACCAGGCACTGTCCACGAAGCAGGCCATCCGTCTTGGCCGGGAACTGGAAGAATTCAACCTGGGATGGTTCGAAGAACCCGTCGCATATCATGACCTCAAAGGGCATGCCGAAGTCCGGGCCGCACTGGATATTCCGGTGGCGACCGGGGAGACGGAGTATACCCGTTACGGGATGCGCAGGATCATTGAGGCGGCCGCGGCGGATATTCTCATGCCCGACCTGCAGCGAATAGGCGGGTACACCGAATTCCGGAGAAGTGCCGCCCTGGCGGCCTCCTATGATATTCCCGTCTCCAGCCACATGTTCACGGAGCACAGTCTCTGTATTGCCGCCTCGGAAAGCAACTGCATTTCCGTGGAACACATGCCCTGGTGTTCCAGGCTGTTCAACGAAGAAATGGAAATCAAGGACGGAAAGATCGTGGTTCCTGACCGTCCGGGAACCGGGTTTACCTTTGACCGGGCCGAGGTGCGGAGACTGGCCCGGTAAACCACACGCAATGCACCACCCCGGACGCTGTCCCGTACAGGAAAACGCGGCAGGAAGGCAGTGCGGGCAATCCCCCTGTGATGAAGGCCCTGCAAAGTCCGTCCCCCCTTTGCAACGGCCGCCGGGACCCTGGTTTGGACGGGACAGTCAGTCGGTGTAGCTGTCTTCCAGGGGATAGTCAGCCAGCAGAAGGGGGCCATCGCGGGTGATCCAGACCGGCTGTTCCAGTTTGACGCCCTGGTCTCCGTTCCTGGCTCCGACATAACTTTCTATGCAGACCACCATGTTTTCTTCAAACACCCCGTCGTAGGCCCCCCAGTCGGTGTCTTCGGGGTACCACAAGAAAGGATACTCCACGCCCATTCCGCATCCGTGTCCAACATCCGCATACCGGTTGGCCAGGTACCTGTCCGGCAGGACATACGCCTCGGCGGCGTATTCAAGAAATCTTTTGCCGGGCCGCAGCAGACGGATGTTCGTTTCCAGCTGTGCCCTGGAGATCTCATAGAGTTCCCTTTGCTCGGCCGTTGGCCGGGTTTCACCGACAATCCAGCTCCTCGATAGATCGTTGTAAAACCCCATGGGGCCGACCAGGTCCGTATCGAATGACAAGAGCTCTCCCTCTTCCATGATCCGGCTGGAAGTCTCCTGGAACCATGGGTTGGTCCGGGGACCGGAGGTCAACAACCGTGTTTCGGGATATTCGCCACCCCGCCGGACGCTGCCCTGGATCAGTATGCCGAGTGCTTCCTGTTCGCTCATCCCGGGTTGTATCTGTGCCCGCATCTCATGCATGGCGGCTTCGCATGTCCCCAGGGAAAATTTCAGGGCACGAATCTCCTCCAGTGACTTGATGGAGCGTGCTCTTTCGAGCATTGGCTTGCCATCCAGCAGTTCCATCCCGAGGCCGGTCAGGGCATGGGCCATCCCGGCATCCAACCGGTCAATCGCCAGGCGCCGGTTGACGCCGCCATGCTTGAGAATCAGGTCCAGCATCTCTTTGGCCCAGCGACCCGCGATTTCAGCGGCACGGTCGCCGACCGCCATGTAGTCCAGCGACCAAGCCGGCCGCACTTCATCAATCGTCTCCAGTCCCTGGAGCAGGTGATACCCGGTGGGCAGTTCGAACATGACCGACGGCCCGTTGGTGGCAATGAAGGCATAACGGCAGAAGTTATGCATGGTCCACACCTGCATGTTCCGTGAACCATTGGCATAGCGGATGTTGACGGGATCAAAAAGAACGATTCCCGCGCAGTCTTTTCCGGCCAGAAGTTCGCGAATACGACCCATGCGATGGGCACGAATCGCCACTTCATCAATGGGTGTGTGGTCGGACAGGACCTGCAAGGGCCGATTCATGGAACCCCCCGGAACCGGAAATCATTTGGCCTGTGCCGGGTTTCTTGCAAATGGTATTTGGACTGGGTCAAAATAAAAAATACAGGGTTGAAGAGGGTTTTCATGCCGATGTTGCTGTACTATAGTCCGGATTCAGGCGGTAATCCAATCTGTATCCGTTCAGGCAGAATTGAATTAAGAATTGAATGAATAGGTATTGTACTGGAGGGGGCGGCAACAAGGGTTGTTTCCAGGATCAGCCGCGCATTGCTGTCAGGATTGTACCGGTGAATTGAGTGCCATGATGATCGATCGGACTGAAAGGGTATAGATGTACCAAGAGCCTGTATTGCCGCCTGTCAGAGGCCTGCCAGCCAGGTATTTTACGGACCCCGTGGTCTATCAACGGGTGAAAACGGAAATTTTTTTCAAAACTTGGCAATTGGCCTGTCACGTCAGCCAGGTACCCCGCCCCGGTGATTTTTTCAGCTTTTCAATTTTCGACCAGGACCTCTTCGTTATCCGGGGTGATGATGGAAAACTCCGCGCTTTTTACAATGTTTGCCAGCATCGCGGCCATCCACTGGTGGAGGGCAGTGGCAACCGGCCCAGGATTACCTGCCCCTACCATGCCTGGACCTATGATCTTCATGGCAAGCTGATCGGTGCGCCGAATTCCCGGTCCGTGCCGGGGTTTGATGCCGGAAAGATTCACATACCGGGAATTCGGCTGGAAGAGTTCCTTGGTTTTGTGTTCGTCAACTTGGACCGTGACTGCGAATCCATGGCGAAGTGCTATCCGGGGGCGAAAGAGGGTATTCTGGCACTGTGCCCGGACATTGAAATGCGGGCATTCGCCCATGAATACACCGCCGATGAAAAATGCAACTGGTTTGCGGCCGTGGAGAACTATAACGAGTGTTATCACTGCAAGGTGGCTCATGCAGATTTTGCGAAGGGGGTCATTGATCCCGGGTCATACAACATTGCCCCCTACGGCCAAGGAAAGGTGTTGAGCCATACCTCCCTGGCCACCCGGAGTGAAGAAGCCTGGTATGACGTGAGTGGTTCCGACTATGGAAGCTTTTATCTGTGGCCTTCCATGTCTTTCCAGGTGTACCCGGGCGGCGTGGTCAATACGTATCATTGGCGGCCCCTGGCCGTGGATGATGTGAGGGTGCACCGGGGATGGTATTCCGGGGATGGGGAGGTCGACGAAACGCTCCGGAAAGTCATTGACCTGGACCGGGAGACCACCTTTGCCGAGGACCTGGCCCTGTTGCAGAATGTGCAACGCGGGTTGCGTTCCATGGGATACCGCCCCGGACCCCTGATCCTTGACCCGAAGGGCGGCATTGACAACGAACGGCCCATATCGATCCTGCACCAATGGCTGCGTGCCTCGGTGGATGGTCCGGGCAACGGAGGTTGACCGGTTGCACAACCTGAATCATGCCCTGTGCTGCATGGCTTCCATTGCAACGGCCACCCCGGCTGGCCAGGTCCGGAAGTGATCAAGGCAGTCGGCGGGGGAAGGGAATGCAACTGAAAAGCAACCAGACAACGGGAGACGGGAACAGGGGTCGGTCGTCAATGGAGGTCACTGAAACGCAACCAGTTTCACAAAGCCTGTTCGAGATGGCGGAATCCACCCTGCCGGGAGCCGGCCTGGGCGGTTACTCCCTCGCCAGGGATATTCGGTTGATCTACAGCCACGGCCAGGGTTCCCGCATGTGGGATGTGGATGGAAAGGAATATATCGATTATGTCGGAGGGGCCGGGGCGCTGATTCTGGGTCATTCGCATCCCGCCGTGATCCGGGCATCCCAGGAGCAAATGGCCCGGGGTGCACATATGTTCGGTTCGCTGAACGATGTCGCCATCCGGCTTGCGGAACGATTGGTGCGGGATATTCCCTGTGCGGAAAAAATCGCCTATTCGACGACCGGGTCTGAAGCCACCGCCTATGCGATGCGCCTGTCGCGCGCATACACCGGCCGGAGCAAGATACTGAAGTTTGAAGGAGCGTATCATGGGAACCATGATTACGCCATCGTCAGTACCTTTCCCCGGGAAACCGGGCATTATCCCCAGGGGCAGGCGGATTCCCATGGCCAGCCGGCGGCGACCGTCTCGACGATGCTGGTTGCGCCCTACAACGACCTGGAGGCCGTGAAGGGCATTGTCCGGGAGCACGGCCGTGAGATCGCTGCCATCATTGCTGAACCCGTCCAGCGCATCATTCCGGCAAAACCCGGATTCCTGCACGGATTGCGAAAAATCTGTGATGACCATGACATCCTGCTGATTCTGGATGAGGTGGTGACCGGCTTCCGCCTGGGTTATGGCGGGGGGCAGGACTGGTTTGATGTCAGGCCGGACCTGGCGACCTATGGCAAGGTGGTGGGCGGCGGCGGGCCGCTTTCGTGCATTGCAGGCAGGGCGGAAATCATTGATCTTGCGGACCCGGGCAAGAGGGGTCAGGACGGGTACACGTACCTCAATGGTACCCTGCACGGCAATCCGGTGGCATCGGCGGCCACGCTGGCGATGCTTGACGAATTGTCCCGGGACGGGTGCTACCGGAGAATGAACCAGTATGCCGATGAGCTGTGCCGGGCCTGCCAGCAGGTGCTGGATAAATACGCCATACCGGCCATTGTTGAAAATACCGGGTCACTCTGGCAGATCCTGTTTATGGACAAAACCCCTGAGAACATGTCCGATATGCTGAACAGCGACCAGGCGGCAATGCGCCGGCTGGACACCGGGCTGATGAAACAGGGGCAATATGTCTTGCCCGGTGTCCGTCGTTTCGTTTCCGCTGTGCACACCGAGCAGGACCTGGAAGAGACCGTACGCGGGTTGGATGATGCCTGCAGGGCGTTCAACCGAACCGGTTGAACCGACCGCCTGCATGGTCACCCCGGAACCAAACCAGCCATGCCCGGATGGCAGCGGGCTTCGCTCTACAGGTTTTCCAGCTTGTTGAGATGGGCATTGACCACGCCCAGCCTGATTTTCAGTGACTCTCGCTTCTCCGGGGCAAGGTCCTTTTGCAGGCGGTTTTCAATATCACTCTTTTTCTCCAGCAGCTTTCCCTGAAGTTTTGCCACCTTCTTTGGTTTGACTTTTTTTCCCTGGTCCTGTTTGCGGATCAATTTCTCGAATCTGTTTCTGAGCGTCTTGTATTTCATTGCAAATTCTCTCCAAGTGGGTATGGCCTGACAGGGCAGGGAGCCGGCCGGTTCATGAGGTTTTCGCCAGGCTTTCTATTTCCTCTTCATCCAGGATGACTTCCTGTGCGGCTTCTGCAACCAGGTCCGCGTGGGATGCGAACAGGGCCTGGGCGCAGTCAAGCAGATTCCTGGCAATTTCATCGGAATAGTTGAAGTCATTCAGCAGCGAAGTGGCCATCAAGGGGGTGATGGCGCCGGACTGCAGTAAAGAACTGATCTCTGCGTCCAGTTTTTCCTTGGCGGCACTGGCTTCAGCCTTGAGCTCATCCAGGTCCAGCGCAGCCATTGGATTTTCCAAATCCTCCTCCCGGTACCGATAAATCTCCCTGAAAATAATGGCCAGCTTGAGTCGTATCCTGTTGTACTCCTTTCTCATATCCTCGTTGTCGGACAGCATGTATACCGACATGTTCTTGCGCAGGTGCTTGGTGTGTTTCACGCTTTCAACGATTTCGGATGCGGCGTTTCGCAGCCGGTACAGCTCTTCGGAGAAAACCGATGGAATATGTGACTGGGACAATGAGATAAACTCGATAATCGAGCTGTACAGCACTTTCACCTTGCTGGCATAGAGGTCGTCCATATCAAATTCATGGATTTCCCGGTCCTCGTCAATGGTTTTCGCAAGGTCGTCAGAGCCCAGGACCTGTTTGCGGTGCAAGTTCATTCCATGCGCGATCAACTCGAATCCCGAGTCGAACAGGTTCCAGGTTTCCTTTCTGACCGAGGACAATACCGTTTCCGGGAATTCAATCGCAGACTCGTTCAGGTACATCGGTTCGACGACATCGGTACTCTGGTCGGGAAAATACTTGTGCAGATAGTCTCCGAGCCGATGGATCAGGGGAACCATCACCAGTACGCCCGTGATATTGAAAAAGGTATGGAATACAGCCAGTTTCATGGTGTAGTTGTCCGCAGCAATCCCTACTGCCTCGCTGAAGGAATCGACTGCCCAGACAAACTGCCCGATGAACAGGATCGCAATGACACCGGTCACGACATTGAAAATAAGGTGGGCGCCTGCCAGCCGTTTTCCCTGGACATTGGCGCTCAAGGAGCCAATGATCGCCGTAATCGTTGTTCCCACATTGGCTCCGATCGCCAGGGCCAGCGCGTTCTCATAGGTGATCTGGCCAACGGCGAGCGCGGTCAGGATCAATACCAGGGTGGCGTGACTGGATTGCATCACCACCGTGGCCGCGGCACCGATTCCCGCAAACAGGAACAATCCCGGATAACCACCCACGGCCAGCGCGGCAAGATCGAAGCTGTCCTTGAATGCCTCGAATCCCTCTTTCATGTAATGGATCCCGAGAAACAGGAAACCGAGTCCGGCAAGGACGGATCCGATCCCTTTCAGGTAACGGGATTTCTGGAAGGAGAGCACAATGCCGAAGACCAGCATGGGCATCGCATAGGCCGAGATCTTCACTTTCAGGCCAAATGCCGCCACCAGCCATGCTCCGGTCGTGGTCCCGATATTGGCGCCAAAAATGATGCCGATGCCGGCGACCAGCGTGATCAGCCCGGCGCTGATGAACGAGATGGTGATGACCGAAACCAGCGAGCTGGATTGCATGATCGTCGTGGAGACGATGCCGAAACACAGGCTTTTCCAGGTCTTGTCGGTGGTTTTCTGTAACACCTTCTCCAGTATGCCGCCTGAGAAGGCCTTGAACCCGGCTTCGAGAAACAGCATGCCAAAGAGAAAAATAGAAACTCCTGCGGCGATTTCCTTGAAATCCGGGCTGACCCAGAAACCGTAGGCAAGGATCAGGAGGATGGTCGGAAGTAGTATTCTTTTTAGCATATCGGCCTCACGTATGGTTTTTCAACGGTATGCAGGTCTGCCCAATCCCCGGCGGTTTTGCGTACCCGCACCGGCAAGCTGATTCAAAACAGGCGGGGATGGTGAGTGACTATTCAGTATTTCCGGGAAAGACCTCGGTGACAAAATTCTGGTCGTCCAGTGGCGGGCGAACATAATTCTTTTCAATGGGCGGCCGTTCATCCAGATGGATTTCTCCGGGAGTCAGGTCCTCGTAGTCAATCAGGCTCAGCAAATGGGAGATACAGTTGATCCGGGCATGTTTCTTGTTGTCCGAATTGACCACGTACCAGGGGGCTTGCTTGATGTCCGTATGGGCAAACATGAAGTCCTTGGCTTTGGAGTATTCAACCCAGCGTTTCCTGGATTCCAGGTCCATCGGGCTGAGTTTCCATCTTTTCGTCGGATCGTCGGAACGCCCCTGAAAACGTTTTTCCTGTTCCTCGTCACTGACCGAAAACCAGTATTTGATCAACTTGATTCCAGAGCGGACCAGCATTCGTTCGAATTCCGGGCAGCTTCGCATAAACTCTTCATATTCGTCTTCCGTGCAAAATCCCATGACACGCTCCACTCCACCGCGGTTGTACCAGCTCCGGTCCAGTATCACCATTTCTCCCGCCGCGGGCAGATGCGCTGCGTACCGCTGAAAATACCATTGGGTTTTTTCTCTTTCCGTGGGAGCTGGAAGGGCGACCACCGAGCAGATCCTCGGGTTCAGTGATTCGGTGATTCGCTTGATGGTCCCGCCTTTCCCGGCCGCATCCCGGCCTTCAAAAATGACCACTACTTTCAGACCCTTGTGCTTGATCCATTCCTGTAGCTTGATGAGTTCGATTTGCAGTTGTTTCAGTTGGGATTCATAAGCCTTGTTGAAAGCTTTCTTCCTGCTTTTTTTGGTTGCTTGAGTCATCACGATTCTCCGGCATATAAGATGTTAATGAATTTGAAATATGGCAGTTCTATGAAAAGTTCCAGATCGCAGTGTAACACTAAAAAGGATGGGAATTGGACCAAAACTGAACTGGAATTTCAGAAATCCAGGGAATTCGGCGGCGTTTTGTCCGCGCAAGATGTTCGGGCCAAAGGGTATGGGGCCAACCGGTTTCTCCATGGACGGTGCCCACCGAAACCATGGGTTCTGGTTGACCCGCAACCAGGTAACCGGGAGGGGATGGGAGCCGGACAGGTGACAACGGCCGGAGTCCGGCCTGCCATGTCGATGAACCGGCGGCCCATGCGGTTCGAACCGCTACACGTAAACCGGGGTCAGCCAGTGCTGGAAATCCGGGTTTTCCCCGATCAGGACAGAATGGAACAAATCCCCGAGCTGTCGCGCCACGGGTCCTTTCTGTCCAGTGCCAATGGTCCGGTGGTCGATACTGCTCACCGCGGCCATCTGCACGCCGGTACCGCAGAAAAAGGCCTCGTCCGCGAAATACAGCTCGGAACGGTCAATCTGTCTCTCTTCGACCGGAATGCCAATCCCGGCGGCCAGTTCGATCAGTGATTTTCTGACGATGCCCTCAAGCAGGTTGGCGTATACCGGTGGGGTGATCAGGCATCCATGGCGCACGATCATGAAGTTGGCCGCGGTGGCCTCGGAGAGATGTCCGTCCTGGTTCAGCAGGAGAGCCTCGTCAAAGCCCCCGAGCAGGGCATCGCTTTTCGCCAGGGAACTGTTGACATACGTGCCGTTTATCTTGCCCCGGGCGGGCATGGTGGTATCGTCCACCCTGCGCCAGCTGCTGACGCAGGCCTTGATTCCGTGGTCATCGCGAAGATAGCCCCCCACCGGTTGACTGAAAATGGCGACCTTGTCCTGCGCATCGTGCAGCCAAACCTGGAAAAAACTCTTGTTCTTGTAGGCAATGGGCCGAATATAAACATTCTCGGTCCAATTTTCGGCTCTGAGCAGGGCCAGCGTGGATTCCTGTAACTGTTCATTGCTGTACGCAATGTCGCTGTGCATTAATTTCGCGCTATGGAGGAACCGTTCGAAGTGGTCGAAGAGCCTGAATACGTACAGTTGTTGATGGGAATCGTTCCAGTAACCGCGAATCCCCGCAAAACATCCCGTGCCATAGTTGAATGTGTGGTTGGTGATGCATACCTTTGCCTGGTCAATGGGAACGATTTCGCCTTCGAAAAATGCCAGAGTTGTCATGGGTGAATTTTCAATATGGTGTCTTGGATAATCAGGTCAAGGAACCGGGGCCGTTTTAGTTGAAGGCAAGGGACACCGACCCCAGCGTACCGAAATCCGCCCTGATCCGGTCCTTCGCCCGGGCATAGAATACATCACAGGCGGTTCCGGTTGTAATGATCTCACCGGCTTTCAATGCCCGCCCTCTTGTTTGCAGGTGGTTTGCGAGCCAGGACAGTGCGATCAGGGGGCTGCCCAGGACATTTCCGCCGTCTCCCCGGCTGCACTCCTGTCCGTTCACGTCCAAGCTGACCGGGTGGGTGGAAAGATCCGTCGTGTGCCATGAATCGCAGGCATTGCCCATGATGCAGGCACCATGGATGGCATTGTCGGCAATCAGTGCATTGGCGCCCACCGCGGTAAAATCGGAATACCGGTGGTCCACGATTTCGATTCCCGGTGCCACGGAGCGAATATACGGCAGGATGGTTTCGGCCGTGTGGCCGGTGGCGACGGGGGGTACGTCCTGTCCCATCACCAGGATGAATTCCGGTTCAACGATCCGATGGACAAAATCGGATGCCTCGAGGACCCTGCCGCTTTCATGGGTGGAGTGTTCCATCAATCGGCCGGAAAAGGGTTCATCCACCCCCAACAGCGCCATGACGGGCTGATTGGTACAGGCCAGCTTGTAACCGCATGCCTGCGAGTGGTATTCGGCGGCCAGAAGATCCACGAGACAATCCTGGATCCGGTATGCCTCGCTGGCAGACTGTGTAAACAGCTTTTCGGGAATGTTGTCCACCACATTCTGCTTCCTTCGGTTGGCCAACAGGTAGTCGGCAGCCTGGTCCCGGTTCCTCATCATTCGTATTTCGTGCAGTTCGTTGTGTGGTTCCGGTCCCGGTCAGTTCCGCCGGACTGACCCTTCCGCAGCTGGTTTTCCCCGTTGAAACCGGACAACGGGAAATATACCCCAATTCAGGTGTCAATTTTCGTGAATTTCTTTCCGGAGTGCGATCACGGCATTTTGACGGGTTGGGCATGTCTGCCTGTCCGGCACGGCCGGCAGTCAATGCCGGTCTCCAGTCTGTACGGGCGCCGCATGCACTGTGTTTTCAGCGACGGGGTTTCCTGAGAATGACGGGAGGGTCGAAGGCGGTTACGGGAGGCGGGTCGCCCGGGTATTTCTCGACTTCGACCAGGCAGCTGTGGGCAACGGGTCCCTGGCCCAGACGGGAAGTCCCCTTGTCCAGGGTCAGAACATTGGGGTTGCCATGTTTGCACAGGAATTGCCCGTTGTCCGCTTCACCGGGATCAAACCAAGCACCGGTGCTGATCTGTACGACCCCCGGCCGGATATGGTGGCTGATTACGGCACCGCACAGACAGGCCCCCCGCCGGTTGAATACCCGGACCAGGTCGCCCTCCGTGATGTCCCGGTCGCGTGCATCCTCCGGATGGAGCATCACCGGCTCGCGTTCTTTGATTTTTGCAGCGCGGCTTTGCGAGCCGTGGTCCAGATGTGAATGCAGTTTTGTCTTCGGCTGATTGGAAACCAGGTGCAATGGATACTCGGGACGGTTCCTGCCCAGCCATTCCGCCGGTTCCATCCAGGACGGGTGGGCAGGGCAATCGACATACCGGAATCCTGCGATCACCTCGGAGAATATTTCGATCTTTCCGCTGGGCGTTTTCAATGGATTGGCTTCCGGGTTGTCCCGAAAGGCACGGAGCATCACATGGGGATTCGCGGGTGCCCTGAATTTGAACCAGCCATCCTGCTTCAGTTTTTCCCAGGAGGGCATCCGGACATTGCAGCTTGCCGCGGACTCGATACTTTGCTCGTAAATCCATTTTTGCCAGCCTGCGGTATCCCGGCCTTCGGTAAATGCCTGTTCAACGCCCATCTTTCCGGCGATTCCCTTCAGGATTTCAAAATCATTGCGGGCTTCCCCCACGGGTGCAATCGCCTGTTCCATGTAAATGACATACGGCTCCAGGGGAGTAAGGGCCAGGTCTTCCCGTTCCAGGACAGTGGTGCAGGGCAATACGATATCTGCGTGTTTGGCCAGTGCGTTCCAGCACCATTCATGCACAATCACGGTGTCGGGTTTTTGCCATGCCGTGACCAGCCTGTTCAGGTCCTGGTGGTGGTGAAAGGGGTTGCCGCCCGCCCAGTAGACAAGGTGAATGTCCGGGTACCGGTACGACCGGCCGTTGTAGTCGAACGGCTTTCCCGGGTTCAACAGCAAATCGCTGATGCGGGCCACCGGAATGAAACGGGTCACGGGATTCTTCCCCTGGGGCAGTGACCGGAAGCGTACCGGTGTCAGGTCATTGCCGTTCGAGTTCACCGCCGAGTACCCCAGCCCGATACCTCCGCCGGGCAGCCCGATCTGACCGATCATGGCGGCCAGGGCAATGGCCGTCCAAAAAGGCTGCTCACCATGGTCCTGCCGGGTCATGGACCAGCTGACAGACAGCATGGTGCGGGTGTTGGCCATTCGCCGGGCAAGTGCACGGAGAGAGTCCGCAGTGAGACCGCTGATGCCGGAAGCCCAGTCCGCGGATTTTGCGGTGCCGTCCCGATTGCCGAGAAGATAGGCTGCAAAGGGCTCAAATCCAACCGTGTACCGGTCGAGGAATTCACGGTCATGCAGCCCCTCCACCAACAGGGTATGGGCGAGACCGAGCATGATGGCGGTATCGGTGGAAGGCCGGGCGGGCAGCCATTGGGCATGAACCCCTTCCATGGCATCGGTACGAAGTGGGGAGATATTGACGAACTCGATGCCTGCGGCCCGGGCCTGCAGCATGGCTTCACGCTGGCGGTGCCGTGCAGTCCCTCCCTGGGTGATCTGCCCGTTTTTCAGTGGCAGGCCGCCAAATGCGACCACCAGCCGGCAAGAGGCAATGATTGACTGCCAGCTGGTGGGATAATAGAGGAACTCCCGGACCTCTCCGAGCACATGAGGCAGGATGACCTCACCGGCCGCCAGGCTGTAGGTGTTGACGGACCGGGTGAATCCGCCGATACAATTCAGGAACCGGCGAAGCTGGCTCTGTGCATGATGAAACCGTCCGGCGCTCGCCCATCCGTATGATCCGGCAAAGATCGATTCGTTGCCGAAATGGTGCCGTACCCGGTTCAGTTCATCGGCAACCAGGGTTTCCGCAAACTCCCAGCTGACCTGGCAAAACGGGTCCGACCCGGTCCGGTGGGCGGCCGTACCCGGTCCGTTTTCCAGCCAGCTCCTGCGGACCATCGGTGCCTGGATCCGTGTCGGTCCGTCCAGTACATCAATGATGCCCCGGCCGATGGGAGACGGGTCCACGTCTTCCTCGAAGTCGTGCAGGGCCGTGACTTTGCCGTCATGGGTCTCAACCCGGTAGGTCCCCCAGTGGTTCGTGGTCAGGGGGAGCGATTCACGGTGGGCCACAGCGACAATCTGGCTGTTCGTCCCGGTTGCCCGTCCTTGCTGTCGTCATGGGGGTTCCGGCCCCGTTCTTTGCACACCGGGTCCGTACGGCGGTTCTTCGGGACCGGTTGTGCGGCGGTGTCGGGATAGCCCGGTTCCTACAAGCAAATCGTTGGGATTTGCTGGGGGTTGGTGATAATTTTCTGCATTTGCGCATTCACCTTGGACCGGGCAGCTTTGACGGCGTAGTTGACGGAAGGCAGGGCGAAAAGGTCAATATCAAGCGCTTTGGCCTTGTCCATCAATTCGGCCAATGCCCCGGATCTCGGGGACTCCAGGGCCACGGTGTTGACCGCGATCCCCGATGCCTTCAACTGGTCTCCAATGATCGCCATGTCGTCCGGTTCGCCGGTGTGAACCAGATGAACCGTCGATTTGAATACCCTGCAGATGGTTCGCAAAACGGCAAGGTCCTGATGCTCCTGGCCCCCGAAATTGACAAAAAACAGGATATTTTCATACGGGCGGACCGGCGACCCCTTTTGTACAACCAGTGTGGGCGAATCCGCATTGTTCACCAATTTCAGGGCATAGCTTCCCGTGATGAATTGAATATCCTTTTTGCCGTGGGTGCCGAAAAAGGTCAGGGCACTGCCGTATTTGGATTTCAGGTTAACCGTGCCGGCAAACACATTCTCGATTTCCGTCATCGACTTGAATCGACTGTCCGGGGTGAAGTTTTCTGCGGCCCGGACTTCGGCCTCGCTCTTGTTCAGGGCCCAGTCCACATCGCTTTTCTGGCCAACCAGATGCAGTGTCAGCAGTTCGCAGTCCGCAGACCGCGCAAACTGCAAACCGTGCTCAATGGCCACTTTTGCAGCCTGACTGAAGTCCGTCAGGACCAGTATTTTGTCAATCAACATGTTGTATCACTCCTCAAATTCAAATGCGCGTTCACCATGCAAGGCCTCATCCATGCCCATATCCTCCTGTTGTGCACTGACCCGTCCTCCACCGGTCAGCAGCGCCGCAAATTTGTAGACCACGAAGGTTGCCACTGCGGAATAGGCGATGGTGCACAATACGGCAAACAATTGCGTCCATATCTGGCCCGGGTTTCCGTACAGGGCCCCGGCTGCGCCGTTGATGGCGGGGCTTGCAAGCACTCCCGTTGCCAGGGCGCCCAGCACCCCGACCATGCCGTGCAGGCCGAAGGCATCGAGGGTGTCATCGTACCGGATCAGCTGCTTGAGCTTGACAACGAAGAAATAGCCGACCATCCCTCCAAGCAGTCCGATCACGAGACTGCCGCCAACATCCACGAATCCGGCGGCTGGCGTAATGGCGACGAGCCCGGCAACTGTGCCGGAGACGGCCCCCAGCAAGGTCGGTTTTCCCGTATCTTTCCACTCGATGAGTATCCAGGTCAAGGCGGCGGCCGCGGTCGAGACATTGGTGACCAGCAGGGCATTCACTGAAATGGCATCGGCGGCGAGTTCGCTGCCGGAATTGAAACCGAACCACCCGAACCACAGCAATGCGGCCCCCAGGGCCGTGAACTTGATGGAAACGGGTTGTGCCTTTTCGGAAATATAGTCCCTTCTTTTTCCCAGCACACACAGCAGCACCAAGCCGGCAATCCCCGCATTGATGTGCACCACGGTGCCGCCGGCAAAATCCAGTTCGCCGTCCTGGCTCAGGAATCCGCCGCCCCATACCCAGTGCGCGACGGGGCTGTAGACCACCAGGACCCAGAAAAAGGTAAAGATCAGCCAGGTGGAGAATTTGATGCGTTCAATGACCGATCCGCTGACAATGGCGACCGCGATGGCCGCAAAGGTCCCCTGGAACGTAACGAATAAAAGCGTGGGGATACTTCCTGACACGTCGTTGATCCCGATGCCGCCGAGCATGAAGTTGTCGAAATTTCCGATCCACTGGCCTTCCCCTGAAAATGCGAGCGAATAGCCGAGCACTACCCAGGCCAGTGTGGCCACACAATACCCCAGATAGCTCATGGCCACTGTGTTCAAAACACTTTTGCTTCGGGTCAGCCCGCCGTAAAACAGAGCCAGGCCGGCCGGAGTCATCAGCATGACCAGGATGGTTGAAATGGAAACCCAGGCAATATCTCCGGAGTTCAGTTCACTGGCCAGCAGTGTGGATGGAAATAGCAGGGTGAGGAAGCTGATCAGAATATATTTCTTCATATGGGCGGGCCCTTTTCAGGAATTAATGCATTGAAACTTATAACCAAAATAATAAATCCGGTCAAATCCTGAAGTTGGAGAATCCCGTGCGCACCCACTCAGCCGGCAGGACCTGACTCTCACAGTATAACGGATAATGGCCATTTCATGGGCAGGTTTTTCATATATGGCCCGCCGGCCTGACCAATCTGTAGCCGGTCTACTGGATTGAAGGAGAAAACGATGATTCCGGCATTGCACGGGGAGAGCAGGTGGCCGGTACCCGATGAGCCGGCAATTTATCGTTGAAAAAGATCACAGCTTTCGATACTGTATGCGCCACCGGAATCGGGGCGCCCGTAGCTCAGTTGGATAGAGTACCTGGCTACGAACCAGGCGGTCGGGAGTTCGAATCTCTCCGGGCGCGCCATTTTTCCATGGCTTACGCTTGCTCTCATGAAGACGGTTGTCCAATAGAAGCGGGTTTGTTTGCTTTTTTCTCAGGGGTTGTCCCCGGACCGGCTTGCGCCGGTAGACTCGGTGGGCGGTCGCAGTGTCTGCATGACCCGGTCGTTCCGAGGCTTCAACCAGGCCTTTGATTCACTGGCTACCTTGGCCCGCAGGTCCCGCTCCTGAAAACGTTCCGTGACGAGGGCCTGCTTCATGACCTTGTCCATGAGCCGATACAGCCAAGCTGGTTAGCATGGTTTCTACAGCATTATTTTTAAAGTTGGTATTTTTGCCTTGATTGGTCATAATCTTTCCAAGTAGAAGGAAAGATTATGATCGTGGAATTCGACGAGTGTGTTCTGTCTGTAAACGAAGCAGCCAAGGTTACAGGTGTGCCCTTGAAACAAGTGCATCGCATCATAGATGCAGGTCTACTGGGTGATGCCGTAAGGCGTGAAAAGGGCAGTCGGGTCATTCTGGGTAGGGCACTTGTTGGTCTGAAGTTCGCTCATGAAACGACGGGTATATTGACCCTCAAGGGAAGGTTAGGCTTTATCCGCTATCTCCTCGATGATCCCGAAATCAAGACAATCCGTGAAGATGCTGTTTCAATCGATGTCCGCCCGATGAAAAGTGATGTGCGGCGCAAACTGACCGCATTGGAGAAAGTGAAGAAGATGATTACGGTTAACAAAGATGTTCTCAGTGGCACGCCTTGTTTCAGAGGTACTCGGATTGCTGTCCATGATATTGCTGAGATGATCTCCAATGGTGACAATTGCTCGGCAATCTTGGCCGCATACCCGATACTGACAGAAGAGCTTGTTCATGCTGCAGTTACCTATGCAGATGCTTATCCTCGTCGCGGTCGACCTCGTCAAAGGCCTTTTTGGCGTAAAAAAGGTTTGCACTCTTCAAATGAAGTCGCTTTTGATAAGCCATCTCAGGCTTCGTGAGATTTCTTGTTGATGAATGTCTAAGTCCCGGTCTCGTCTCCATCGCCCGGGACCGGGGTTTTTCCCAGTCAATGCACGTCACTTGGCTTGGCCTGGCATCCAAGAAATATTGGACTATTGTTCAGCGCGCTGTTGAAGACGGGTACGTACTGGTCACCAACAAAACGGTGGATTTCAC
>WTGA01000028.1 GCA_011523765.1 Gammaproteobacteria bacterium
CCAACTGCTGGAACAGCTCCTGGAAGACGAAACAGTCATGGTCTTCCGGCAACAGGTCGAACACATTGGCGGGCAAAAGGGTGCTTTGGGAATACTCCGTCGGGTAGGCCTTGAATGGAACAGTCATGGGGAAATTTACCGAATCATGGACTCCCGGTATTATACTTCATCCTGGGATGAATGAGTTCTCGGACAGCCTCCTAGTACGCCGGGTCGTACATCGAATCCCGGATATACCGGGTAAGGTCTTCGGGCGGCTCATGGTCGGTCAGGCCGTGGCGGTAGGCATGCCCGGCGACCGCGACTGCGATCTTCAGCGAGACCTCCCGGATCCGGTCAATGCGCGGGTAAACCGACCCGTAGGCAAGATCGGTTTCCGTCACGGCCGCCGCCAGGGCCCTGGCCGATTCCAAAAAGACGGTTTCCGGAATTCTCCTGCCTTCACAGGCGAGCATCCCGAGACCGACCCCCGGAAAGATATAGGCATTGTTACCCTGACCGGGCCGGAAGGTCCGGCCACCGTATTCGACCTCGCCAAAGGGGCTGCCACTGGCAAAGATCGCCCGGCCATCCGTCCAGCGATACGCCTCTTCCGCTGTGCATTCCGCCCGGCTGGTGGGGTTTGATAACGCAAAAATCCCGGGACGATCGACGACCCCCGACATCTTTCGGACCAGGTTTTCGGTAAAGATGCCCGGTCGGCCCGTCGCACCAACCAGGATATGGGGTTGGTGGCGGCCGATCGCATGGATGGGTTCACAGTTCGGCAAATCACGGGCAAACCCCCGAATATGGTCAGACAGGGACTCCCGGCTGCGGGTCACCAGGCCCTTGCTGTCAAAAAACCACAGCCTGCGACGGGCTTCCTCCTGACCCAGTCCTTCTGCCTCCAGCGCCTGGGCAATCATGGAACCAATGCCCGCCGCCGCCGAACCCGCGCCCAGAAAAACAAATCTCAGGTCCCGGAAGGGCACCCCGGAAATACGGGTAGATGCATAAATGCCGGCCAGCACCACCGCCGCCGTTCCCTGGATATCATCATTGAAACAGAAGGTGTTCTCCCGGTATTTGTTCAACAGGGCAAATGCATTTTTCGCGATAAAATCTTCAAACTGGATCAGCACGTTGGGCCAGGCATCCTTCACGGCACGGATGAACTCATCCACCAGCTCGAAATAGTCGTCCCCCCGAAGCCGCTTTTGCCGGATTCCCAGGTAGAGGGGATCCTCCAGCAGCGCTTCATTGTCCGTGCCGACATCCAGCATGACCGGCATGGTCTGGTCCGGGGAGATGCCTGCACAAGCGCAGTAAAGGCTCAATTTGCCGATGGGAATGCCCATCCCGCTGGCCCCCAGGTCCCCTAGGCCCAGGATTCTTTCACCGTCCGTGACAACAATGATCCGGACCGTCCCATGCGGCCAGTTGTCCAGGATTTCCCGGATTCTCCCCCGGTCATTGGCAGTCACATAAAAACCCTTTCCCCGGCGGTAGATATTCGCAAACTCCTTGCACGCCTGCCCGACCGTCGGCGTATAGATGAGCGGCATGATTTCCTCGAAATTATCGATCACCAGCCGGTAAAACAGGCGGTCATTGCGGTCCTGCAGGCTGGACAGGAAGATATACTTCTCGATGTCGCTTTCCTTGCGGTGCAGGTTGGCGAGGATGCGTTCCAGCTGCGTGTCCATGGTGCCGATCCCCGCCGGGAGCAATCCGCGCAGTTTCAGCCGGTCCCGCTCTTCTTCCGTATAGGCCGTGGACTTGTTGTGGGCAGCGCTTTGCAGCAACGCCACCCCGGTCAGTTCCGGGGAATCAGCCATGGTTTCGCCCGGGGGTTGCGGCCCCGATCTTTTGAAAATAGGCATGCTTCATGGCCGCCTCGAACTGCGCATTGGTTTCATAGTCATATCCAAACACCGGCGGCCACAATTCCCGGGGCTCCATGCAAAGATAGAAAAACACCTGTCCGTGCCAGGGCGCCAGTCCGCGGTAAATGCCGTTGAACAGGTCCAGCTTGATTTCCCGGGGATACGACCACTTTCCGGCCACTGGCTCCAGGGGCATCTGCAGGATTTTACTGGTCAACTCCCGGTTGCGAATTGTCTTCATGACCGATTTCGTGAAGGTCAGGGTACCTATGGATACCATGGCAACGGTCTCGACGGAAAACTGCCCGACCAGTTTTTCACAGAGTTCACCGTACTCGGATTCCCAACCGTCATAGTGGATGACCGGATGGAAATGAAAGCCGACGAGATTGCCCTGTTCCGCGATCGCGCCGGCGGCTTCAAGCCTTTGTTCCAGCGAGGCGGAAAGGTGTTCTTCATGGTCAATAATGGTCGGGGTATTGAGCGACCACGTACACAGCACATTGCGTGGCAGGGGATTCTTCAGGAGCCATCCGATATTCCTGGACTTGGTTTTCAGTTCAAGGATGACATTGGGGTTCTGCCTGGCGAACGCGCACAACGCCTCCAGCACCCCCTGGTGGTTGCCCCACATCAGGGAATCGGAGGACTGGCCCGTTCCGATGTGATAGGTCCGGTCGGGGTCCAGCCTGAGACCGGCCAGTTTCTCCGCAAAACCACGGTCGAACACGACTTCATTGCCGTGGTAGAACGACTGAATGCTGCAGTAGCTGCAATCAAACCCGCATTTTTCCACCGCATCCAGCGTCAGCAGATTGCAGCACCGTGTCTTTTCCGAAGCCACGGGGCAACGCCCGAGTCCGAGTCCGGGCTGCACGGTGGTCTTGAGAACCGGCTTGACCGTCTTCGGTTTGTCACCGGCGGTAAATCCCCGGTAGGACTTGTCCCGGTTTTTCAGCAATCCCTGCTTCCGGGCCAGCGCGGCAAGCGTATCGGCCTTTCGGACCCGGGAGTCCGAAGCCGGCACTCTCTCCGGCCACGCACTGGACAACGGCATTTCCTTCCAGCGGTACCGGTCCAGTGCCATCTCGCTCACTATTCGCAACTCCTGTTGGGTAAAATACAGCTCAAATGCTTTTTTTCGGATAAAGTCCCGTTCCTCCACAGGCAGCCGGTCAAACAGGGTTGATTGGGCAATCCGATCGAATTTTGCCGGATAACTGGAGGTGAAAGGCGGCATGGGGGTGATTCCTGACAACGAATACCGTTCCCGGGGTAACAATACGAAGGTCGAGTATGTTTAATTTTTCCTTTGATTACAATATGGCCGATCGGGCACTGCATCCCCGGCCCGGCCGTTTCCTGCCCGGTTTCACCCGACCGTGACCGAACACCGCCATGCCGTCCCGTCCATCCAGCCGGATTCCCGGTTGGTCGACCGGATTGACCAATGCCTTCCGCAGACCCAGTGCACCCTTTGCAGCTACCCGGGGTGCCGGGAATATGCCGAAGCCATCGCCAACGATGCCGCCGGGATCAACCAGTGCCCGCCTGGCGGGAAAGTGACCATCCGCGCACTGGCCGCGCTGCTCGACAAGCCCGTCCTGCCCCTGAACGAGATGCACGGCATTACCGAGCCCAGAGCCATCGCCCGGATTGATGAGGCCGGGTGCATCGGCTGCAAACTCTGCATCAAGGCCTGCCCGGTCGATTGCATTGTCGGGGCCGCCAAGCTGATGCACACCGTGATTGCCGCGGAGTGTACCGGCTGCAAGTTGTGTCTGCCGGCATGCCCCACGGACTGCATTGCCCTGTGCGAACCGGAACCCCCCGGCGGTTCCGGCAAAACCATGAGTCCATGGCCGGGGTTCACCCGCAACGAAGTGATGCAGGCCCGTCAAAACACCGAGCGGAAAAGACTGCGCATCCAGCAAAGGAAGAGGGAGAAAACACGGCAGAGAAGGAAATTGGCCCGCGAACAGATGCAGAAGGAAATTCTCAAGGCTGTCGAGCGCAAAGCAAAGCAGAGGCCGGGACCGTGACTGCCGAACAGATTGCCACGGTGTTCAGGCGGCTGGAGAAACACCTCCCGGAACCCGCCACTGAACTGGAATACCAGTCGGATTTCGAGCTGCTGATTGCGGTCATCCTGTCGGCACAGGCAACCGACGTCTCCGTCAACCGGGCCACGGCAAAACTGTACCCGGTCGCCAACACCCCGGGACAAATCCGGAAACTGGGCGTTGCCCGGCTGAAAAAATATATACAGACCATTGGGCTGTTCAATACCAAGGCGCAGAATATCATCCGGACCTGTGACCTGCTGGTGGAGAAACACGATGGCGAGGTCCCCCGGACCCGGGAGGAACTGGAGGCTCTGCCCGGCGTTGGCAGGAAAACCGCGAATGTCATCCTGAACACCGCGTTTGGCCAGCCAACCATCGCGGTCGACACCCATATCTTCCGGGTCTCCAACCGTACCGGCATTGCCCCGGGGAAAAATGTGCTGGAGGTGGAAAAAGGGCTGCTGGCTGCCGTCCCGGACCGGTTCAAGATCCATGCACACCACTGGTTGATCCTGCACGGCCGGTATACCTGTACCGCCAGAAAACCCGACTGTGCCGCCTGTACATTGAATGATCTTTGCGATTCCGCGTTCAGTTGGTGAAATCCCGGGGGCAAACCGGGGTGGCCGGTCATCGGCAATGAACTATTTCGGGCAATCACGGACCAATACAAACGGGTTTAAGGGTACAATCCCATCCCAGCATGACACCCCGAACTGCCGCCAATACACAGCCCTGATTCCATGGACACTAAAGTAAGATTCGACTTCGAAGAGGTTTTAAAAGCCCACGACTGTTTCCCCCTTCGGCGCTCCGCACTCACCGACCTCCAGATCAATGTCGGCTATCTTTGCAACCAGGCCTGCGAACACTGCCATGTCGAAGCCGGCCCGAAGCGCACGGAACAGATGACCTGGGACACCATGCAAAAAGTCCTGGAATGGACGAAAACCAATGGTACCCGGCTGGTGGATATCACCGGGGGGGCCCCGGAGATGATCCCGAACTTTCGACGATTTTGTGACGGTTTCCTCGATCAGGGAATTTCCATTACCTCGCGCTGCAACATTACCGTTCTGTTTGAGCCCGGCCAGGAAGACCTGGTGGACTGGTATGCCGACCGCAAAATCAGGCTGGTCTGCTCCCTGCCCTGCTATACGGCCGAAAATGTCGACAAACAACGAGGAAAAGGGGTTTTCGGAAAAAGCATTTCAGGGCTCCAGGCCCTGAACGAAGCGGGATACGGCCGCAGAGATGACCTGGTACTCGACCTGGTCTACAACCCCGTGGGCCCGGCCTTGCCCCCGGACCAGGTTCACCTGGAACGGGACTACAAATCCAGGCTCAAAACCGATTTCGGCATCGATTTCAACCACCTGTTTGCCCTGACCAACCTGCCGATCAACCGCTTTGAACACTACCTGAAAGGCACCGGCCAGCTGGAAAGTTACCAGCACCTGCTGGTGGAGAATTTCAACCCCACCACCGTGGAATCACTGATGTGCCGCCATCTGGTCAGCGTGGATTGGCAGGGATACGTCTACGATTGCGACTTCAACCAGATGCTGACCATACCGCTGGGTGCCAGCTCCCGGAAACAGCTTTGGGAAATCGACAGTGCCGGGCTGGAAAACACGGCCATTGCCCTGGCAAAACACTGTTTCGGCTGTACTGCCGGGGCCGGCAGCAGTTGCAGTGGAGCGATTGCCTGAGCCCGTCGGAACGTCCGGCAAACCGGAAGAACCGGCCGCCTGGATCCCTTTTCAGCCGGGTCCATTCCTGCGTTTGCCCTGGCCCGATTTTTCATCCATGTCGGTCCCGGTCGTCACGGGTTCGGGAACAGCCAGAGCAAGACCCAGTATCTCGAAATCTTGCTGAAAAAGATCATCGCGATACAGGGCACCAGCGGCAGCCTCAGGTAACCGGCGGCCAGGCAAAGCGGGTCCCCGACGACCGGCATCCAGCTGAAGAACAGGGCTGGAATCCCCCACCGCCGCACCCGGTTCAGGGCACGGTCTTCCAGTTTGAAAAATCGCTGCATGCGCCGATGCCACGGCAGCCTTGACAATCCTTTTTGCAGCCATCCTCCCATCAGAAAAGTGAGGGTGCCGCCCGCGGTATTGCCCGCGGTCGCGACCGCGAGCAGGGATACAAACGTGTACTCACCGGAATCATGCAAATGATATAATAATATTTCCACTCCACCCGGAACGAGGGTTGATGCCAGCAGTGAGCCGACGAACAATGACAGGAGACCGGTTTCCATGGTTCGGGTTGAGGTGGAATGGTTTTTACAATTCCGGTTGATGGCAAGCCAGATGGATTCCAGGTCCGCACTGATTGTGATCGATGTACAAAACGACTTTTGCCCCGGGGGGGCATTGGCCGTAACGGACGGCGACGCCATCATTCCCGAAATCAACCGGCTGTCCGGGCAGTATCCCCATATCGTATTGACCCAGGATTGGCATCCCCCCGATCATGCCAGCTTTGCGGTCAATCAGGCCGGGGGGGTTCCATTCCAATCCATCCCCCTGGAGTATGGCGAACAAACTCTCTGGCCGGTGCACTGCGTGCAGGATACCCCCGGTGCGGCTTTTCATCCGGCGCTGGATACCTCGCATGCCCAGTTAATCGTTCGCAAGGGCTTTCGTGCAGCGATTGACAGCTATTCCGCATTTTTTGAAAACGACCATGCCACGGCGACCGGATTGAACGGCTATCTCCAGGACCATGGTGTGCGGAATGTCGTGCTGGCCGGGCTGGCCACGGATTATTGCGTGGCATGGAGTGCGATGGATGCCATCCGTCTTGGATTTGATACCACTGTAATCCTGTCCGCATGCAGGGCCATTGACCTGGACGGGTCCCTGGACCGGCAGCTCCGGAAAATGAATGACGGCGGGGTCAGACTGATGCTGAACAGCCGGTACTCCGGATAACGGTCCCGTTCCGGCCGGGGGCTTCCGGGAACCATCGGCGAAAGACCCGTCACGTGCCGGTCAGTTTTCCAAGGAGATGGGCAATGCCCTGTGCAAATTCGCTTTCCAATGGAAAGGAAAGCATGCCCATCACCGAATATCCCATGATCCAGGGCATCAGGTAAAACCGGATCATGTAGAAAAACCAGGCCACATACAGCGGGACGAGCCCCTCAACCAGAAAGGCCGGTGTCACCGGCCGGAACAGCCTGAGCAAAGGATTGGTGTACTTGACAAAAACCCGCATGAAGAAAAACGAACTGTCCTGCGGAAGAAAGATTCCCATGGCAAACCGGCCAATGAGGGTCCACATGACCATCCCCATGATGTAGTCAAAGGTCAACAGCCAGACTGGAAAATCTGCATACATGGGGGATTCGGGGAGGATCGTTCGAATGGAAAGGGATTTCGGGGCAAGATATTCAGGGTCTGCGGTTTGTGCGGCTCAATGACAGGGAGGCCTCTGCGCTGCGCAGGCGACACGGGAGCGTGACGCATCGGTGTTGCCGGGAGCCGGACCCGCAAAACCAAGGGTGGGCAGGGCCGCACCCGCCATGGTGGTATTGGCCGGCACGCTGCGGCGGGATCCGTCGATGGGCTTGTCGCTCATGGATTCTCTCCAGACGTTTGTTTCATCGGCAACCGGGACCTGGCGTCGTCGCTCGCCGGTAATGGAGACCGGTCTTGGGGTCCCCGACCGGTCAGGGAGCCATGCAGGACGCGGACGGTTGGTGGTCGTCGATGACCCGGTTTCAGCTTCAGTGGTTGACCGGGGCACATTGGCCCCGGGCACCCGGTTCATTCGCCCTGGCCGTCCCGGGCAGGTCACTGCACAAACCCCGAATATACCAGATAACCCGCACGATGGCCGGCCCGGCAGGCGGGAGTCTTCCGATTCCAGCTCACGATGGACGCCCCGGCCGCTCGGCCAGGTGTTCCTCCTTGCCGGACCGGTCGCGGACTTGCACCGCCCAGTCATCCGAGCACCACGTGTACCGGAACAGCGCCCGTCACGGCGCTGCGCGCCATGCCTGGCGCACCCAAAAAAAGCCGGGGAAACCCCGGCTTTTTCATTGAGAACGGAAAAACTAGTGCGTGGAACTGAGCACCGTCTTGCCGGCCGGCACGCGGATTTCATCCACCATGGCCTGGGTTTCCGCATCCGGCTCCTCGGTCATCAGGGTGACCACCACCATCGCGATCAGGCTGACCGGCATGCCGATAATTCCAAACCGCAGGTGGTCGATGCCGATCCACGGTTCATTGCCGAGAAACGCCGGAGCAACCCAATACAGGTAGAGACTGCCTGCGACGAAACCGCACAGCATACCCGCCAGTGCGCCGGCACGATTGGCCCGTTTCCACCAGATGCCCAGTACGATCGGAAAGAACAGGCCGGAACACGCAAAATCGAATGCCCAGGCCACCGCACCCAGAATACTGGTGAGTTTCAGGCTGGCTACGAAAGCACCCACGGCACCGATTCCCAGCAGCAAAATCCGGGCAACCAGCAAACGTTTCCGGGTTTCCGCGTTGGGGTCAATGATTTTGTAGTACAAATCATGGGACAGGGCATTTGCGATCGCCAGCAGCAAGCCATCTGCCGTTGACATCGCCGCCGCCATGCCCCCGGCGGCTACCAGGCCGGAGATGACATAAGGCAAACCAGCGATTTCCGGGGTTGCCAGTACCACGATATCCCCCCGCATGAAGAACTCGTTGAGCTGCAACAGACCATCCCCGTTGGCATCAATGATCTGCAGAAATCCAACGTTACTCCATTTCTGTATCCATTCCAGTGCCTGCACTTCCGTAATCGCCTTGCCGATAATGCCGGTCGCCAGGTTGGGGTCCAGCACCTGCAGCTTGGTGAAGGTTGCCAGAGCCGGTGCAGTAAAATAGAGCAGGAAGATAAAGAACAATGACCAGGCCACGGATTGACGGGCAGCCTTGACCGACGGCGTGGTAAAGTAACGCATCAGGATGTGCGGCAACGATGCCGTGCCGGCCATCATGCAAAGCACCAGGGTCACAAACTTCCAGCTGCTCAATGCATCAGTCCCGGCGGCGACGAACGGGACACTCAGTGCCTTGAGACCCTTTTTGGCCCCCTCGACCGCGTCCAGTGAACCGAGGCCGTGCAATTGTTCCAGCTCGGTGATGCGCATCACCGCTTCACCGTACACCAGTTGCGGCACCAGGCCGAATCCCTGCTTGTTGGACATCCAGAATACGGGCACCAGATAGGCAATGATCAGTACAATGTACTGGGCGACCTGGGTCCAGGTCACCGCCCGCATGCCACCCAGCATGGAACACAGCAGGATCCCCAGCAGCCCGAACCACACGCCGACTTCAAAGGGAACCTGGAGTGCCCTGGATGCGATGGTTCCGGTTGCGTTGATCTGGGCGGTCACGTACGTGAACGATGCAACGGTCAAAACGACCACGGCAAAGAACCGGGCGAGGTTCCCGCCATAACGGGTGCCGATGAAATCCGGAACGGTATAGCAGCCGAATTTGCGCAGGTACGGTGCCATCAGGGCCGCGACCAGGACGTAACCGCCGGTCCAGCCGACCACGAAGGCCAGGTAACCATGTCCGCCGAAGTAGATACCTCCGGCCATGGCCACGAAGGAGGCGCCTGACATCCAGTCCGCAGCCGTCGCCATTCCGTTGAAGACCGTTGGCACCTGTCGTCCGGCAACATAATAGGCGTCAACCTGCATGGTCCGGGAGAGCCAGCCAATGGCCGCATAGATGAAGACCGTGAATGCGACAAACAGGATACCGATGGTGTCCGCGTGGACCCCCATCTGCTCCAGGGCCGCCATCAACAGGATAAAAATCAAAAATCCACCGGTATACATCCCGTAGATTTTGGGTAAGTTTTCGATAAATTCTCCTTTCATTTTCTATTCCTCCGCAAAACCAGTATCCTGGTCAATTTTATGCTGCATCCGGGCAAACCAGAAAATCAGGACGACAAAAATGATTTCGGACCCCTGCGCTGCCATGTAAAAACCCAACGGAAACCCCAGAAATGAAATGGAGTTCAATGCGTTTGCAAACCAGTGGACCACGAATGAAAAAACAAACCAAATAACCAGAGTGACAATCATCAGACGCTTGGTACGATTCCAATGCGTCACTCTTTGACTGGTACCAGACATATGCCCCTCCTCAAATTGTTAAGTGAATTTTTTAGTAGTGAGAAGAATAATGAATATAATCCAAACAGTACTGTGGGACTGTTATGGTACCAGATAAAATCCTAATATCACCGATGAATAAGATAAAATCTATGGCTACCACAAATATTATTTATATTGACTTGTCGTGCCTTCTTCTATCAAAACAATCAATACCTCCCTTAAAGCTTTGTTTTCAAAAGACTCCTGGAAAACATTCTTTGATTATGTTGGCCTGGGAAAACATGTCAGCAAACAACCACTCAGCAATCCGGAGGCCCTTGAGCAGTTCCTGAAAACCCGGGCCAGTCACGTTGCCCAGACCTCCCTGTATGGCTATCTGAAAACCCGGGCCGGGACGCGATTCCCGGAAATGTTTGAAGACCCGGGGTTGCTGTTGTCCATGAACATGGCCAAATGGCAGATCTGGCTTGCCTGCCTGTCGGACCTGGCCGTTTATGTGGGGGCGCTGGTCCAGCAGCGGACGGACACCGGGAATGAACGGATTGCCGCCGTCCTGTCCGGAGCGATTGACTCCATACTGGATGAGACCGGCAAGCCGGAAGACTCTGCAGACGCGTTTGAATCCACCGCACAGGGCATACGGGTCCGGATTGCCAACACCGACTACTCCCTCATCGGTGACGACGAAACCGCATTCCGGGACAGTCCTGAATCCCTGTACCACTGGGCCCCGATTGCGGATGAACTCAAATCCCGGGATCGGGAAATCGTCATCAATTCCGTCCGTTTCCGCTGGAAGGAGATTCGGCAAAGTGTGCGGGATCTGCTGCGTGCCGATGAGTTGCTCGCGAACCGGCCGGACGGTTCGCAGGAGGGAGCATGATCCGGCATTCGGTATCGTTGCCCCACTGACCCAGCCCGATGGCCATTCCCGGAACAACCCCTTCTGACATCCCCGAACTCGTTGCGATGGGTGCAACGGAAGTGGTGTCACTGCTGAAACAGCGCAAGGTATCCCCGCTGGAACTGCTGGAAGTGTTGCGGGAGAGAATCCGTTCGGTGGACCCGGCGGTCAACGCCCTGCCGACCCTGTGCATGGACCGCGCCCGGGAGAAAGCGGGAAGACGGGATACCCGGGACGAAACGCTGCTGTCGGGACTGCCGGTGGTGATCAAGGACCTGGTCGATGTCCGCGGGGTCCGAACCACCTATGGATCGCTCGTGTACGAAAACCACATTGCGGACAGTTCCGATATCCTGGTCGAACACCTTGAGAACCAGGGGGGAATTGTTTATGCAAAGTCCAATACACCTGAGTTTGGAACCGGCGGAAATACCCGCAACCGGGTATTCGGCATGACCCGCAATCCCTGGAATACCGCCCTGAGTTCTGCCGGGTCTTCCGGCGGCTCGGCGGTGGCTCTGGCCACGGGGATGGCCTGGCTCGCCCATGGTTCGGATATGGGCGGTTCACTGCGAAATCCGGCCAGCTTCTGCAGCATCGTTGGCCTGCGCCCGACGGTGGGCCGCGTGGCCTCCACCCCGGGGAGCGCGGTCAGCAATACCTTGTCGACAGACGGCCCGATGGCGCGGAATGTGGCGGACCTGGCACTCATGCTGGATGCGATGTGCGGGCATGAACCGGGGAACCCCCTGTCTGTTCCGGCCCCCTGCGTCCCCTTTGCCGAAGCTGTGGCATCCCCGGCCCCGGCCGGCGAGGTGGCCTATTCGCTGAATCTGGGCATTACGGCCATCGACCCCGGCGTCCAGTCGGTCTTTGCAGATGCCCTGGCAAAACTGGAAGGTGCCGGGGTCAGGCTGACCCGGGCCTCTCCGGATTTTTCAGGCATGGATGAGGTTTTCCGTATTTTAAGGGCGCACAGCTATGAATCCGGTCTCGGGGCGTTACTTGCTCAACATGAAGACCGGCTGGACCCCAATGTGGTCTGGAATATCCGGGAAGGCCAGAAACTGTCCCGGGCAGATCTCAGCCGGGCCGAAGCGGAACGGGTCCGGATCGTCCAGCGTGTGCAGCGGTTTTTCCGGCAGTACCCGGTCCTGCTGACCCCGGCCACGGTGGTTCCGCCCTACCCTGTGGAACAGGACCATGTCAGCCGTTGCGGCGACCACAGATTCGAAAACTACTACCAGTGGCTGTCCATCGCCTATGCGTTCACCACCGCACTGTGCCCGGCACTGTCCATGCCATGCGGTTTTACCGGCGGGGGACTCCCTGTGGGCCTCCAGGTTGCCGGAGCAGCCTATGGGGAAGCCACCCTGCTTTCCCATGCGGCGAAATTCGAGGAGATCCTGGAATTGACGCCGGTCCCGCCGATCAACCCCCGAACCCCTGATCAGGACAACGGAGGTTGAATGGCTTATACTGTCCGCAAACCATCCCAGGAAACCGGAGCCAGTACAGTGACCGTCGACGAAATCATCCCCGCCGGAAAGAGCTGGTCTGCCGTGGTCCATGCCGGCCGCTACCTGAGCATCATCGACCTGGAAGGACAACAGGGGGTGGATTTTCTCTGTTACAACGCCGACCACCCGGAAGAGCGCTACCATGCGCCCAATACGCTCAAGGCCGCCCGGAACCTCCGGTTGACGGCCGGCCATACCCTCTATTCGGATATCGCCCGGCCCATCTTCACCATCACCCATGACAGCTGCAACTGCCACGATACCATTGGCGGATGCTGCAGCGCCCCCAGCAACGAAATGTTGTACGGGGTGAAAAATGTCCCCGGGTGCCGGGAAAATTTTCTGCATGAACTCGGTCGGCACGGCCTGGGAAGAAAGGACCTGGTCCCCAACATCAACTTTTTCTGCAACGTCCCGGTTCATGACAACCGGATGGCGGATTCCGTATTCGTGGACGGGCTTTCCGGCCGGGGGGACTCGGTCACCCTGCAGGCCGACATGAATACACTGGCCCTGATCTCCAACTGCCCCCAGTTGAACAATCCCTGCAACAACGGCCGGCCGACGAGCATCCGCGTCCTCATCACCGATGAACCCATCGTCCCGTAGCTCCCTTCGCAATCCGCTCCCGGGTCCGGCTGTCCCCGTCCGTGTGCGCGGCATTCGAACCGGGAGCAACCCGGTTTGACTGCCGGTCCTCTTTGCCGGCACCATTTTCCGGGGAAATATCCCGTATAATCCTTCCGCATGTACCCGGACACCGAATGCATTCAGGCCGAAGTCAAATATCTGGTTGAGGATGATCCTCCCGCGGTGTATATCGCCTCGACAGGAGGGGGGGATGTCACCGAACACCAGGGAAACTACACCCTGAAACCGGTTGCGGTACACAATGCCCGAAACCGGGCAGGGGCCTTCAGCCTGGACCGGGAAGGATTCATCCTGGTCTCCCAAAGAACGGAAGTGACCGATTTCTACCGTGAAGAGGACATCACGGGCACCTTTTACCCCGAGGTCCAGGCACTGGTCATTCGGGAAACGGGGGCATCGCGGGTTGAAATCTTTGATCATACCCGGCGCTCGTCTTCGGCAGCTGTCCAGAAGGCAAAGCGGATACGGGAGGCGGCATCGATTGTCCACAACGACTACACCGCAAGGTCCGGCCCCAACCGGTTGCTCGACCATTTCCCTGGTGACCCCGGACAGGCTGAAGACCTGCTGGCCAGGCGATTTTCGATTGTCAATGTCTGGCGGTCCATCCATGGCACCGTGCAAAGCGCACCGATCGCTCTGTGTGATGCAACCAGCACGGAAGCGGCTGACCTGGTTCCCGTAGAGCGCCGCGCAGCGGAACGCATCGGGGAAATACAGCTGGCGACCTGCAACGCAAACCATCGCTGGTACTATTTCCCGGAGATGGGCATGGACGAGGCATTGTTGTTCAAGACCTATGATTCCCTGGACGATGGCCGGGCCCGGTTCACCCTCCACACCGCCATTGATGACCCCCTGGCTCCTGACGGTGCCCGGCCGCGTGAAAGCATCGAAACGCGGTGTTTCGTTTTTTACTGACCTTCGCGGATGTATCTTTTGTACGGAGGAAAATTCACCCGGACCATCCTGGTGGAGATGGTGATGGCCGAAGGGGGGATTGAATACGAGATGCGGGAAATCGATATCCTCGACGGCGAACACCGGTCCGGTCACTTCCGGTCAATCAATCCCGCCGGCATGGTCCCTGCCATGGTGACTCCGGAAGGCCATACCTTGCATGAAACCCCCGGCATCTGCCTGTATCTCGCGGAAAGACACGGGCTGGACCAGATTGTCCCGGCTGCCGGCGACGGGACAAGGGGGCCGTTCCTGAGCGGTTTGTTCTATTTGACCAGTGAACTCGAGCCAACAATGAAACGCTATTTCTATCCGCATCGCTATGTACTGCGGGAGGAGGACATCCCGGGCATCCGACAGCAGTCATTCCGTTCCGCACTGAAAAACATTCTTTTTCTCAACCGGCACCTGACAGACCATGGACCGTATTACCTGGGTGACCGGTTCAGCCTGGTGGACCTGAATATGACCTACTGGTCCACCTTCCTAAACGAAGTGGAGCATGCCCTGGACCCCGCACCAGCGGTGCTCGAATGCATGAAGCGGGTACGGAATCGTCCCAAACTGCAGCCATACTTCGGTAGAATCGAACGGATGAAAGCGGAATACGCGGCACTGCAATCCCGCGGGACCGGGGTCCGGTAGTTTGGGCAGGACCTCACCGGCCGTGATGGAAACGGCCGCCGGCCCGGCCCACGAAAGGATGGCGGATCTCCTGAAACCATCACCGGGACAGGATGCCGACGCATGAACCACCACTGCAACCACCCATTCCTGAACCGATGAAATACAGAAAACTCGGAGACTCCGGCATTGAGGTAAGTCTGATCTGCCTGGGAACCATGACCTGGGGCCAACAGAATTCCATGGAAGACGCATTCGAACAGATGGATTGTGCGCTGGAGCGGGGCGTCAATTTCTGGGATACGGCGGAAATGTATCCGATCCCCGTTAAAGCGGAAACCGCTGGACAGACCGAACGCTGCATAGGAGAGTGGTTCAGGAGGACCGGCCGGAGAAATGAGGTGGTCCTTGCCACCAAGGTCACGGGCCGCAGCAACCGCCACTGGATCCGGAACAACCCGGAAACCCGCCTGAATCGCGAGCAGATCAACCAGGCCATCGAAGGCAGCCTGAAACGGCTGCAAACGGATTATGTGGACCTCTACCAGCTGCACTGGCCGGACCGGCACATCAACCTCTGGGGAGAAGGGGACGGGTCCTATATCCATCAAGACAAAGAAGACGAAGTGCCCATTGCCGAGACCCTGGAAGCCATGACGGACCTGGTCAGGGCGGGCAAGGCAAGAACCATCGGCATTTCCAATGAAACCCCCTGGGGGATGAGCCGGTACCTCGATGAATCGACTCATCATGGCAGGCAACGGGTGGTTTCCATCCAGAATTCCTACAGCCTCCTGAACCGCATATACGAAACCGGGCTGAGTGAATTCAGTTACCGGGAAAATATTGGCCTGCTCGCCTATTCACCCCTGGCAATGGGGACTCTCAGCGGGAAATACATGACAGGGGATGTGCCGGCCGGTTCCCGGCTGGATTTGTTTCCGGAATTCCTGAAACGTTTCCAGACGGACACCGCCCGCCAGGCGTTGGCCCGCTACATGCAATTGGCCGCGGATTCTTCCCTGACACCGACCCAGCTGGCACTGGGGTTCGTCAACACCCGCCCGTTCCTGACCTCCAACATCATTGGGGCAACCACCCTGGCACAGTTACAGGAAAATATTGAAACCGTGGAGGTGGAAATCCCGAAAGACCTGGAAAGGGAAATCAACCAGGTCCATTCACTGTGCAAGAATCCGGCGGCCACCTGATTCAGCGGATGGCGGTTCCCGGATAATCCGGTGCGCCTGCACCGCTTCGGCAACCCTGTGCCATTCCCCCTTTTCCGAATTCTTTTTTCAGTCATTGTCCGGGATTGTGGCCGGTGTCTCCCGTTGTCAATGCCCCGGCTGCGACTGCGGAACGACTCCGGCATAACGGACCCCGCTGAGACAGGCCATTTCCCGATCGCAGGTCGTGAGGTCATCGATATTGAACTGGTTCAGGTGACCGTGGCCACAAGCCCTGGCCATGACCTGCATGAGTTCCGTTGACGCCCGGAAAAACCGGTCAAGCCTTCTGGCCGCTTCATCCACGATCAGGCGTGCGCGCAAATCCTTTTTCTGGGTCGCAATCCCCACCGGGCAGTTGTTGGTATGACAGGCCCGCATGCCCAGGCAGCCGATGGCCTGCAATACCGAATTCGACAGCGCCACCCCATCGGCACCCAGCGCCAGGGCCTTGGCAAAATCAGTGTGCGTCCTCAATCCACCGGTCGCGATCAACGTGATGTCCGGGCAGCCGGACCGGTCAAGATGCCGCCGCGCCCGGGCAATGGCGGGAATGGTGGGCACGGAAATATGATCCCGGAACAACAATGGCGCGGCCCCGGTGCCGCCACCCCGTCCATCGAGAATGATGTAGTCCACACCCACCTCCAGGGCCGCATCGATATCTTTCTCAATCTGTTGTGCAGACAATTTATACCCTACCGGGATGCCGGCGGTTCGTTCCCGCACCTCCGCAGCGAAATCCCTGATCGGGTCCGTACTGTCCCATTCGGGAAATCGTGCCGGGGAGACGGCATCCTGTCCGGCTTCCAGTCCTCGGACCTCTGCAATCCGGCCGGTCACCTTGCGGCCCGGAAGGTGGCCTCCGGTCCCGGTCTTGGCCCCCTGCCCTCCCTTGAAATGAAAGGCCTGGCATTTTTTGACCTTGTCCCAGCTGAATCCGAACCGGCCCGATGCCAGTTCGTAAAAATACCGGCGGTTGGATTCCTGCTCTTCCGGCAGCATGCCGCCTTCTCCCGAACAGATTCCTGTCCCGGCCATTTCCGCTCCCCTGGCCAGTGCAATCTTCGCCTCCTCGGACAGGGCGCCATAACTCATGTCCGACACAAACAGGGGGATCTCCAGTTTCAGGGGTTTTTTGGCCCGGGGACCAATCACGAGGTCTGTCGCCACTTCCTCGTTTTCCAGCAACGGCATTTCAGACAACTGGTTGACCGTGAACTGGATGTCGTCCCAGGAAGGCAGGGCCTGCCGGCTCATGCCCATGCCACCCACCGGTCCGTGGCGGCCCATCCTTGACAGGCCTTCGCCGGCCAGTTTCCGAATCAGCTTGACATGGGGTTCATCCGCTGTCCCGACCGGGTCCTGGTAGGCTCCCTGATAGGCGGACCGGACATAGGGTTGGGGATGGTTCCGCTCCCAGGCCCGGATCTCGTCTTCGTTGACATAGACTTTACCGTCTTCGACCCAAGCTTCAAACCGGTCCAGGATTTCGCGGTTGTTGTACTCGCTGACCCCGCTGTCGATACGGTAATCCCATCCATGCAGGCCGCAGATCAGGTTGTCGCCATCCACATAGCCATCTGACATCAGCGCTCCCCGGTGGGCACATCGGCCGTACAAGACCGAAACCTTCCCGTCAAACCGGATAATGACCAGGTCAACATTCGACACCAGCGCATGGGCGGGTGCACGATCTTCAAGCTCATCCCAGTCAGCAATGGCCAATTTGTTCATCTGGTTCCTCGCATTCACAGCAGTGGATACAGCGCCGATTTCCGGTCCGCACTGGCCGAACGCCTTGTGGACGCTGCCCGGCACCGGTTTGGTCCGGCAATCATAATCCATAATGTTCCGGGTTGCAGTACCTTGCACCCAAACCGGGATGGCCAGAATGTTGCCCGGCAACCCGGGCCCCTTCCGGCCAATGACCGCCCGCAACCCAAACTCCCATCCCGTGAACCGGTGTTCATATCTGTCCCGAAACGTAGTACATTCGGTGACAGCGAAGAGCGTATCGGCAGGATGGTCCGTCGGTGCATTCGCCCGGCGGGACATGAAATTGCCGGGACAGACCGCGTCAAAGGGCGGATTCCAGGCAGTGTTTCCGGGAGGAAAACCCCGGCGCCGGGAAATCAACCGGAGACCGGTTTTCGGCAACCCGGCTTCCGGAAAACGGGGGTGGAACATCACGGCACAACACGGCAAATGTCTTCAGGTATTTCCATTTTGATCACCGGAGCATCCGGCGGGATCGGGTATGCCACCGCAATCGCCTGCGCCAAACGGGGAGCGCGTATCGGGATACACTACCATGAGAACCGAAAAAGGGCCGAACACCTTGCCGGCGAACTGGACGGAGCGGGACACTGCCTTTTGCAGGCGGACATCACCGACCCGGATGCTGCGCAGAATCTGGGAGTGCAGGCGGACAATGAATTGGGCGGGCTGGATGTCCTGGTCAACAATGCCGGAATCGCCCAGCGCCGGCAGATGGATGCAATCAGTTACCAGACCTGGCAGGCAACCTGGAAACGGGTCATTGACACCAATCTGACCGGTCCGGCAAATCTCAGTTTTTGCGTTGCCGGGCTCATGCTGGAAAGGGGCGGCGGCAGAATGGTCAATGTCTCTTCACGCGGTGCATTTCGTGGTGAACCCCGGATGCCCTGGTATGGCGCATCCAAGGCCGGAATGAACGCCATGGGTCAATCCATGGCCCAGGCCCTGGCCCCGCGGGACATCTTTGTCTTTACCGTCGCTCCGGGATTCGTCGAAACTGAAATGGCCAGGGAAATCCTGGCATCCGCGGAGGGAGAGAGCCTTCGGAACCAGAGCAGCATGGGCCGGGTTGCCCGGCCTGAAGAAGTGGCCCGGACCATTGAATTTCTGGCCTTTGATGCACCGGCCTTCATGACAGGCTGCATCATCGACGTGAACGGGGCTTCGTACCTGAGGTCCTGAAACCGAATGTTCAGGCAGGTCATCTTAACGGGCAACCCCATGGACCGCGGGATCGCCCATGGCGAATCGCTCCGGTCTGAAATTCATTATACCTGGGAATTCTACCGGTCCATATTCAACCTGCCCGAGTCCGGGGTGCTGGAGCTGGCCGGACATTTCGGGAACCTGATCCGGAAATTCAATGCGGACTGCCTGGACGAGATCCGGGGAATTGCCACCGGTTCCGGGCTGGATGTCCTGAAAATCATTGCCCTCAATTCGCGTACGGAAATCCTTTCACACGGCCACGCTGCACCGACCAACGAGTGCACCGCCCTGTGCCTGCCGGAACGGCGCCTGATGGGACAAACCTGGGACTGGGCCGAAGCGCTGGAACCGGTGGGAACCATTCTGACCATTGCCGGTGAAGACGGTCACCGGATTACCATGTTCACGGAACCCGGACTGGTGGGCAAGATTGGAATGAACAATTCGGGAGTGGGGGTGTGCCTCAACATCCTGACGCTGGGCCGGCCCCAGAAAGGGCTCCCCGTCCATGTCCTTTTGCGTGCCATACTGGACTGCAGGACGGCCGCCGAAGCCAGAATGCTGGCCCTGGCACAGGCCCGGGGCAAAGCCAGCAATATCATCGTTGCCGACCAGACCGGAGACGGTTTTGACCTGGAATTTGCCGGAGAGGAGCATTGCCTCATCGAAGGGAACCCGGGCTACCTGCTGCACACCAACCACTATCTCGGTGCAGCGGTCCAGGCCCCGCAAGACAGTGACTTCACCAGTTCCCATGCCAGGTTCGACACCGTCCGGGCACTTTTGCAAACGCAGGGATGCCGCTCCCGGGCAGGCCTTTGCCAGCTGTTAAGCGACCGCAGCCATCCGGCGCTGCCCGTCTACCGGGACTACCGGCCGGACCCGATGGTGAGATCCTGTGGTACAGTCAGCACCATCGTCATGGACCTTGAAAACCACGAACTGTTCATCCGGCAGGGCAATGCACCGGATGCAAAATTCCAATCCTTCAACACTGCCTGATTTCAGTCTTTGCACCATCGCCGCCCGTGGAAAAGAAACATGCCTGGCCCGAGGGGCACTGGAACTGGCCGATCAATCTCTGCCACAAACAGGGAGTCCGTTGTGGAGAAATGATCTGGGTGGGCGGCCAGGTCGACCTCACTCCCGAGGGCCGCGTATGCCATCCTGGCGATACGCAAAGCCAGACCCGCAACGCAATGAAAAATTTTTCCAGGGTGCTGGAAGAACTGGATTGCGATTTCGCTGACGTGGTCATGCTGTGGTGTTTTTATGTCAGCGACGGTTCCGTGGATGAAAGCGAATTCCTGGAAACCGCCGCTGCCTGCCTGGAGGGGGACGCAACCCCCGCAGTCACGGCGATACCCGTACCCTACCTGGCATACGACGGGTTGCAGGTGGAGATCGAGGGTTGCGCCATGCGCAGGGAAAACGGGGACCGGATCCCCAGGACCCATGGTGCCGGAAAGGGGTTTTCACCCCTTCCCCGGCCCTTTTCCCAGGGCGTGCGCAGCGGGAAAATGATCTTTGTGTCCGCGCAGTCGCCGGTGGATGCGGCCGGTTCGGTGCTGCACCCCGGCAACATTGTCGCACAGACCCGGCAGGTCATGTCCCAGATTGCGGAAATTCTCGCCGGGTTTGGTGCCACATTCGATGATGTCGTCAAAACGAACCGGTGGTATGCCGGGGAGGCCGGCATTGACGATTTTGAACCGGCCGCCCTGGCCTGTGCCGCGTATTTCAACGAACCCGGTCCGGCCGCTACCGGTATTCCGGTACCCCGCCTTGCCAACCCCGGAATCAAGGTCAAAATCTCAATGATTGCCATGCTCGGCGAAGATGGCAGCCGCCTGCCGCGCAGGCACGTCTGGCCGGATTCACTGTGGGACTGGCATGTACACCTGCCCTACCAGCATGGCCTGAAATGTGAGGAAATGATTTTCCTTGGCGGACAGGTTTCCCTGGACCGGCACGGAGTCGCGGTCTATCCCGGTGACCTGGGTGCCCAGACCCACCAGGCCATGGCCCATATCGGCACCCTTCTCAATGAACTGGGTGCCGGCTACGACGATGTCTGCAAGGTGACCACGGTCTATAGCGGGGAGTGTGGCGAAGAGGCCCTGAATGCCAACCTGCCGATCCGTGCTTCCTATTTTTCCGACCCCGGCCCGGCCACCACCGGCATACCCCTGCCTGTCCTGGCCTACGAGAACATGATGGTTGAAATTGACATCTGTGCGATCACGGAAAAGGACGCAAAGCATTGAAACCCGCCACCTGGCCGAGGGAAAGCTTCCCCACGATGGACCCGGAGACCGCCATGTGGTGGAATACACCCTTGGTGAAAGCTGCACGAATCCCCGCAGTCCCCCACGGCCGGGCTGCCCAATTCTGAACGGAGAGGAACCATGAAACTGCACATCTCGCTGAAAGTGAACAACCTCGAGCAAGCCATCGGCTTTTACTCCCGGCTGTTCAGGCAGGACCCGGAAATCCGCAGGGAGGATTATGCGAAATGGGAGGTGGAGGATCCCGCGGTGAATTTTGTGATCGAGGCGGGAAGCCATCTGGCCGGGATACACCATTTTGGCATCCAGGCGGAATCCCAGACCGAGCTGAATGCCCTGGCCGGCCGGATGCGGGACTCCGGGCCCGGCCTGGACGTGGAACCGGCCACCTGCTGCTTTGCAAAAATGGACCGGGCCTGGGTTGACGGCATGGCCGGGGAACGGTGGGAAATGTTCCTTACCCACAGCCAGGATGAGCCGGAGTACGGGGAAGACCGCAGTGAATGCTGTGTGGATCCCCGCCATCCCCGGCAACCGTGCTGCCCGGAGATGAACGCAGGCCAACCATGAAGCTGCATGTATCGCTGAAAGTGGACGACCTTGAGCAGGCCGTCGGCTTTTACTCCCGGCTGTTCAAACAGGACCCGGCAATCCGGAAAGAGGATTATGTGAAATGGGAGGTGGCGGACCCCGCGGTGAATTTTGTAGTCGAGACAGGAGGCCGTCATGCCGGAGTCGATCATTTCGGCATCCAGGTGGAGTCCGGGACCGAGCTGAATGCCCTGGCCGACCGGATGCGGGACTCCGGACAACCCTATCTGGATGTGGAGCCGACCACCTGCTGCTTCGCGAAAATGGACAAGGCCTGGGTCCGGGGCATGGCCGGGGAACGGTGGGAAGTGTTCCTTACCCACAGCCAGGATGAGCCGGAATACGGGGAAGACCGCGACGTCCTGCTGGACCTGGACTGATCCGGAACGACCAGCCGTGCAGTATCCCGATTCGCGAAAATATGCGGCCGAATTCATCGGCACCGCTTTTCTTCTGGCCGCCGTAGTGGGCTCGGGAATCATGGCGGAAACCCTGGCGGGGGGGAATGCCGGCATTGCCCTGCTCTGCAATACCATCCCAACCGGTGCGATGCTGTACTTGCTGATCACCATGCTGGGACCCATATCCGGAAGCCACCTCAACCCGGTCGTGACACTCGTGTTTGCCTTACGCCGTGAGATACCGGTCGCAAACAGTCTCGGTTACGCGTTTTTCCAGGTCACGGGAGGACTGGCCGGCGTCATGGCTGTCCACCTGATGTTCGACCTGGAAGTGGTCCAGTACTCGCAGCAGTTGCGCACGGGATACCCAATGTGGTTCGCAGAAGTCGTGGCAACCTTTGGCCTGGTTCTCACCATCCTGGTTACCTTGAAGTCGAACAGCCGCTCACTTGCCATGACCGTCGCCATGTATATTACGGCGGCATACTGGTTCACGGCATCCACATCCTTTGCCAACCCCGCCGTGACCATCGGCAGGAGTTTTACTGACACCTATGCCGGAATCCAGCCGGGAAACATGCCCGCATTCATCCTCTCCCAGGTCACAGGGGGAGTGTTGGCATGGCTCCTTTGCAACTGGCTGCTGGTCCAGCGTACCCACCGGTGATTTTCCGGAAAACAGGCGGGCGTCAGGCGGGACCCCCGTCGCACCGGCGACCACCCTGGCGCGAACCACCTCCGCTGTCAACGAATCGGGATAATTCCCTAAAAAAAAGCCCCGTTGCGTTCGTAACGGGGCTTTGTGAACCAACGTCCTGGTCGATCAGCTGTACCGATAGGGCACACCGGCTTTTTGCATGACTGCGGAATAGTCCTTGTATGCCTGTACCACTTTCGCAGTCCTTGGGCTGATGGAAGCCAGTTCATCCCAGAACTCTTCGGAATCCTTGACCACCTGGTCCCACTCTTCAGCGGGAATGGTCGTCAATTCCATCTTGTCGCCATTGACCCGGAGGTCGGCCTCGCCCCCCCAGTACCAGACCTGCCGGTAGTAGTGGGAGCTGTCAATGGACAGCCTGAACAGTTCCTGCAAATGCGGGGGCACCTTGTTCCAGCTGTTGGTATTGGCAAAGTACGACCCGCACCAGGCACCCGTAACGTTGTTCAACAGTGCATAATTGCACACATCGGCCCAACCCACTTCGTAGGCTTCGGTAAATCCGCACCAGGCGACCCCATCGAGCTCACCGGTCTGGATGGCCACTTCGATGTCATCCCAGGGCAGGGTCACTGGAACCAGTCCGTACCGTGACAGGAACCTTCCGGCAGTGGGGACACCAAAGACACGCTTGCCATTCATGTCGGCCACGCTGTGAATCGGGTCCTTGGTAAAGATATGGCAGGGGTCCCAGGCCCCGGCACTGATCCATTCCACCCCGTCCACTTCACCGTAGGCTTCCGCCCAGATTTCATTCAGGCCGTAGTACTTGAACAGGACCGGCATATCCAGACTGTAGCGTGTCGAAAACGGGAAGTACCCGCCGAAAACACTGATATCAACCGGAGAGGCCATGGTGGCGTCGTCGCTCTGTACCGCGTCAATGGTGCCGTTTTGCATGGCACGGAAAAGCTCGTCGGTTGCAACCAGCTGGTCCGCATAATACAGTTCAATCTCCATCTGGCCATGAGCCGCAATATTGAAGGCTTCAATTTGCGGCAAGATGACATGTGCGCCCAAGGGTGCTCCGGAATAGGTTTGCAACCGCCATTTGATCGGGTCGGACTGGGAAAAAGCATAGGGGGCCGTACCGGCGGCCAGTACACCCGCCATTCCCGTGCCGGCCTTCTTGATAAAATCCCGGCGGGAGGAGCTGGGGGTTTTCTGCGGGGGTCTACTCTCTTTCATCGGTATTCTCCAGTAAAGTGAAAATTAAAAATTTGCCAGGCACACCGGCCTGGCCTGATTGCATTACCTTCTGGAATAAACATATTCAGGCAACCAGAGGGCAATTTGCGGAAAGACCATAACCAGAATCAGGGCCAAAGTCATCACCAGCACAAAAGGGGTGATTGAACGGTAAATATCGATCAGTGTAATCTCCTTGGGGGCCATGGCCCGCATCAGGAACAAATTGTATCCAAACGGTGGGGTCATATAGGCGATCTGGCAGGTGATGGTGTAGAGCACACCATACCAGACCGGATCAAATCCCAGAACCTTTACGAGCGGAACATAGAGCGGTGCCACAATCACCAGCATGGCCGTATCATCCAGAAACATCCCCATAAGGATATAGGACAGCTGCATCATGATCAAAACTTCCCAGGGGCTGAGGTTCCACCTGGTAATAAAGAGGGACTCGATCGCCCGGACTGCACCGATTCCATCGAATACAGCACCAAAACAAAGGGCGGCCAGAATAATCCACATGAACATGCAGGAAATACCCAGAGTCTTGCGCACCGTCTCTTCCAACACCTGTCTGGTCAACCGTCTCTTGACCAAAGCGGCGATGGTGGCGGACGTCGCCCCAACGGCCGAGCTTTCCACGAGGCTGGTGACCCCCATGACAAACAGTCCGGTCATAAAGAAGAAAATCAAGAAAGGGATAATGCCGGCCTTCAACAGTTTCAGTTTGTCCGCCAGGGGCATGTCCCGATCTGCCTTGGGCAGCACTGGACCCAGGTTGGGCTGTACCCGGCAACGAACCACGATATAGACAATGAACAGGGCCGCCATCATCAGGCCCGGAACCGCTCCAGCCAGCCATAACTTGCCCACCGGCTGCCGGGCAATCATTCCGTAGAGCACCAAAACCACACTGGGCGGCACCAAGATGCCCAGCGAACTCCCTGCTTGGACCACCCCGGTAATCATGACCTTGTCATAACCACGGCGCAGCATTTCCGGCAATGCAATGGTGGCACCGATCGCCATTCCTGCCACGCTCAACCCGTTCATGGCTGAAATGACAATCATCAAGCCGATGGTCCCCACTGCCAGTCCTCCCTTGAGCCCCCCGAACCAGACGTGAAACATCTGGTACAGGTCATCCGCAATCCCCGATTCTGAGAGGATATAGCCCATGTAAATGAACAGCGGCAGGGTTAACAGCGGATACCAGTTAAACAGTTTGAATGCGGCATTGAACGGCATTTCTATGGCCCCGTTGCCGTACAGCATCAGCGCGGTCGCGGCCGATACGAAACCGATGGCCGCAAAAACCCGTTGCCCGGTCAGCAACATCAACAGCATGGACGCGAACATCAGGATCGCGATGGTTTCGTAGCTCATTCTATGGGACTACCCCTGGATTTCGCCAGGTCCTTGAAGAAAGTCGAGATGGTCTGCAGCAACATCAGGACAATGCCGAAAACCATGATGATCTTGATCGGAATCATCGAAGGGTTCCATTGGGAAAACTTTCGCTGGTCGTACTCAATCGCATAAATCGTACTGGAGATGGACCCGACCAGCAGGCAGACCAGATAAAACAACAAAAAGAAATTCGTCCAGGTATCGATTTTGGCTTTGGTCCGGTCTGTGTACCGGTCATAGAGCAGGTCCATGCGTACGTGGCTGCCCAGTTGAATGGAATAGGCGCCGCCAACGATGTAATAGGCAGTCATGGTGAATTGCGCCAGTTCCACCGTCCACGAAAGAGGCAGGTTGATGACATTTCTGGTGATGGCACCGAGCAGCAAGATACCAATCATCAAGAATATGGTATACATCGCCAAGCGCCCGAACTTGGTCGACACATAATCAACCCCCCGAACGTATTTAACAATATACGTCGGCATGAATTGCTTGATTCTCCTTTTGTTTCTTGAGTAGTGTATATCATATCTGATTCCCGCTGACGAATTAAGTATTGGACGATCCAGGAACCCTCACGGCCCGGGTGCGGTTTCGCTGCCACCCGAGAAAACCACCGAAATGAACGATTCGATGACCTGTCGGCATGGCGCCATTCTCCGGCGAAGGAAACCGTGAACCCCCGACTGGGGTCCCTGATTGCGCTCCTTGGCATGGGGGCCGCCTGGGGATTGCAGATTTCCATGCTCAAGCTGGCGGTGCAAAGCGGGCACAGCGAAATCAATATCCTGATCATTGCTCTGGTCCTGATTTCCATCGTTTACGGTTCCCTGCTTTGCATTCGCAGGCAGTTTTTCAAGCTGACCCAAGCGCGATTCCGGTTCTTTCTGGTCATTGCCGTCATCGGTTATCTGGTCCCCATGGCCGCGACCCTCTATGCCGCCCGGCAGGTTTCTGCCGGCATACTGGCTTTGCTGGTTTCCCTCTCGCCCCTGTTTACGTTTGCCGCAGCCCTGGTATCGGGAACCGAACCCGTTTCCAGGATTCGCATCTGGGCCATGCTGTTCGGGATCATGGCGACACTCCTGGTCCTGGTTCCCGGTCTGGGACCTGGAAAACCGGTCGCCGGGGCCGGGCTGGTCCTGGCACTCCTGGTCCCATTCTGTTACGGGATAGAATCCATCTACGTCGATGCAAAATGGCCCCGGGGGCTCAGTGTGCTCCAGGTAGGCACCGGGGAAGCCGTGATGGCGGCTATCCTGGCCATGCCGCTGTTGGTCATGTTCGGGGATACGGCATCCATCTCCCTGGGCTGGAACCAGACCACCCTGGCGGTCACCGTCTTTGTACTGTGCGGCGTACTGGAGGTGTTCCTGTACTTTTACCTTATCCGGGCCACCGGGGGGGTGCTGGTCTCGTTTGCCACATTTGTTTCACTGTTTGCAGGAATTGGATGGGGAATGCTGATCTTTGATGAAACGCACACCCGGTTCACCTGGATTGCCGTCCTGGCGGTGAGTATTTCGCTCACACTGGTTTCCGTCGATACGGCCCGCCAACCCGGCCGTCCTGCTCCGTGACCATCTCCTGATGACCACTCCCGGTCCATCGTTCCGGCCCGGGGACCACGGCATGATGGAAAGACCCGTTGCCGCATGACCGTTTCGGCCATTGACCGCCCGGCCCATCCTGCCGCCACGACATCATGTCCTTTGGGCCTGCGCAGTCCCCCGGCCCCACACCCTGCCCATGCTACACATCTTTTTACTTGACACAGGAACCCCTATCCGGTAAGTTGCGGTCATGTACCAGCAACCCCGGATTTGTGAAACCCTTT
>WTGA01000015.1 GCA_011523765.1 Gammaproteobacteria bacterium
CCACGGCAACCATGCCAACAGGCTTCTGAATAACCCGGGAAGTTGCCCCTATTACATTATTGGGACCAAACCTAAAACAACCCTTCTACTTCCCCTGCATCATTGATACGGATCCGGTTCGCAGCCGGCTCTCTGGGAAGACCCGGCATGGTCATGATGTCCCCGCAGACCACGACCACAAAGCCCGCCCCCGCGGACAGCCTCACCTCCCGGACACCCAGCGTGTGGCCGGTGGGGGCTCCCTTTTGGGTGGGGTCCGTGGAAAAACTGTATTGGGTCTTGGCGATACAGATGGGCAAGTGCCCGAAACCGCCGTTCTGCAGGTCTGCAATCTGGTTGCGGGTCTTCTGGTCCGCGCTGATCCCCTCCGCCCGGTAAATCTTCGTCGCAACCGCCTCGATCTTCTCCCACAACGGCATTTCATCCGGATAGGTGGTCGTGAAGTCCGCGGTACCGCTATCCGCCATGTCCGCCACCGCCCGGGCCAGTTCGGTGGTCCCCTTTCCACCTTCCGCCCAGTGATTCGCATCGATCGCCTTGACACCCTGGCTATCGCACAATTCCCGTACCGCGGCCCGTTCAGCAGCCGTATCGGCGCTGAACTGGTTGATCGCGACCACAACCGGCAACCCGAATGACCGGATATTCTCAATATGACGGACCAGGTTCACACAACCCGCCCGCACTGCCTCCACATTTTCCGCGCCCAATGCGTCCTTGCCGACCCCGCCGTGCATCTTCAATGCCCGGATGGTGGCAACCAGCACCACCGCATCCGGGGACAGGCCTGCCTGCCGGCATTTGATATCAAAGAATTTTTCCGCACCCAGGTCCGCTCCAAACCCCGCCTCAGTGACCACATAGTCCGCCATCTTCATGGCCGCCCGGGTCGCAATCACCGAGTTGCAGCCATGCGCAATATTGGCAAACGGGCCCCCATGCACGAAAGCGGGGTTGTTTTCCAGGGTCTGTACCAGGTTCGGTGCAATGGCATCCTTGAGCAATACCGTCATGGGGCCCGGCCCCATCACGGCGTCTGCCCGAACGGGTTCTCTGTCCCGGGTATAGCCGATCACTACCTTTCCCAGTCTTTCCTCCAGGTCCCTGGCATTCCTGGCAAGACAGAAAATCGCCATCACCTCCGAGGCCACGGTAATGTCAAAACCATCTTCACGGGGATAGCCGTTGGCAACCCCGCCCAATGAGTTGGTGATCTGACGCAACGCCCGGTCATTCATGTCAACCACCCGTCTCCAGCCGATCCGGCGCGTATCCAGGCCAGCCTGGTTGCCCCAGTAGACATGGTTGTCGATCAACGCGGACAACAGGCTGTGGGCGGACGTAATCGCATGGAAGTCCCCCGTGAAGTGGAGGTTGATGTCTTCCATGGGAACGACCTGGGCATACCCTCCTCCGGCAGCCCCCCCTTTCATGCCGAAACAGGGACCCAGGGACGGTTCGCGAAGGCAGACCATGGTGTTTTTGCCGATGCGGTTCATTCCGTCAACCAACCCCACCGAGGTCGTTGTTTTCCCTTCACCGGCCGGTGTCGGGGTAATCGCCGTTACCAGGATCAGCCTGCCGTCGGGCCGGTCCTGCAACGACTCGATGAAATCCAGGCCAACCTTTGCCTTGGTATGCCCGTACGGCACCAGGGCAGAACCGGGGATTCCCAGCCGGCCGGCAATTTCAGTGATGGGCCGGATGGACGCTGCCCGTGCAATTTCTATATCACTCATGGTTCACAAATCTTGTATGGTTTAATGGATTCAGGGTGCACACTCGGCCCGTTCATGGGAAAAATGACGGGCCGGATATTCGGTTCGGGCCGGGTCAGGCCGCCGCATCGACCCGGGCCGCACAAAACTTGAATTCCGGAATCTTGCCAACGGGGTCCAGTGCCGGATTCGTCAGCGTGTTGGCGGCCGCTTCGGCATAGCAAAACGGGATGAATACCATGTCATCCGGCACGGCCGGATCCACCCTGGCAACCAGTTCGATCGCCCCTCTTCGGGTGGAAACGGTGATTCGCCCTCCGGGGCTGACCTTCAGCTTTTCCAGTGCCAGCGGGGACAACGAGGCAACCGCTTCCGGTTCGATCTCGTCCAGCACACTGGCCCGCCGCGTCATCGCACCCGTATGCCAGTGTTCCAGCTGCCGGCCGGTTGACAGGATCATGGGATATTCTGCACTCGGCAACTCATCCGGCGGGACCAGGTCTGCCGGCACCAGTTTGCCCCGCCCGCTGGATGTCGGGAAGCCGTCCCCAAATACGATGTCATTGCCGGGGACATCCCCGGCATCGCAAGGATACGTGACCGCGCTTTCAGCCATCAGCCGGTCCCAGGATATGTTGTCCAAAGAGGGCATGACGCCTGCCATTTCCGTGTAAATGTCTCCAGGGTGGCGATAGTGCCAGTCCAGACCCATGCGCCGGGCGATTTCCTGGGTGATCCACCAGTCGGGGCGGGCATCTCCGGGCAACTCCAGTGCTTTTCGGCCCATTTGCACCTGCCGGTTGGTATTGGTGACCGTCCCCTCTTTTTCCGGCCAGGCGGATGCCGGCAGCACCACATCCGCATAAAATGCGGTCTCGGTCAGAAACAGGTCCTGGACCACCAGGTGCTTCAGCTTGGCCAGGGCCTCCCGGGCATGCTGCACATCCGGGTCGGACATCGCGGGGTTTTCACCCATGATATACATTCCGGTAATCTCGTCCCGATGGACCGCATCCATGATCTCCACCACGGTCAACCCGCGTTTCGGGTCCAGGGACGTTCCCCAGGCATCCTCGAACCGGGAGCGCAGGTCATGGTCTTCCACAAACTGGTAATCCGGCAGCATCATGGGAATCAGCCCGGCGTCGGATGCTCCCTGTACATTGTTCTGGCCGCGCAGCGGATGCAGCCCCGTACCCGGCCGGCCGACCTGGCCGGTGATCAGCGACAGGGCAATCAGGCATCGGGCATTGTCCGTACCGTGCACATGCTGGGAGATTCCCATCCCCCAGAAAATGATGGCGGCGTTGGCATTCGCAAACGTCCGGGCGACAGTTTTCAGGGTTTGGGCATCAATCCCGCAGACCCGGGACATTTTTTCAGGAGAAAAGTCCCGGAGATGCCTCTTCAGGTTTTCAAACCCTTCGGTATGCTGTTCCACATACTCCCGGTCATACAACCCCTCTTCGACAATGGTATGGAGGATGCCGTTCAGCATGGCCACATCCGTACCCGGCCGGAACTGCAACATGTGGGTCGCATGCCGTTTGAGGGAGGTCCCTCTTGGATCCATGACGATCAGTGTCCCGTTTTTTGCCGCCTGCTTGAAGAAGGTGGCCGCAACGGGATGGTTGCTGACGGGGTTTGCCCCGATCACCACCACGCAATCCGACTCCTCGACGGCATTGAACGGAGCCGACACGGCCCCCGACCCGATCCCTTCGAGCAAGGCGGCCACCGACGAGGCATGACACAACCGGGTGCAGTGGTCCACATTGTTGGTGCCGAATCCGGTACGCACCAGTTTCTGGAAAATATAGGCTTCTTCGTTGGAACATTTGGCGGAACCGAATCCCGCCAGTGCCTGGCTGCCTTGTTCCCCGCGAATGGTCCGCAGCCCGCCGGCGGCCTGTTCGAGGGCCTCCTCCCAGCTGGCTTCCCGAAAGTGGGTCCACGGATTGGCGGGGTCCAGGTCTGCCGTTCCGGACTTTGTGGCCCGGTCTTTCCGGATCAGGGGCACAGTCAGGCGATGGGGATGCCTGACATAATCGAAACCGAACCGGCCTTTCACGCACAGACGGTTCCGGTTGGCCGGGCCTTCCCGGCCCTGGACGGCGACGATTTCATTTTCGCTGACCTGGTAGGTAATCTGGCACCCCACGCCGCAATAGGGGCAGACGCTGTGGGTTTCCTCGAGTGCATCGCGCTTTCCGATTCCGTTCCCATCCACCCGCGTTGCCTCCATCAAGGCGCCGGTGGGGCAGGCCTGGACACATTCCCCGCAAGCCACGCAGGTACTGCTGCCCATGGGATCATCCTGGTCAAAGACAATCTTCGCGCCATGTCCCCGGTACGCCATGCCAATGACATCGTTGACCTGGACTTCCCGGCAGGCCCGCACGCAAAGATTGCACTGGATACAGGCGTCCAGCGCCACGTGCATCGCCGGATGACTGGTATCGGCAGCCGGCGCGGTTCTTTCCGGGAAACGGCTGTCGTGCACATTCAGCCGCTCCGCCCAGTCCCACAGATGGGAATGACGGTCATGCGCAACTTCCCGGCCCGGCTGGTCCGTCACCAGCAGTTCCATCACCAGCTTCTGTGCCGTAACGGCCTTGGCCGTGTCGGTCTTGACAACCATGCCTTCGGTGGGTGTTCTCAGGCAGGAAGCGGCCAACACGCGTTCTCCCTCGATCTCCACCATGCAGGCCCGGCAATTCCCGTCCGGCCGGTAGTCGGGTTTGGGGGTGTAGCACAAATGGGGGATTTCCACGCCCTGGCGCCTGGCTGCCTGCCACAGGGTTTCTCCCGGGGCCGCCTGGACCGGTTCGCCATTCAGGATGAAATTGATCTCTTCCGACATCACAGGTCCTCCGGAAAATATTTCAGCACACAATTGATGGGGTTGCCCGCAGCCTGGCCCAGCCCGCAAATCGAGGCATCCGTCATCACCGTACTCAGGTCCCTGAGCAATCCCTCATCCCATTGCGGCTGCTCCATGATTTTGACCGCCTTTTCGGTGCCGACCCGGCACGGGGTGCACTGGCCACAGCTTTCATCCTGGAAAAACCGCATCAGGTTCAGCGCCACTTCCTTCATGTTGTCCGCATCGCTGAACACCACCACGGCCGCGGACCCGATAAAGCAGCCATGCTCCTGGAGGGTCCCGAAATCCATGGGGACCTCTCCCAGTGACGCCGGCAGGATCCCGCCCGATGCCCCGCCCGGCAGATATCCCTTGAAGGCATGCCCTTCCTGCATGCCCCCGCAGTAGTCCTCAATCAACCGGTTGATGGTGATGCCGGCCGGAGCCAGCTTGACACCGGGGCGGTTGACCCGCCCGGAAACCGAAAAACTGCGCCAGCCCTTGCAGCCGTTGATCCCGGCATCGGCAAACCACTCCGGTCCCTTTTCAACAATGTCCCGGACCCAAAAGAGCGTTTCCACATTGTTTTCAAGGGTCGGACGACCAAACAGCCCCACCTCGGCAACGTAGGGGGGACGGTTCCGCGGCAAGCCCCGTTTGCCCTCGATCGACTCGATCATGGCCGATTCTTCGCCACAGATATAGGCCCCGGCGCCCCGGCGTATCTCAATCCGGACATGGTCTGCCAGACCGGCTTTCTCGATTTTGCCGATTTCGGTCTTCAACAGGGAAATAATGGCGGGATATTCATCGCGCACATAAATATAACTGGCCCCTGTTCCCACCGCCCAGGCACCGATCAGCATACCCTCAATGAAACGGTGGGGGTCAGATTCCAGGTAGAATCGATCCTTGAACGTGCCGGGTTCCCCTTCATCGGCATTGACTGCCAGCAGGCGCGGGCCGGCATAACCGCGAACGATCTTCCATTTCCTGCCCGCCGGAAATCCTGCCCCGCCCAGCCCCTTCAGCTCAGACCGGTCCAGCTTGCCGATGATTTCTTCCGGGGTGATTTCCCCTGCCAGACAGGCGGTCAACAACCGGTATCCCCCTTCTTTGCGGTACGCTTCCAGGTCAATGTAATCGGGCATGACGGCATGGAATTCCTTCTTCTCAACCGCCTCCAGCACGGCTTCGGGGCTGGCGTTGACCAGATGGTGGTGACCGACTTCCGCCACCGGTGCGGTTTCACATCTCCCCATGCAGGGCGCACGGACAATCCGCACATCGGACAACCCGGTGCCGGTGAGCTCCGACAGCAGGGTTTCCGCCCCCGCCAGCTGGCAGGCAATACTGTCGCAGACCCGGACGGTGACAGGGGGGGGCGGGGTTTCTCCTTCCTTCACCACATCAAAATGCGCATAAAACGTGGCCGCTTCGTACACCTCGGTTTGCGCGAGTTTCAGTTCGGCGGCCAGGGCGGCGATATGCGCACTGGACAGGTGGCCGTATTCATCCTGGATCAGGTGGAGGTATTCGATCAGCATATCCCGCCTGCGCAGGCCTCCACCCAACAGGTTTTGCACGTCATTCAGGGCGGAAGCGGCAACCTGTCTCCCCTTGGTGGATGCACTGGCCTTTTTCCTTCCGCTGCCCGGATGACGCCGTTTCATGACTACAGGGGTATCGGTTCTCATGGGCTCCATATTTCCGCTATTACGTTCTTCTTGGATGGTCAGGATGCGCTGGCAACAAACCTCTTTGATGGCGGCGTGACGGTAACCGGTGGTGCGGTCTAGCCAATCATGGATTTGAGGGTGCGACCCAATGTGGCCGGGGAATCCGCCACGGCAACCCCCGCACTGCTGAGTGCTTCGATCTTGTCCCCCGCCCCGCCTTTTCCGCCGGCGATGATGGCGCCGGCATGACCCATTCGCCGCCCGGGTGGGGCCGTCACCCCGGCAATGAACCCGCAAATGGGTTTTTGGGTTTTGCTCTGCCGGATGAAATCCGCCGCTTCCTCTTCCGCCGTCCCGCCAATTTCACCGATCATGATCAGGGACTCCGTTTCAGGGTCCGCCAGAAACAGCTCCAGACAATCAATAAAGCTCGTGCCGTTCACGGGGTCGCCGCCGATGCCGATACAGGATGTCTGTCCCAGCCCTTCCGCGGTGGTTTGTGCAACAGCTTCATAGGTGAGCGTTCCGGACCGCGAGATGATACCCACACTGCCTTTGCGGTGAATGTGCCCGGGCATGATGCCGATCTTGCACTCATCCGGGGTAATCACCCCCGGGCAGTTCGGGCCGACCAGCCGGGTGGGCGATTTTTCCAGTGCCCGCTTCACCCGGACCATATCCAGTACGGGCACGCCCTCGGTGATGCAGACCACCAGCGGGACTCTGGCATCGATGGCTTCCAGAATCGCATCCCCGGCGAAAGCGGGCGGCACATAAATCACGGAAGCGTTTGCTCCGGTCCTGGCCACCGCCTCTTCGACCGTATTGAACACCGGCAGCCCCAGGTGAATCTGCCCCCCCTTGCCGGGGGTCACGCCGCCGGCCATTTTCGTACCGTATTCGATCGCCTGTTCGCTGTGGAATGTCGCCTGGGAACCGGTAAAACCCTGACAGATCACGGTCGTATTGCTGTCCACCAAAATTGCCATTAGCCTGCCTCCGAGACTGCCTGAACCACTTTGCGGGCCGCATCGCCCAAATCATCCGCCGAAACAATCGGCAACCCGGAATCGGCAAGAATCCGTTTGCCCTGGTCCACGTTGGTTCCTTCCAGCCGGACCACCAGGGGAACATCCAGTTTCACTTCCCTGGCCGCTGCAACGATCCCTTCGGCGATCACATCGCAGCGCATGATTCCGCCAAATATATTGACCAGGATTCCTTTCACATTGGGGTCCGACAGAATGATCTTGAATGCGACGGTCACCCGTTCCGTAGTGGCCCCGCCTCCCACATCCAGGAAATTTGCCGGCGAGCTGCCACACAACTGGATGATGTCCATGGTAGCCATGGCCAGCCCGGCCCCGTTCACCATGCACCCGATGGAGCCATCCAGCTTGATGTAATTCAGGTCGTGTTCACTGGCCTCGACTTCGGCCGGATCTTCTTCATCCTGGTCCCGCAGCGCCTGTATGTCCGGCTGGCGATACAGTGCATTGCTGTCAAAATTCATTTTCGCATCCAGCGCAATCATCTCCCCGGCCCCGGTCAACACGAGGGGGTTGATTTCCATGAGACTGGCATCCAGCCGGTTGAAGGCACGATACATCCCCATCAAGAACGTGACGGCGGAACGGACCTGGTTTCCGGAAAGCCCGAGCCCGAAAGCCAGCTTCCTCGCATGGAAAGGCTGCAGCCCGGTGCCCGGATCAATCATCACCTTGAGTATTTTTTCCGGGGTGTTGGCTGCCACCTCCTCGATATCCATCCCCCCCTCGGTGGAGGCGATCATGGTGATCCGGCTGGAACCGCGGTCCACCAGCATTCCGAGATACATTTCATTTGCGATATCGCACCCTTCCTCAATATACAGCCGTTTGACCTCCTTGCCTTCCGGACCCGTCTGGTGGGTAACCAGCTGCATGCCCAGAATGTCCCCGGCCGCCGACTCCAACTCTTCCAGGGAGTTGACCATCCGGACACCGCCACCCTTGCCGCGCCCCCCTGCGTGTATCTGGGCCTTGACCACCCAGACCGGGCCACCGAGCTTTCCGGCAGCTTCCATCGCTTCATCCACGCTGAAGGCAACATGGCCTCTGGGCACCGCGACCCCGAATTCCGCGAGAAGGGATTTTGCCTGGTACTCATGAATGTTCATAATAATTGGTTCCGGTCCGGTTCGGGTGCAGATTATACAATAATTCAGGTTTTACTTATGCATCGGAACCTGTCATTTCATCCCTACCGGAAAATCAGATCCGGGCGATGTGAAGCAGGTTGGTGGTGCCCGATGTCCCGAAAGGCAGTCCCGCCGCAATCACCACCGCCTGCCCGGGCCGGGCAAATTTTTCCTGCACGGCGATATCCTTGGCGACGTTGATGACATCCATGACCCGTGCATCGTGGCTCGCGACATCGACGGTCACGGCATACACCCCCCAGGCAAGGGTCAGGTACCTCGCGGTTTCCATAAACGGCGTCAAGCTCAAAATCGGGGCGTGGGGACGCTCCCGGGCCGCCCTCAAACTGGTACTGCCCGAGGCGGTGTATGTGACGGTTGCCGCCGATTCCAGGATATTCGTCACACGCTGCAGGCCGTTGCAGATGGCGTCCGCCGTAGTGGAATGAGGATCCGGTCTCTGCGCATCGAGAATGGCCCGGTACGCAGAATCCCCTTCCACTGCACTGATGATACTGTCCATCATCCTGACGGACTGAACCGGGTAGTCCCCTGCGGCCGATTCTGCGGAAAGCATGACAGCATCCACCCCATCGTAGATCGCAGTGGCCACATCCGAGGCTTCGGCTCTCGTCGGCACCGGCGCGCTGATCATGGAATCCAGCATGTGGGTCGCAATCACCACGGGTTTGCCTGCATTGCGGCAGCGACGGATGATCTCCTTCTGTACCACGGGGACTTTCTGCGGCGGCAATTCCACGCCCAGGTCCCCTCTGGCCACCATGATCCCGTCGCACAATTCGAGGATTGCATCGATTTTCATCCAAGCAGAGGGCTTTTCCAGCTTGACCAGTATTTTCAGGTTGTTCCCGACGATGTCGCGCAGTTCCCTGACATCATCGGGCTGTTGAACGAACGACTGGCCGACCCAGTCCACACCCAGCTCCAGGCCATATTCCAGATCCGCCCGGTCCTTCTGCGTGATCACCGAGATCGGCAGGATCACCCCCGGCACGTTGACGCCCTTGCTGTTGCGGATGTCGCCTCCGACAATGACCCGGGTCTCCGCATGGGTGTCGCCGCACCCGGTGACCTGCAGCCGGACCCGCCCGTCATCGATCATCAGGTCACTGCCCGTTGACAGCGCCTCGAAAATCTCCGGGTGGGGCAACTGCACCCGGTCCTGGTTTCCGGGTGCCGCATCCAGGTCCAGCCTGAAAGAATCTCCTTTGGCCAGAGTGACCGGACCGTTTTCAAACCGACCGAGACGCAATTTCGGACCCTGGATATCCATTAGAATACCGATGGGACGTCCGGTCTCCTGTTCGATGCGACGTATGATATCCACCCTTTCCCGGTGGTCTTCGTGGCTGCCGTGACTGAAGTTGAGACGAAAGACATCCACTCCCGAATGAAACAGTTCCTCGATCACCCCGGCGGTCGAACTGGCCGGCCCCAGGGTCGCCACTATTTTTGCTTTTCTGTTTCGTCGCATGGCTCAAACCCCGTACCAGTCAGATTGGCATTATTATAGCCGCTTGTATCCCTTCAATCGTCATACTTTGCGATACTCCCTCCACATCGAATATGCCGCCGGCTTTTCCTGTTTTCGGGATGAAACCGTGAGACCTGTTCCAGATTCAACGGCTTGCCGCGCAATGGTCACAAGCCAATGATCCGTCCCAATAATTGGCATGTGATCGGACCGGAATCATGGTCCCCTTATTGGAGGGCTGCATGATTCAGTCCGGAGGGACCACACGGCTCAATCGCAACGAAAACATTTTTCACCATCCGGCCGGACTGTTCGGCGTGTCAAAACCAAACGAACACGCGCCAACTCTGGGTCCAGCAACCCGAAACAGCACTTTCCTTTCTGCTGCGCCGGTGCAAGGTCGTTTTTAAATGCTCCCGGCACCCAACCCGGCGATTACTGGTTGGGGTCGAACCCCAGTTCAGCGAGGCGTTTACGGGCCACTTCGATTTCCTGTTCGGCAAAGAGACTGGCCCATTTATCCTGGATAACAAGTGCCTCCATGGACCGATGCAGCCCACCCAACTCCCATAGTTTTGTCAGTCCTTCCGGATGTTTGGGCGAGTTCAACAGCTGTTTGGCCGTGCACAAACCACCTTGCTGATTCACCATTGCGAAAAACGAGTCGGTTGGCCGCCATACTCGGAAAGGCCCGAACGGGACACTCCGGCACGGTCGAATTCGGGCGAATATTCGGAAACAACCGGTCGTACAATCCCCCTTCGCTGCTCACATGGCCACAGACCACCACGCATCGACGTACACGGAAGGATCAAAAATCCCTCAATTCCTTGATAACATCATGAAATCTTGAAAAACTTCTGGAGCGGTTCCGTTCAGGGTGCATGTATTGGGCGATATCCCTTGCCGCCTTCACTTTCGCCAACCCTTCCTTGTAATACCCTCCCTTCTTCATAATCTGCTCGAATCTTTCCCAGGTTCCGCCTTGAACGGCATCTGGGTCACGGTAGCCGCTGCGTTTTGGAATCGCCGATGATACCTGGGGGTACGCTTGGCATACTGCTCCCCAGTCGCCGAAATACCATGCCTCCAATTCCTCAATCGCAATACGATTGACTATTTTCCAGCGCGTTTTACCCGCTTGCGAGCGGGTAACCAATTCCGCTTGGCCAGCAATGTCTTCGAGTGTCCTTTTCAGCTCTCTGCAATCATCATTGTCGCGATCGACCAGCACCATAATTCGGTAGTTCTCAGGGACCCACTTCGCATAGCCACGTAAGCGGTTTGGCAACTTCTTCAGCAAATCCCGTTTGCCTCGAAAACTGTGAATTTCAAATTTTGAATCACGGGGCAGTATTCGCGGCAATAGCGTCCCCAAAAAGGCTTCCATCGAAGGTTCTTCGGTCAGCACCTCCAAATGTTGTCCCATCAGGGGCTGCCACTTTCTACACGGTCTGTGAGGGCCCCCTGGTTCGTCAAAGGGTCCCCTCTCCTGAACTGGTTCTCCATCCACAAATCTCCAAGATGCGCGCCCGTTTCGACAAATTCCGGAATCCCCTCGATTTCACTGACGCATTGGGCTTTCGTATGACCGCTTTCTTCACGCCATAGAATGCGCACTTCCTTTGGTCGAAGCGCGTCAATAAAAAACGGGGAATGGGTGGTCACAAACAATTGAGTACGCCCGCAAGCCAGTCGGCATTCCTCAGCCAGCCCTTGCAGCAGGCGCGGATGAAGAAAGTTTTCCGGCTCTTCAATACCGATGAACGGGGGCGGCCGCGGGTCGTGGAGCAGTACCAGATAGGCCAGCATTTTCAATGTGCCATCCGAGGCAAATCGGGCTAACACCGGATGGTCGAAGGGAACGTCTTTGATCTGTAACAATAGCCGGCCATCCTGCATGGGTTTGGCCAAGACCCGCTCAATCCGGGGGATGCGTTCGCGCAACGCTGCAAAAATCTTTTCAAGTTGCTGAGGATGTTGCTCAGCCAGATACTGAATGACGTTGGCAAGATTGTCACCTGTCCGCGTCAGGCGTTCATGGGGCCCGACTTCGGGCTGACCGCGGGTACTCTCCACAGAAAGATAGGATACGTGCCAGCCCATAATAAAATCACGCAACGCCGCAACGCGGGGATGGTCCTGAAACTGGCCCAGTGCGTTGACCGCCAACAGGTCCGGAGACTTGAGCGAAATTTCGACCCGTTGATCCTCCGCATCGGGGGCCTCCCCACTGGCTGCCTGACCCTGGCCTAGGTGGTAATCGAGAAAACGGAACGGTGCCCCGTAAGACCCCCGTTTCCAGCTCAGTGATTCCCGAACCACTTGCGGCACTCCATTCTTCTCATCGACAGTCAGATGATAAGTAATCAACGGAGTGTTCTTTTTTTCACGATATTTGATCTCGATCGTTACTGCCTCCTGAATACCACGCGTCTTGATCTCCCTGGCCCGCCCGCGACGGTCCCAAGCACGTCGCAGACCGACCTCAAAACATTCTGCCAGAAAAGCAAACACATCGAATACCGTAGACTTGCCGCTGCCATTGGGACCAAGCAGTACCGTCAGTGGCGTCAATTTCCTGAATTCAACTTCTTGCAAAGCACGAAAATTTTGCACCTTCAGGTACTCAATTCGCGGGGGCGGGGGTGGCGGCAAGAATTCTTGTGTCATCATCTCTATTACTGCAGGTCATCCTATTCCCCAAAATATGGGGTGTCAATATATCAGATACGGACCAATGATCCATACCCAATGAAACGCACAAGTCGATTTGTCCGTGGCCGGGCAGTGAAGATTGTATCGCAGTCGCTGTCAACCACCAACGATATTTCAACCTCTGTGCGGCTCTCCCTGCCCCGATAAACGATCATGGCGACAGGTTCCAGATTGCATGATTCCAAAAGGAGAAATCATCCGTCCGTCCTGGCCGGGCCGGAATCACATTCCTTGCCAGTATTCATACCGCAGAAACGGTACAATTCGCCGTTTACCAGTCAACGGAACCCTGCAACATCCATTCACAGAAACAAACTGAGGGCGTAGCTTCAAATGAAATCCAAGAGCATCAGAAACCGGGGAATACAGACCGTCGCCATTCACGGCGGGGAAAAACCGGACGGCAAGACAGGGGCCTCGGCACCCAATATTGTCATGTCCAGCACATTCGTTGTGGACGAACCCCTGAGTTTTTCGGTGAACAACATCGATGACAATTCCCCCTATGTCTACACACGCTGGTCCAACCCGACCATCCGTCAACTGGAGGTAAAGCTGGCAGAACTTGAAAATGCCGAAGATTGCCTGGCTCTGGCGTCCGGCATGGCGGCATCCACCGGCGTGCTGCTGACCCAGTTGAATCCGGGTGACCACCTGGTTATCAGCAACACCAATTATCCCGGGACCGCGGAACTGGCCCGGGACCAGCTTCCGGCCAGGGGGGTCGAGGTCACCCCTGTGGATACCTCAGACCTGGCCAGTGTCCGAAATGCCATGCGGCCCAACACCCGGATGATCTGGGTGGAAACCCCGTCCAACCCGCTGTTGCGCATCACTGACATCGCGGCAGTGGCGGAAATCGCCCGCAGCAACCAGGCACTGCTTGCCGTCGACTCCACATTTGCCACCCCGATTGCCACCCGCCCAATCGACCTGGGAGCGGACCTGGTGGTCCATTCCCTGACAAAATATATCGGCGGCCACGGCGATGCCCTCGGCGGTGCGGTCATTGGCGGAAAGGCATTGATTTCATCCCTTCGCAGCGACGGTTTTCTGCATTTCGGGGCCACCATCAGTCCGTTCAATGCCTGGCTCATCATGCGCGGTGCGGCGACCCTGCCCCTGCGCATGCAGGCGCACCAGGACAATGCCCTGCAGGTGGCCGATTACCTCCATGCCCATCCCCGTGTGGAAAAGGTCCTGTATCCGGGACACCCTTCTCACCCGGCGCATGAACTGGCCGGAAAGCAGATGCGCAATTTTTCCGGCATGCTCTCATTTCGGGCCCGCAATCCCCATCAAACGGCGAAAGCATTCATGCAGGGTCTGCAGGTGGTGCATTACGCCGTTTCTCTGGGCCATCATCGAAGCCTGATCTACCTCCTGGAAACCCAGGACCTGATTGAGTCCTCCTACCGGCTGGAAGGAAGCGACCTGGAGGCCTACCGTGCGCTGGCCGGCGATGGTCTGTTCCGGTTTTCGGTCGGGCTGGAGGATGCGTCCGACATTATCAGCGATCTGGACCAGGTACTTTGAAATAGCGGCCCACTTCCACATCGGGCACAACCGGTCCGGTACTCTTGGATGGAAAACACCCCGGGCGATCCAGGGAAACCCCGTACCGGACCCGGTACGGGGTACAGCCGGGGGACCCGAATACGCCTCAATGCAACCGCAGCAGACATGACCCGTTCAAGGCGAAAATGGGGCCATCCGGTCCGCGGGGTTCCCAGCAAGGATTCACCCTGCCACACATACGGTATGCATGTCCGCCGGCCAAACCGGTATAATGTTCGCGATACCGGATCATTGCATGCTACATTCCCGCCATCATGACCACACCTCTGAATCAAACCAATTCACTTGGCCTGCCCATTGGTTTTGACGTACCGGGCTGGTCCGGTGCCCAACGACCCGGCAGTCAAGTGCTGGAGGGACAGTATTGCCGATGCGAGCCGCTTGATCCGGAGGCCCATGGCAAAGACCTTTTCGAGGCCTACCAGTCCGACCGGGAAGATCGGGTGTGGGCGTACCTGGGTTACGGGCCATTTGGTGATTTCGGTCTCTTCCAGGCGTGGATGGCTTCGACCTGTTTTACGGGAGACCCCTTTTTTTATGCCATTGTCGAGAACGCCACCGGGATGGCAACGGGGGTGGCCAGCTACCTGAACATCAACACCAAGGAGGGGTCCATCGAGGTGGGGCACATCAACTACTCCCCCCTCCTGCAAAGAACGACCGCAGCGACCGAGGCGATGTTCCTGTTGATGGCCAATGCATTCGAACTGGGCAATCGCCGGTATGAATGGAAGTGCAATGCACTCAACGACAAGTCCTGCCGTTTGGCAAGGAGGCTGGGTTTCACCTATGAAGGCACTTTCCGGCAGATGCAGGTCGTGAAAGGGAAAAACCGGGATACCGCCTGGTTCTCCCTGCTGGACAGGGAATGGCCGGTGATCGAACCGGCCTTCCGGCAATGGCTTTCCCCCAGCAACTTTGATGACCAGGGCCGGCAACGGCAGAGTTTGTCCGGCTTTACTTCCCGGGCACGGGAGTCACTGTGATGTCGCGGTGAGCGGACCCGGCCCAGGATTCACCATTTTACTGCTCTGGAAACCGTAATGAACCACCGAACCACCGTCAAGCCCGCACAGCGCGAGAACTTCGAGGACTGGTGCAGGCTGTACGCCGGCTATGCGGAATTTTACCGGGTACCCATGAATGCAACCATTCTCAATACGGTATGGGGCTGGATCATGGATGAAGACCACGAAATCGAATGCCTGCTGGCCTTTGTCCCTGGCCACTCCTCTCCTTGCGGATTGGCCCATGTCCGCAGAATGCCCAGCCCGCTCAGAGGGATGGATATCGGATTTCTCGATGACCTGTTCGTGGACCCGGCCTCTCGTGGCAACCGCGTGGGCGAGGCCCTGTTCGACGCATTGAGGGCCACGGCAAGAGAACGCGGATGGCCAAAAATACGCTGGATTACGGCGGATGACAATTACCGTGCGCGGAGCCTTTATGACAGGATCTCCGGAAAAACCGGGTGGAATACCTATGAAATGGAGATATAGAAACCCTGCCGCGGGTCATTTTACAGCCGTACAGATGGGAGCGGCCGGGTCGGCTGCCGGAACCGGGCCATCCGGAAACCGGCAGTGCCGGACCCATCCATGCCCGACGGAATTGGCAGGAATTTGACGATCACCGATTGGGCGGTCCGGGCCCGGGGCATTGCCGCAACGCACGGGAATCCATTCCCGGCCTGAATGCCCGTTGTTGGCTCCGGTACCAGGGGCCGATGGCACAGCTTATGCCGGCACCGCCTCGTCGTTTCCCAGCCGGTCATACAGGTAGGCCGTCACGGACCCGAGTACAATCCAGAAGACGGCATTGGTAAACAGGGACATGTAGATGAACGCTGTTTCCAGCTCAGCCGGGGCCAGACCACCGGAGTTTTCCGGTTGCGGAGCCCCGGCCAGATGCGGCAGGACAACCAGCACCAGCCCAAGCCACCGGGAGACCCCCGGAACCAACCCGAGACACAGCAACCCGCCCGCAGTCAATGCCACCGTCAGCAACCACCATGTCTGGCGTTCACCCAATTCAGCCGCCGCCCCCGGCAGCTCTGGCGGTATTCCCAGGGCAGGCGCCAGATGAAATGCGGCGAACCCCCCAAGACCCCAGAGCATTCCCCATCGCCAATGGACCCGGGACTTGATGGTCACAGCCCGGATTGCGTAGCAGGCAACCAGCAGCAGGGCAAACCCGATGCCGACGGCCATCGTGCTCAGAAAGGTGAAGAGACTTCTTTCCAGTCCCTCTTCCGGGCCCCAGGCTTCATGGTCTGCATGCCCTTCCCCTGGCTCCCCGTCATGGCCATGACTGTGGTCACTGCCGCCGGTTTCATACGTCTCGGCCTCAAGAATCATTGGCACAATCGTGAACTGCTGAATGCCGGCGAGCACCAGCCCCGCGAAACCGCCGGCAATCAGTGCGGTCCAGAATATGCGATGAATGAATCCTCCTGTCATGAAACGGTTTCTCAGTGACAGGGAAATGCCATGGCGTGGCGGGCATCGTGCGCCGCACTGTGAATGATTTCCGGCGAAGCAAAACCAACCGAATAGAGGATGAAAAATCCCATCAACAGTGCCGCACCGATTCCGGCCACCTTTGGCCACGGCGCTGACATGGTCTGGACTTGAGTCCACTGGCCCATTGATTCACGTGTCGTATTCATTGTGTAGGTCCCCTGATCTGTAAAAAAACTAAGTCTGTCAAAAAATAGGCTGTCCCTGAAATTCAATAATGTCTCCGGTCCCCCGGTGCACTCATCGCCCAGCAAGTGTCTGCCGTGCGGGGCTGACCGGCTGTGGGGCTATGATACCTTGAGTGGGGTGCCATTTGTATCGGAAAAAGGTGAAAATATCCACTCCCGCACACATCCGCCGTGCAGAGCCGGTCCCTTTGACGGGACCGGCCGCTCCATGCGTGCAACCCGATGCCGTCCGTGTCTTCCCGCCGGTACCCTTGGGACGTCCGCACCCCGGGTGCACGGGTTTGCGCGACCTTTCCGGTACAAGGTATCCAAGCAATCCTTTCATCCTGGTATCGGACCTGCCGCGGCTTCCGATTTTCCCGGGCCCGGTACGGCTGCAATGTATCACCGCCCGCGTGCCACCGCCCTCACCCTGGATATTTCCCAGTCCCTTTCCAGGAGAAATCAGCGCTTCTCCTCCTTTTTGAGCGGATTTTCCAGACTGGATTCAATCGAGGACAGAATGCCCCGAAGGATATTCACTTCCTGTTCATAGGGGTGTATCCGATTGAACATGCGCACTATTTTTCGCATCAGCGTAGTCGACCGGCCGCTGGTAAACTCAATTTTGTTCAGGACCTGGTTCAGGTGCCTGTACAGGTGTTGCAGGTCCCTGGCCGTGGCCCTGGATTCCGGGTTGACCCGGGTCATTTTGCCTGCACCCGTCTCCAGGGCTTTCCGGAGCTCATACAGCATGACCATCACCGCCGAAGCCAGGTTCAGGGACCCAAACTCGGGGCTGGCGGGAATGTGCACCATGCAGTGGCAGCAATCCAGTTCCTCGTTGGTCAGTCCGCTGCTCTCCCGCCCGAAAAGAATGGCCACCCGGGAATGTCCGGCATGTTCTCCGGCACGGGACATGGCTTCCCAGGGTACCAGCGATGGCCATTCGATGGAACGCGACCGGGAAGTGGTGCCGAACACCAAAGCACAATCGGCAATCGCATCCTCCAGCCGGCGGAATACCCCGGCATTTTCCAGGATCGAATCAGCCCCGGCCGCGCGACGGGTGGCAACGGGGCTGGGGAACTCTCCCGGATTGACCAGAGCGAGCTGTTTCACACCCATGTTCGCCATCGCCCGCGCGGTCGCACCAATATTTCCCGGATGGGTAGGTTCCACCAGTACGACTCGGATATAATTTAGCGCTTTCATGTTTCTTTTACATTGCACCGCATCGGTTGGTGATTGTGCCCCAGGTACCTCGTCAAGGGAACCAGCCCCTATCATGAATGATCGGAACAAAATGTGAATCCACTTATCACCATCGGAATCAAGGCCGTCCGACGGGCTGGCAACATCATCGTGCGCCATATCGATCGAGTGGACCGGTTTGCGGTCAGCCAAAAAGGCCGAAATGATTTTGTCAGCGAAGTGGACCGCCTGGCTGAAGAAGCAATCATCGACTGCATCCACCGCCATTACCCGGATCATGCCATTGTTGCGGAAGAAAGCGGCACCCGGCATTCTCCCGGCAGAAATCCCGCAAAAGATGCCGTCGAGTGGATTATTGATCCGCTGGACGGCACCACCAATTTTTTGCATGGACATCCCAGCTTTTCGGTATCGGTCGGCGTGCGGCATCACAACCGCATGGAACACGGCATTGTTTTTGACCCGCTTCGCAATGAAATCTTCCATGCCTCCAGGGGAAGCGGTGCGCAACTGAATGACCGGCGTATCCGCGTCAGCGGCCAGAGGCGCCTGTCGAACAGCCTGGTCCTGTCCGGGTTTCCTTCCCGCCATCCCGGCCGCTTCGACGACTGGATGGAGTGCTTCAGGCAGATTTTTCCCCGGGTATCCCAATCCCTGCATTCCGGTTCTGCCGCCCTGGACCTGGCGTATGTCGCCTGCGGCCGGGGCGATGCCTACTGGGAATCCGGCCTGGATATCTGGGACATGGCTGCAGGCAGTCTGATCGTACGGGAGGCCGGCGGTCTGGTGACCGGCTTCCAGGGCGAACAGGACCATCTGGCCACCGGGTGTGTCCTGGCGGCCAGCCCGGGAATATTCAGCGATATTCTGGGAATCGTCAAATCCCACTTCCCCGAAAACCGGCTGCATCCGTAGTGAGCAAACCGATCCGGACCCTGAAAACATCGAAATCCGACGTCGGGAGTGCCCGCCACACCCCGATGATGAGGCAGTACCTTTCCATCAAGTCCGATTACCCGGAGACGCTGCTGTTTTACCGTATGGGAGACTTTTACGAACTGTTTTACGAGGACGCGGAAAAGGCAGCCGGGCTGCTGGATATCACGCTCACCGCCCGGGGGAAATCAGCGGGGTCTCCCATCCCTATGGCAGGCGTGCCCTACCACAGCGTGGACCAGTACCTCGCGAAACTGGTGCAGAAAAACATTCCGGTTGCCATCTGCGAACAAACCGGGGATCCGGCAACTTCGAAGGGACCCGTCGAACGCAAGGTGGTCCGGGTCATTACCCCGGGAACGCTGACCGAAGAAAATCTTCTTTCGGACCATCATGAAAACCTGACTGCGGCATTGTGCCAGGATGGCGAGACGATCGGCATCGCAACACTTGAAATTTCAAGCGGCAGGTTCCGGGGATTTGAAGTCCGCCGCCCTGAACAACTGTCCAATGACTTGACCCGCATCCATGCCGCAGAAATTCTGGTCGGGGAAAACCAGCGGGGATTGTCCAACCAGGAATGTGAAACCGCGATCCCCGACTGGTATTTCGACCCGTCGCGGGCAACCCAGACACTGTGTGAACTGTTCGCAACCCGCAGTCTCGCAGCATTTGAAAGCGACCGGTTTCCGGTGGCTACCCGGGCAGCCGGCGCACTGGTCCTCTATATTCGCGACCTGCATGGTGAGCGCACCCCCCACATTCACAGCATTGAATACGAACACACCCATGATGTCGTGATTCTGGACGAGGTCAGCCGAAAAAACCTGGAAATCGAATTCGGTTCCGATGGCAGCCAGGAAAGCTCATTGCTCAGACTGTTTGACCAATGTGATTCTCCGATGGGGGCAAGAATGCTGCGCAGATGGTTTCACAGTCCCAGCCGGAACCGGGAAGAACTCGTCCAGCGCCATGAGGCGATTGACTGGCTTGTGCACAATCAACGTTATCGGGAGTTCCGGCCGTTGTTGCGCCAGGCCGGGGACATGGAACGCATCCTCGCACGGGTCGCCATGAAAACCGCCCGGCCCCGGGACTTGATCCGGCTGAAAGGCGCACTTTCCGTCCTTCCCGAAATAGGCAGGACTCTCGAGTCAACCCCTTCCCGCCTCCTGGTGTCGTTGCTGGATTCCCTTGCTCCCCAACCCGAATGCCATGATATTCTGGAACGTGCGGTGGTGGATGAACCTCCCAGTGTACTCCGGGACGGAGGAGTCCTGCGCGATGAATATGATTCGGAACTCGGGCAGTACCGGCGTCTGCAAAGGGATTCGTCCCGATTTCTGCTCGAACTGGAAGAAAGGGAAAAAAAACGCACCCGGGTCGCGAATCTGCGCGTTCGCTACAACCGGGTACACGGGTATTACATCGAGCTCCCGCGTTCGCAATCAGACCGTGTGCCCGAGGACTATATCCGCAGGCAGACCATCAAGAATGCGGAACGGTTCGTCACCGTGGAACTCAAGGAATTCGAAGACCGGATATTGAGTTCAAAGTCCATGGCCCTGGCCAGGGAAAAATGGCTGTACGGCGAATTGCTGGAAAAATTCATCCCCCATATTCAGGGTCTGCTGCAATGCGCAAACGGCCTGGCGATCCTGGATGCCCTGAACAATTTCGCAGGGCGGGCCCAGTCCCTCAACCTGCGACGGCCTGAACTGGTCGAGACGCCAGTGCTTGAAATCGAGGATGGACGCCATCCGGTCGTCGAGCAGGTCCTGGAATCGGGCTTTATTGCCAACTCCACTGCCCTCGATGAAACGAAGAAAATGCAGATCATCACCGGGCCCAACATGGGGGGAAAAAGCACCTACATGCGCCAGGTCGCCCTCATTGTCCTGCTCGCGTTCACCGGCAGCTATGTGCCGGCGAATTCCGCAAGAATCGGACCCGTTGATCGGATCTTCACCCGTATCGGCGCTGCCGATGACCTGGCGGGCGGGCGGTCGACCTTTATGGTCGAGATGACCGAAATGGCCCAAATTCTGCGGAATGCAACGAAGAACAGCCTGGTGCTGGTGGATGAAATCGGCCGGGGTACCAGCACTTTTGACGGCCTCGCCCTGGCCTGGGCCTGTGCCAAGGACCTGGCAAACCGGGTGCAGTCCTACGTGCTGTTTTCGACCCATTATTTTGAGCTGACCGGACTGGTGGACCAACTGGAGTGTGCCGTCAATGTTCATCTGGACGCCGTCGAACATGGCCGTGAAATCATCTTCCTCTACCGGGTGAAAAATGGGCCGGCAAGCCAGAGTTACGGGCTCCAGGTCGCCCGGCTCGCAGGGATCCCCGATGACGTCATCGAAGACTCCCGGCTCAAACTGTCCGGCCTGGAAGACCAGTATGTGATGAACACCCGAAATCCAGCCGATTCCCCGCCCGTACAGGCCAGCCTGTTTACACCCGACCGGCCGGAAGAACAGGCCGTCATCGCCAGGTTACGGGAAATTTCAGTCGATGATGCCACCCCCCGGGAAGCACTGGAGATCCTGTATACCCTGAGACAGTTGCTGGAAACCGGTCCGTGACGGTCCCGTGGCCGCAACGCAGGCCCGCTCAAGCGTGGAAACCGGACCCGGCATGGTACCGGCCGGGGTCCGGTTATCCGGGTTCAAAGATGAGTTCCGGCACCACGATTTCCCATGTCTTGCTCCGGATGAACGGAAGGTATTCCGGATCACTTGCATCCTGGTCCCGGGTGACCATGGCGTACACCGATCCTGACCTGAATTTCATGTTCGCGGGCCAGTCGAATCTGGATGACAGCCGGCCCACGACTGTTCCGGAGCGATCGGCCAGTTCCCATCGTCCCGGTTTGGATACCGACCGGACCAGTCGCAGCGGGTCTCCCGGATTCAGGTCGCGGATGGCGGCGTGTATCGGGTGGGTTGCCCTGTACCGTCCGGCGAAAGACAGGTCCACCTCCTTCATTTCCAGCTGCCGGTAACACCGGTACAGTTCGGGCCGGTCTGGTTGCACGGCAACCGCGGAACGCAGCAGCACATCGGGGCTCTGTTTCAGCGTTTCCAGCAGTGGATTGGGCTGGACCGAATGCTTCCTGACAGGAAAACGGGGGCGAGGAGCGGCTTCACTCGAATTCCGTGGACGGAAACGCGCCAGCGCCAGGGTCTGGCGGGCACGGGTCATGGCCACGTAGTACAGCCGCCGGGGCGCATCGCGGTCTTCCTCCTTGCCAATCCGGTTCCACCCTCCATCCAGTACGGCGACGTGATCGAATTCAAGGCCTTTTGCACCGTGTGCCGTCACCAGCAGGAGACCTTTTTGCCGTCGGTGCACCGAACGCCCCCATTCGGCCAGCCATTCGATGAAATGTCCCGCAATGACCTGTTCATCCTGGCCGGTTTCGAGCCCGTATTCGTCCACCGCCTGTCCGAGCAGCCCAATCCAGGGGTTGCCGGAACGGGACTGCAAATAGGAGCGCAGGGCCCGGATGCTGGTGGGTGGTCCCTCACGGTTTCCCAGGAAATCCAAAAGCCCCCGGGTTTCCCGCAAGCGCCAGAAACCGGGAGTAGCCTCATTACCCATCTGGACGGGTATCGAGTCCAGTTCGCAATAGGCCCGGACCGGATCCAGGTATTTCCATTTCCGGGCGATCACGGCACAGGCGGACCAGTCCCAGTCCGGTGAAAGCCCCGCCAGGCGCCGGAATTCTGTCATGATGGCCTGTGCCTGGGAGACGGGGTCACACCCGGCATCCAGAATTTGCACCCTGCCCCGGGAAACCGGGTCAAGCCGGGTCCAGGCCCCTCCGGACGGCTCCCTGGTGCGTGCCCGGTTGACCCGGATGGGATGATCGGCCTTCATTCGTTCGGCGGCCGGTCCAATCAGGGCATTGGCCGCTTTGACAATGTGACTGGTGGAACGGTAATTGCCGATCATGTACGTGGGAGCCGGCCCGTAATCCTCGGTGAACTGGCGGATGAACCGCACCGATGCGCCGTTGAATGCATAGATGTTCTGGTCATCGTCACCAACCGCGAAAACCGCCAGCTTGTTGTCCTCGGATTCCAGGGTCCGGCCGGCCAAGGCGGATATCAAAGCATACCGGGATGCATCGATATCCTGGTACTCGTCCACGAGGATCCAGCGAAAGCCGGCCAGGAGCCGTTCCCGCTGCTCGTCGGCTTCTTCCGGTTCCAGGCCCTCCCCGCGAAGCAGCGCAACCGCCTGGTCCATGATTTCCTCGAACACCCTATGATCGCGGGAATCCGCCTTGTCCTGGAAACTGGCACCGACCAGCCGCATTGCCAGCGCATCGCAGGTCAGCACGATGACCCCGCGCGCATCCTTCCCGATCAGGTCCTCCAGGCGCTGGCGGATCTCCACGGCCGAATGCCGGTTGTACGCCAGGGCGAGAATGCCGCGGGGATTTTCCCGCCTGGCGCGGATCAGGTAGGCAATCCGGTGCACCAGGACCCGTGTCTTTCCGGAACCCGGACCGGCCAGCACCAGCACATTGGTTTGTTCCCGACCGTCGGCGACGATACTCTTTTGCGTGGGGTCATTCAGGCTTTCGACAATCTCATGCCACGAAGCCGGGGTCATCTGGCGGCCAATTTCCTTTTCCCGGTCCGGGAACCAGCGGCGGAGAAATTCGTCCTGCTCGAGGCGGAAATAGTCGAGGGACAGGCGGATGGCCGCATTCATGGATTCGAGGCCCTGCAGTGCGAATTCCGCCATGACATGAATCTGCTGCACCTGCCCCTGGTAATGCAGGCTGAGCGGCTCGAAATCCGCTTTTGAAAACTGGCGCTGCCGATTGCCCTGGTCCAGCCGGATGGTCATGGCCGAGCGGAATACCGTCAGGCCCTTGTTCAGGCGAATCACTTCCTGCTCGTGCAGCCACAACAGGGCCCGTTCCAGGAGCTTGTCGAATTTCCGGTTACCGGAATTGAGCAGTTCAATGTCTGACCGGATCGCATCAAGCATCTTGCCCATGGTGGTCTCGACCAGGATATCGGTTCCCCGGCGACCGGCGGGCAACAGCAACAACAGGTGTTCCAGCAACCGCTGTGCCGCGGTGCGACGGATTGCCGCGGTTTCTTCCAACTTGGGCCACTCCCGTTGCAGGGTGACGTTGACCTGTTCCGCGTCTATTTTTCGCAGTGACAGGCTCCCCTTGCCTCCGTCCTCGTCCCATCCATCAAACTGGAGGCCGCGGAGAATACGCCAGATTCGTTCCGGCAGGGGATTCGGTACCTCCGCATCCCGAAGCGCCTGTGCGACGAGGCGCAGGTGCAAAGGGGATTTTTCTCCCTTTCCCAAGTCCGGGGCCAAGAGGCGGAGTTGCCCGATCAGGGCACATTCCAGGTCCGCAGCATCCTGGAGACGTTTGACTGAAGAGCGCTGGACACCGCTGTGCACGTAGGCAGTCAGTGCCATATCATTGCTGACGATATCGAGACGTTCCAGATTATGCAGGGCTGCCCGGACCCCCTTCGGACTCAGACCCACCATATTTTTCAATTCATCGGTTGAAATGCCCTCGGTTGCGCTGGCATTCATCAGTGCCCGGGTAATTTCCAACAGCTGTTTCTTGTACGTGCTAGACAGCTGGCTGTGCTGTGCGAGTCGGTTTTGGGCCTCCTGGCAGGACGCGACCAGAAGAGACGAAGGGAACACACGCACGATATTCTCTTCACGGGTTAGCAGGACCGATTCCTCCAGCCAGGCGACCGCGGTCCTGATCCGGGTGTCTTCGGTGACCGGGTCCCGCTCAACCAGAAATTCATCATCCTCATTGAGAATCTCACCGGTGGTGGCAACCACACTGTCTCGGTTGCCGGTCCGGGCTGACAGCCTGCGCAAGGCCCTCAATACCCCCTGGATTTCCCGCCGGGTAAGCCGTGAACGGGCTGACATGCCGAACTGACGCTCCACATCTTCCGGTACATGGAACAGGATGCACCGCGCGGGCTGGCCGTCCCGGCCGGCCCGGCCCGCTTCCTGCAGGTAGTTCTCCAGCGAACCGGGAATATCGGCATGGATCACAAGACGGATATCCGGTTTGTCAATTCCCATGCCGAAAGCATTGGTCGCCGTGATCACCGGCAGCGTCCCTTCGGTAAAGTCCTGCAGCACCTCCTTCTTGGTTTCGGGCGAAAGCCCTCCGTGAAAGTGCCTGGATTTCACATCCTTCGCCTGCAGGAACTCGGTCAGATCTTCCGTCGAGCGGCGCGTCGCGCAGTACACGATGGCACCTCCGGGCGAGCCGGACGACAATCTCGTCAACAGCTCCTGGTGGACATGCTGGAATTTGCTGCTTGGGGTGGTGGGAACCACCTCGAAGACCAGGTTGCCCCGCTCGCTGCCGCCGTTCACGACCTTGAGGGGGATATCCAGTTCCTCCCGGAAGTGCCGGGTGATGTCCGCAATCACGTCCGGTTTGGCGGTGGCCGTCAGGCAGATTACCGCCGGCACGCAGCCTTCCCGTTCCGACTTCTCGCCAATGAAACGACCGATGTAGCGGTAGTCGGGCCGGAAATCGTGCCCCCACTTGGACAGGCAGTGGGCCTCATCCAGTACCCAGAATCCGATTTCCCGCTGGTCCAGGACCCGTCTTACCGAAGTGCTGCGAAGCTGTTCCGGCGAGATGATCAGGATGCTGGCATCCCCCAGCCGCACCCGGTCGAGTGCCTCTTTGCGTTCGGGCATGGACAGCATGCCATTGATCGTGGTGCAGGACGTGACATTTCGCCTTTCCAGGCCAGCCACCTGATCGGACATCAGTGCCACCAGCGGCGAGATGACCACCGTCAGGGCCCCGGTCTTGTCGTATCGCGACAGGGCCGGAATCTGGTAGCACAGGGACTTCCCGGTTCCGGTCGGCAACAGCCCCAGCACATGGGTGCCCGCCATCGCATCCTGAACGATGGTGTGCTGCATGGACTGACCCGATTCATCCCTTGGTTCCGGCCTGAATCCTTCAAAGCCAAACCACCGCCTGAGTTCCCTGACCGGGTCATGCCGTTCCCGGCACCACTGGCATGCCGGGTCCAGGCAGGCTCTGTCGCGCAGGTCTTTTACAATCCGGAGCGTTTCGGGAAACTGATGGACCACCCAGGGCGGTATGACTGAATTGCCTCCACTGACGGACAACCAGGCCAGTGCATAGGCCAACGGCCATCCATTGCGAGTCCCGTGATCCAGAATTTCGTTGCCATGGATTTGGCAACCCCGTCCCTCCAGTTGCTTTTGTATGGTGGCAAGTGCGGTGTGATCATCGGGCCGTCCCGACTGGCGCAGGACCGAGAAGAACAGGTCAAAACCCGCTCCTCCCTCCCCCAGTGTGGACAGCCAGTGCCAGCACAGCAGCAGGTCGGCGGACGTTGTTTGCAACGCCCTGAATTCTTCCTGCAAGACCTCCAGTGTCAGCCGGGCATCCAGTTCCGGGTCGTTGATTTGTCCCCGGATCAGCCCCCCGTCCTGGTAGTGCTTGATGAGCCGGTGATAGGGGTTCTGGGGGAAAGCGAGCGGACTCAGCATCAGGGTATCGAGTGCGGGCAACGCCAACAGCTTCAGGCCGGGATGGCACGCCTCGAGTTGTGGCAGGTCGAAGGCGATCAGGTTGTGGCCCACCAGGCAGGATACTCCGCTTGCGAGATGGTCCAATCTGCCCAGTGCCTCCATGAGGCGGGTTTTCTTGCCATGGACCAGAGTCTGATCGGTATCCGGATTCACCGCGGCGAAGGCAAAAATACGGTTGTTGGCCTGGTTGACCTCCAGGTCAATGGAAAGACAGCCTCCGGGCAGTGAAAACGATTCATTCACGGGGGACATCACCCTCGGGCCTGTGCCCGGGTCGCGCGGAATCGGTTTTCGGTCGGGGAAACCCGGAAGCCAGCCCGCATTGCCTGCCATGCATGTATCAAACCGCAAGAGATGCCAGGCGGGCAGGACAGCTTGATTTCACCGGATCAGGGAGCAATCCGGTTTTGGGCAAATCCCCGGCACGGGTTGCCGGGATTCGGTCTCTACAGCCTGCTTCTTGTTCATGACCTCATGTTTGGATGCGCTTTGAAATCCCCGGTCAGCATTTTGTTCTACCTGGATCATTGTTGACATGATCCCATTGTTGGCAGCAATGCCCATTCGGGGCCCCTCCTCCTGAAACGGATTTTAATCGGAACTTCATTGTGATTTGAAGAAGGATTCGAGGTCTATTGTGCTGATATTGAA
>WTGA01000117.1 GCA_011523765.1 Gammaproteobacteria bacterium
ACAGGTTAAGTCGGCGATTCCTGGAAAAACCCCCTGAATTAATTGAAAACCGGGTCGAATCGCGGAAGTCGGGTTAGGTCCTGTTAACACAAATGACCAGAATTCTGCTATGACCGGCACCTGAATCATTCGGAGCCCGGGCCATGCAACTCACCGAAGCCCAATACGAACGCATTGCCCCCATCTTCCGGTACAGCGCGGCAATGTCCGTCTTTCGAACCGGCAGGCACTCAATGCGATCCTGTGCGTGGCCGAGGCCGGTTGCCGGATGGGACAGCGCCCAGAACCGTTTATCGAGATAGGGCAGTGGCGGGCAGAGGGAAGACGCCAGAGGATGATTTGACCAGGTCACGGCTCCGCACATTTGCGGACCCCGCCCCGGCACCACCCGTCTCCCGAATCTTTCAGCGGGCCTCCAGGGCGTCGAGAATGGGATACACGGGCGGCAGGACCGATTTGCCGGCAATCGCTTCCCGGTCCAGCCAGGCCACCGCCTGCTTCTCCCTGGCCGTGACTTCGCCCGAATAGCTTTCAACCACATACACGTCCAGCCAGACTTTGGCATGCGCGTAGTCCTGGGAGACACGGACCAGGGGGGTCGTTTCGTGGATGCGAATACCCAGTTCTTCCTGCATCTCCCGCGACAGTGCCTGGTACGGCGATTCATTGTCTTCCACCTTCCCGCCGGGAAATTCCCACTGCCGGGCACAGGGCTTTCCAGCCGGCCGTTGCTGGAGCAGCCATTGGCCGCGGGCATTGCCGACTACGCCGACGACGACGTAGAGACGGCCATCAGGACCGGTAATCCGCATTGATGCTGATATAGCCGTGAGTCAGGTCACAGGTCCAGACCGTCGACCGGCCGGTTCCAACCCCCACATCCACCTGGATACGGATCTCCTGCTGTGCAAGATGACGGGAAACCTGCTCTTCCCGGTATCCTTCCACGACCGCGCCATTCCGGGTAATCGGCACACCGCCGATTTCAATGCCCAGCCGGTCCCGGTCCACCGCCTCGCCGGATTTCCCCACGGCCATGACAATCCGGCCCCAGTTCGCATCTTCACCGGCCATGGCGGTCTTCACCAGGGGCGAATTGGCGATGGATTTTGCAATCACCCGGGCGGCGGTCTCATTCTCGGCATTTTCAACCGTGATTTCGATCAGCTTGGACGCTCCTTCCCCGTCCCGGACGACCTGGATGGCCAGATCGCGCATGAGACGGCCCAGGTCCCGGGCGAATGCGGACAGGGCCGGGTCCCGGTGGCAGTCCAAAATGGCATGGTCCGCCGTTCCCGTTGCAAACAGCAGGCAGGTGTCGCTGGTGGAGGTGTCGCTGTCCACCGTGATCGCGTTGAATGAATCCCGGTTTCCATCATTCAGCAATTCCTGCAAAACCGATGCAGGGAGGTTGGCATCGGTCACCAGGAAGGCCAGCATGGTCGCCATATCGGGTTCAATCATGCCCGACCCCTTGGCAAAACCGTTGATCCGCACCTCCCGGTCCCCGATCCTCGTGCGCAGGGTCGCCGTTTTCGGGAAGGTATCCGTGGTCATGATCGCCCGCGCGGCCGCCTGCCACTGGTCCCCGGCGAGCCCGCTTTCCAGGGCGGGAATGGCGTTCAGCAGCCTTTCCATAGGCAACCGCTCGCCAATGACTCCCGTGGACGCGATGAACACGTGCCCGGGTGCACATCCCAGGGCGGCCGCCACGGCCTCCCCCGTGCGCGAACAATCCGTCTGTCCGGTCCGGCCGGTAAAGGCATTGGCATTGCCGGAATTGACAATCAGCGCCCGGGCCAACCCTCCCCGCAGATGATGCCGGCACCACTCCACCGGGGCACTGGCGGTCGCGGACCGGGTCAATACGCCGGCAACGGTAGTGCCTTCGGCAAAACTGGCCAGCATCAGGTCATCCCGACCCGGATACCGGATCCCGGCGGGAACGGCACACAGGCGCACCCCGTCAAGCGGCGGGAGCGCTGCAATGTGGTCAGGGGCCAGGGGGGAAATGCTCACGGTCTGTGCGGCGGCTTACAGTTTACCGCAGCATTGCTTGTATTTCTTTCCGGAACCGCAGGGACACGGTTCATTCCTTCCGATCTTCCTGCCTGCCCGGACGAAAGGCTGTTCACCGTCTCCAAGAGTGCGCCGCTCGACGGTTTGCGCTCCAGGCGGCGGCCCTCCCGGAGGGGCCTCCGGCGTGGAGGCATCCTGGTGGATGTACCGCCTGCTCTCGTCCTGTGCCTGCTGCGCCCGCAGACGGCTTTCCAGTTCCCGCATCTCCTCTTCGCTCGGCACCTTGACCTTGGTCAAAATCGAGACGACCTCAAACTTGATTGATCCAAGCAGGGCCGTGAACATTTCGAAGGCTTCCCTTTTGTATTCCTGCTTGGGGTTTTTCTGCGCATACCCCCGCAGGCCGATCCCCTGCCGGAGATGGTCCATGTTCGCCAGGTGTTCCTTCCATTGCTCATCCAGCACCTTCAGCATGATCTGCTTTTCGAACTGCCTCATGTTGTCCGTGCCCACCCGCCGGGCCTTGGACTCAACCATGTCGACGATCTGCTGCAGGACCCTTTCACGAAGGGATTCCTCATGCAGCGAATCGTCCTGTTCGAGCCACTGCTGTATCTCCAGCCGGATACCGAACTCGTTTTCCAGGTCCTTTTCCAGGTCCTCAATCCGCCACTGCTCTTCCAGCGTCTGGCGCGGGACGGACCGCTCAATGACCGAAAGGACCGCCTCTGCCAGGATTTCGCGGACATACCCTGAAATATCTTCGGTCTCCATCAGGGCATCGCGTTGCTCGTAGATGACCTTCCGCTGTTCGTTGGCGACATCATCATATTCCAGCAACTGTTTTCGAATATCGAAGTTGTGTCCTTCGACCTTCTTCTGGGCATTTTCAATGGCCCGCGTAACCCAGGAGTGCTCGATGGCCTCCCCGTCCTCCATGCCCAGTTTTTCCATGAGCCCGGAGATTTTCTGGGACCCGAAGATGCGCATCAGCCCGTCTTCAAGGGAAAGATAGAAGCGGCTGGATCCCGGGTCGCCCTGGCGGCCGCAACGGCCCCGCAGCTGGTTGTCAACCCTGCGGGATTCATTGCGCTCCGTTCCCAGGACATGCAGCCCCCCGGCACGGATGACCTGCTCATGTCTTTCACGCCACTGTGATTCGGCTTTTGCCCGGTCGGACTCACGGTCCAGCCGGCCCAGTTCGATTTCAAGATTGCCGCCCAGCACGATATCCGTTCCCCGGCCCGCCATGTTCGTTGCAATCGTCACCTTCCCCGGCCGCCCGGCCTCGGCGATGATCTCGGCTTCCCGGCCATGCTGCTTCGCGTTCAGTACCTGGTGCTCGACCCCCTTGCCCCGCAGGATGCTGGAAAGGTATTCCGACGTTTCAATGGAGGCGGTGCCCACGAGCACCGGCTGGTTCCGGCTCCGGCACTCGCCGATGCCCTCACAGATGGCGGCATACTTCTCTTCAGCCGTCCGGTAGACCAGGTCGGCGCCGTCTTCGCGGATCATGGACACGTTGGTGGGCACCACCACCACTTCGAGTCCGTAGATCTGCAGGAATTCCGGCGCCTCGGTATCAGCGGTCCCCGTCATGCCCGCCAGCTTGTCGTAGAGCCTGAAATAATTCTGGAAGGTGATGGAGGCCAGGGTCTGGTTCTCCTGCCGGACCGCCACGCCCTCCTTGGCTTCGATGGCCTGGTGCAACCCTTCGGACCACCGGCGGCCGGGCATCATCCGGCCGGTGAATTCATCGATAATCACGATGCTGTCATCGCGCACGATGTAATCGACATCCCGGCTGAACAGCCGATGGGCCCGCAGTGCCGAAATCAGGTGGGACATCAACCCGATATTGGAGACTTCATACAAACTGCTGTCCGGTGCGAGCAGGTTCGCTTCAATCAGCAATGATTCCGCTTTTTCGTGCCCGGCTTCGGTGAGGGTGATCTGCCTGCTCTTTTCGTCCAGGCTGAAATCCCCCGGTCCTTCGGGGTCTTCCTGCTGAACCAGCCGGGGCACGATGACATTGATCTTCTTGTACAGGTCGGTGCTCTCATCCGCCGGGCCTGAAATGATGAGCGGTGTCCTGGCCTCGTCGATCAGGATCGAGTCCACCTCGTCCACCACGGCAAAGCCCAGGCCTTTCTGGTACCGGTCCCTGGACGAAAAGGCCATGTTGTCGCGCAGGTAGTCGAACCCGAACTCGTTGTTGGTTCCGTATACCACGTCGCATTCATAGGCCGCCCGCTTGATCTCCCGGTCCTGCCCGGACAGGATGACCCCCACGCTCAACCCCAGGAACGTGTAAATCTTTCCCATCCAGTCCGCATCCCGCTGGGCGAGATAATCGTTCACCGTGACGATATGCACCGGCAGGCCGGTGATCGCATTCAGGTATGCCGGAAGGGTGGCAACGAGCGTCTTGCCCTCCCCGGTCTTCATTTCCGCGATCTTCCCCTCGTTCAGGATCATTCCACCGATCAGCTGGACGTCAAACAGGCGCAGGCCCAATGTCCGGACACCGGCTTCGCGAATGACGGCAAACGCTTCCGGGAGCAAATCCTGCGGCGATTCGCCCCGGCCGCTGCGTTCCCGGAACCGGGCGGTTTTCGCCGCCAGCTCCGAATCACTGAGGGATTGCAGGGTGCCTTCCATCGCGTTGATCCTTGCGACGGTCTTGGACAACTTCCTGAGCAGCCGCTGATTGCGATCGCCGAAAACTTTTTTCAATGCAATGTTGAGCATGGATGTAGTACGATAAGCGGTTAGGGCGGATTATGCCAGAGTCCACCCCTTACAATAAGGCCGTGTCCCGATTTTGAACCATTTCAAGCGAATCTCAAGCCTCATCCGGGAGTGCGTTCCGGATGCCGAAGACCCGCCGGCCGATGAACCGGCCCAGCGGCGGCTGGCGAGGTCATGGCACCGGTATGCGCAGTCCGCTGCGCTCCACACGTATCCCATGCTCTTTGCATCACGGCGCCTGGTGGTCTTCTGCGATTCGTCTGCGTGGGCGACCCTGGTCCAGCACCGGACGCCGACGATGCTTCAACAGCTGAAAGCGGATGGCTTTGAGATCGCCTGGATCAAGGTCAGGGTCCGGCACAACCCCATGGCCCGGCCCGTTCCGGCTGCCGCACCGGCCCCTCCCCGCCTGTCTGCGGACCAGGCCCGGGCCATCCGGGAGCTGGCAGACCGCATCCGCCACGGGGCGTTGCGGGCATCCCTGGTCAGGCTGTCCGACACGGCAACAAAGGACTGAGCCTTAGCGGTTCCGGAGTCCCGGATTGCCGGCAGGCACCGGGCCGGGACGGAGCGGTTGCACGGTGCCCGAAGCCCGGACACCGGCAGTACCCTCGGACCGGGCGGGAGAAGTGGAAACGGGTACGGACGGGCTAGGAGAGTGTCCGAGAATAGGATATATCCTGATTTTCAAGAAATATTCTTCTTATATATCAGTTAGTTAAAAAACAGGATTTTCAAAATAATGAGTTCTCGGACGACCTCCTAGAAAGCCGCCGCAGTCTGGCCGAATGCAATGGGTGCCTCGGCCTCATCGCCGAAAGACACCAGTTCCCAGGCGGCGGCCTCCGCCATCAGCTTTCTCAGCAATTTGTTGTTGAGCGCATGCCCCGACTTGTAGGCCTCGAATGCCCCAATCAGCGGATGGCCCAGCAGGTACAGGTCCCCGACCGCATCCAGGACCTTGTGCTTCACAAACTCATCGGCATAACGCAGACCGTCACCATTGAGAATATGGAAGGCGTCCATGACAATCGCATTGTCATAGCTTCCCCCCTGGGCCAGGCCGGCATTGCGCAACGCCTCCAGGTCGTCCATGAAACCGAATGTCCTGGCCCGGCTGATTTCCTTGACATAGGAGGTCGTGGAAAAATCCAGCGAAGTCACCTGTGTCGAGTTCCTGAGAATGGGGTGGTCGAAGTCAATCGCAAAGGAGACCCTGAACCGGTCGCAGGGTTCCAGTTTCACCCACTTGTCTTCTTCCTCGACCCGCACCGGCTGCTTGATGCGGATAAACTGCTTGAGCTTCTCCTGCGGCAGGATTCCGGCCGACTGGAGCAGAAAAACAAAGGGGCCGGCACTGCCGTCCATGATCGGGACTTCCGGAGCACTCAGCTCGACGATCGCATTGTCGATGCCAAGACCCGCGAAGGCGGACATCAAATGCTCCACGGTCGATATTCTTACACCGTCCTTTTCAATGGTGGTGGACAACCGGGTGTCACAGACATTTTCCGGCCGGGCAGGCACTTCCACATCCGGGCCCAGGTCCACCCGCCGGAACCGGATTCCGCTGTCGACGGGCGCAGGGCGCAGGGTCAGGTAGATCTTTTCCCCGGTATGCAGGCCAATGCCGGTGGCGCGAATAATGTTTTTCAGAGTACGCTGTCTGATCATTCGGGTGGTTACAGTTCGTAGACAGTTGTTGTTATTGTTGGCTAAACGGTCAAATGTTACCTTAAAACCACCTAAAATAAAACAGGTTTCCCCCGGTTTTTCACCGGGATGAATCATATTTCACCGGCATGAAAGAGGCCGGCAGGGCCCGGGTGCCCGCTCGGCGAACCGCTGGCGGGGTGGCGGACAGGGAGAAGGTCTTTTCCAGCGACCCCGGGAGGACAAGGTGCACAGGCATCGGGAAAACCCGGGCGGCCTAGTCCGCCTGCTTGCGCAGGAATGCGGGAATGTCCAGGTCCCCCAGGTCCATCTGCTTCGCGGCGACGGCTGCGCCGCTTTTGGCAAACCGTTGCGGAATCATCCCCCGGACCGCCGGCGGTCCCGGACTCTCCACCGCCCGGACCGGCTTGTCCTCGGACGGAACCGGTTGGACGGACGCCGCTTTTTCCACGGTCTTGTCCGGCACCTTTCCCTGCAGGTCCGCCAATCCGGTTGCGACCATGGTGACCCGCAATTCAAGTTCCATTTCCGGGTCGACCGCGGTGCCGATCACCACATTGGCATCGGAGGCGGCGTACTTGGAGACCTCGGTTCCCACCGCGGAAAATTCGCCAATCGTCAGGTGCGGCCCGGCGGTGATGTTCACCAGCAGGCCCTTGGCACCATGCAGGTTGATGTCTTCCAGCAGGGGACTGGAAATGGCCTTCTGGGTCGCTTCAATGGCACGGTTTTCACCACTGACCGTAGCGGAACCCATCATCGCCATCCCCATTTCCGACATCACGGTCCGCACATCGGCAAAGTCGACATTCATCAGGCCCGGTCGGGTGATCAGTTCCGAAATGCCCTGTACGGCATTCAGCAGGACCTCGTTCGCCTTGTTGAAGGCATCCACCAGCGTGGCTTCGTGTCCCATCACGGCCATTACCTTTTCATTGGGGATGATGATCAGGGAATCCACATGATCCTGCAGTTCCTTGATCCCCTCGTCCGCAACGGCATACCGCTTGCTGCCTTCAAATGGAAACGGCCGGGTAATGACCGCAACGGTCAGTGCCCCCTTTTCCCGCGCAATTTCCGCCACGACCGGAGCGGCACCGGTGCCCGTCCCGCCTCCCATGCCTGCCGTGATGAACACCATGTCCGCCCCGTCGATCACGGATTCGATGCGGTCGCGGTCATCAATCGCCGCCTGGCGGCCCACTTCCGGGTCCGCCCCGGCCCCCAGTCCCTTGGTCAGTTTCTCGCCGATCTGCAATACGGTACTGGCATTGGATCTCGACAACACCTGGGCATCCGTATTCGCATTGATGAAATCAACGCTGTTGAAATCCGCGGTGAGCATGTGCTCAATGGCATTGCCGCCGCCGCCGCCGACCCCGATAACCTTGATCACCGCTTGCTGACTAACTGTCTCTACCAACTCAAACATTTTGCTACCTCCCCTCTGCAGATATATAAAAAGACAGAGCCGTGAGGACCCCGGTCTCGTAAATGGATTGTGTCATCGTCTAAAAATTGCCCCTGAACCAGCTTTTCAGTTTCCCGATCAGCGACCGGGCCCAGCCCTGGGGAACGGTCGAAGCCGGACTGGTCCGGTTCCGGTTCGCGTGCCCGAACTGCACCAGACCGATCCCGGTGGAATAGATCGGGTTGCAGATCACCTCACTGAGATTCCCCCGATAGCCGGGAATGCCCTGCCGGACCGGCAAATGGAAGATTTCCTCGGCAAGTTCGGTCAGGCCCTCGATACGCGAGCTGCCCCCGGTCAGAACGATTCCCGACCCGATCACATCCTTGAATTCGCTTTTCCACAGTTCCGCCTGGACCAGCATCAGCAGTTCCTCCATTCTCGGCTCAATGATTTCAGCCAGATTCTGGCGGGAAAGCGTCCTCGGCGGTCTGCCGCCCATGCTGGGCGTCTCGATGAGCTGGGTCTCATCCACCAGCTGTGTCAGTGCACACCCGTATTTCATCTTGAGATCCTCGGCCGCCTGGCTGGGCGTGTGAAACGCCACCGCGATGTCATTGGTGACCTGGTCACCCGCGACCGGAATCACCGCCGTATGCCGGATCGCCCCGCCGGTATAGATCGCAATGTCCGTGGTACCGCCACCAATGTCGACCATGCAGACCCCCAAGTCGCGTTCATCCTCGGTCAGCACCGCCTCGCCCGAGGCGATCTGCTGCAGGATGATGTCGTCCACTTCCAGCCCGCACAGGTGAATGCACTTGATGATATTCTGCACCGCACTGACATCCCCGGTGATCATGTGCACCTTGGCCTCCATCCGCACCCCGCACATGCCCTCGGGTTCGCGGATGCCGTCCTGACCATCGATCACGTAATCCTGCGGCAAGACATGCAGGATCCGCTGTTCATTCGGGATGGCCATTGCCCGGGCGGCATCGATAACCCGCTCAATATCCTGTTGGGTCACCTCATTGTCCCGGATGGCCACCACCCCGTGTGAATTGATGCTGTTGATGTGTGCCCCGGCAATGCCGGTGAATGCGGAATAGATCTGGCAGCCCGCCATCAATTCCGCTTCTTCCACGGCCCGTTTGATGGACTGGACGGCCGCCTCGATATTGGAAACCATGCCTTTGCGCAATCCCTTTGTCGGATGATGGCCCACCCCGACCACCTCCATTTCCCCTTCCGGCCCGATTTCCACGACAATGGCCAGCACCTTGGAAGTGCCGATATCGAGCCCGACAATCAGGTTATTGTTTGCTTTTTTCCCCATGGTCATTCACTCGCACCTGTCTGGGTCCCCCGAGCCGATGCGATTCCCGGTTCGCCGGACAACGGCGACAACTCGCGAAAGCTCACGGCAAACCCGTTGGCATATCTCAAATCGATTTTCTTCATCTCGGGAAACCGGCTCATGAGTTTCTGGTGGAGCGCTGCAATCAGACGATCCAGCTTGACCTCTGCATTGTCCTGGTCCACCACGATTTCAACCGCCGGATTTCCCGTCCCGCCGGCAATGGACGCCGGAGCATGCGCCGAATTCAGACCCAGGACACTGCGGGAAACCTTCAGGGTCCACAACCCGCGTGAATGGAGCGAGATCTCATTCACCACCAGCCCGTTGCTCGACAGCTTTTCCGACCATTGCTGAAAGGTTTTCCAGACCAGCGGGGCCTCCCGGTCATTGCCGTCCAGCCGGGGCAAACCGGCATCCTGGACAATGCCGTGGATGGGCGGAACAATCACCGGGTCCCCTCCGGCGAATTGCAGCCATTGGTCCCCGCCCCACCGGGCAACGGGCTGCATCTCTTTCACGTCGACCACCAGGGTGGACGGCCATTGCCGGCGCAGCGTTGCAGAGGAGACCCAGGACAATTGCTCAACCGCTGATTCCAGCCGGGGCAGGCTGGCTGAAAAATAATTCCCGGCCAACGATGCATTCACCGCCTCCAGGACCTGGTCCCCTTTCACAAATTGCAGGTCACCCCGGACCTCGATGTTGCTGAACGGAAACCTGTCCGGGTGAAACAGCTGGTCCGCAAGGTACAACAGGCCAAGCCCGGACAACAGAACCGCAACCGTCACGACCAGCCATTTGGGCCGCAATATCCGGTTTTGACGCGCCAGGGCGGATCGGGAATCCAGGATCATTTCAGTCTCGATTGCAATGCCGGCACTCATGCGGCCTCCCCGATGATCCGCACTTCCGTTTCGAGTTCGATTCCACTGCAACGCCTCACTTCATTCCTGGCCAGCCGGATCAGGTTCTCGATGTCCGCCGAGGTGGCCCGCCCGCGGTTGATGATGAAATTGGAGTGGACCGGTGAAATGACGGCGTCGCCGGATTCCCTGCCCTTGAGACCGGCCTCCTCAATCAGTCTGGCGGCAAAGTCGCCCGCGGGGTTCCGGAATACCGACCCCGCATTGGCACTTTGAACCGGCTGGGAGGCTGCCCGCCTGTCCAGGAAGTCCCGGATCCGGTCCCGCCCCCGGTAACCGGGTCCGGCCTTTTCCAGCGCAAGCCATCCTCCCAGGATCCAGGTCTCGGCCGGCAACTCCACTTCGCGATAGGCGTGGCGGACCTCCGCGGAGGGATGGATGCTGATGTTCCCGGAGCGGTCCACCCATTCCACCTGTTTCACCCACTGCCAGGTTTCCCCGCTGAATGCACCGGCATTCATGGCCAGCGCTCCGCCGAACGAGCCCGGGACGCCTGCCAGGAATTCCACCCCCGTCAAATTGCATTGGGCCGCCCTGCGCGCAATTTTGGCGCAGGATACGCCGGATTCAGCATACAGGACCCGGCCGGGGTGTACCGTGATCTCGTTCAGTCCTTTCGCGGTACGAATGACAATTCCGGACAGGCCGCCGTCCCGGACCAGCAAATTGCTGCCCAGCCCCACCCAGTGAACCGGGATGTCCCCGGGAAGCCGTGCCAGCAGGGCCAGCAGGTCCTGCCGGTCCGCCGGGGTATAGAAATACTGGGCCGTCCCCCCCGTACGCCAGGTGGTATGCCTGGACATCGGCTCATTGACCAGCAGTTGTCCGGCCAGTCCCTGGAGGAATTCGGGTCCCCGGTCCGCCGGTCTAGCCATCATTCACCGCCTCCGCAGGCATTGCGGCCTTCATGGACAGGTACTGTGCAAAACGCCCGATGTCACCGGCCCCCAGGGTCAACAGGATGTCCCCGTCCTGCACCAGGCAGGGCAGGACCGATTTCAGTTCGCCGAGGGAAGGGACGAACACCGGGTCGGACCCGCGTTTGCGGATGGCCCGGCACAGCGACCGCCCGTCCGCTCCCGCGATCATGTTTTCACCGGCCGGATAGACTTCCGTGACCACCAGGTGGTCGACGCCGGCCAGTACCTGGGCAAAGTCATCGAACAGGTCCCGCGTACGCGTGTAGCGGTGGGGCTGGAAGACGACCACAAACCTTCTGTCCGACCAGCAATCTCCTGCCGCCTGCAGTGTGGCCGCCAGCTCGGTGGGATGGTGGGCGTAGTCATCCACCAGCTCAACGCGGTGCCCGCCAATCCGGACCGTGCCCAGCTGATCGAAACGCCGGCTGATCCCCTGGAATCCCGACAGTGACTGGCGCATGGCCTCCACCGGCAACCCCAGTGTAAAGGCAATGGACAGGGCCGCCAGCGCGTTCAGCACGTTGTGCCGTCCGGGAATGGACAGCATGAATTCACCGGCCGGCTCGCCATGCCGGCTCAGCGAAAAATAGCTTTTCGTGCCTTTTTGGACCAGGTCCGTCGCCCGGTAGTCCACCTCTTCGGAGAACCCGTAGCTGATGAAGGATTTGTGCAGTTTCAGCGAAATTTCACGAATATTCGGGTCATCAAAGCACAGGATGGCCAAGCCGTAGAAAGGCAGGTTTCCCAGAAAAGTGAGATACGTCTGTTTCAGGTTGTCAAAACTGCCGCCGTAGGTTTCCATGTGATCCTGGTCAATGTTGGTGACCACCGCCATCAGGGGCTGCAGGTGCAGGAACGAGGCATCGCTTTCATCGGCTTCCGCCACCATGTATTCCCCCTGCCCCAGTCTCGCGTTGGAATGGAGACTGTTGACGACACCGCCGACGATAAATGTCGGGTCGGCCCCCGCCGTCGCCAGTATGGAGGCGATGAGGCTGGTCGTGGTGGTCTTCCCGTGGGTCCCCGTGATGGCAATGCCTTTTCTGAATCGCATCAGTTCGCCGAGCATGGCCGCTCTGGGCAGCAGGGGAATCTTTTTCTCCTGTGCAGCGATGACTTCGCAGTTGTCATCATCGATCGCGCTGGATGTGACCACCGCATGCGCTCCCTCGATATGGGCGGCCCGGTGCCCCAGGTAAATGGTTGCCCCGGCTTTTCTCAACCTGTCGAGTACCGGTGATTCCGCAACATCGGACCCGGAAATCGTGTAATTGAGATCCAGCAGGACCTCCGCAATCCCGCTCATGCCGATGCCGCCGATGCCGATGAAGTGGATGTGGTCGATGAACTCACGCATGCATCGCCTCCATGCAGATACTCGCCACCTTGCCGGCCGCATCGGGCCTGGAGAACCGCCGTGCCCGGTCGGCGGTTTCGACCAATGGGCCCCGGTCGCCATCCCATTGGGTGAGCAGCCGGACCCAGTCCCCTTGCAGAAAGTCTTCCTGGCGGACGATGTGCGCCGCATTTTCGCGCACCAGGTACTCGGCGTTCCGGGCCTGGTGATCGTTGACGGCGTGGGGATAGGGCACAAACACTGCCACCACGCCCGCACTGCAGACCTCGGATACCGTCATCGCGCCACTCCGGCAAATGACGACATCACACCATTCATAGGCCGCCTGCATGTCCTCGATGAACTCGAGCACCCGGCAACGTATCCCGCGGTCTTCATAGGCCGTCGCGATGTCCCCGAAATCCGGTCTCCCTGCCTGGTGCCAGACCTCGGGAGGAGAGGCAAAACCGGATTCGAGCAGCCGGGGAAGCCACCGGTTGAACACCTCCGCCCCCCCGCTTCCGCCAATGACGAGAATCCGCAGCCGCCCGGCGCGGCCGGACAGTCGCCGGGCCGGAGGCGGCATGGCCGCAATTTCCCGCCTTACCGGGTTGCCGACCCATTCAAATTGCCGGATTCCGTCGGCTTGCGGAAACCCGGTCAGGTTCCGGTAACTGAATCTGGACAGCCACCGGTTGGTCAGGCCGGCAACGGTGTTCTGCTCGTGCAGCACCAGGGGCAATCTCAAGGCCGCCGCCACCAGTCCGCCCGGTCCGGAAACAAATCCCCCCATCCCCAGGACCGCATTGGGCCGCCGCTTGAGAAAAATATACAGCGACTGGCAGATGGCTTTGGTCAGCATCAGCGGCATGAGTATTTTTCGCAGGAGGCCGCTTTTGCGCAATCCCTTGATATCGATGGAATTGAAGTCGATTTCATCGGGGTCCACCAGCCGGGCTTCCAGGCCATGGCGGGAACCCACCCAGCTGATTTCCACTCCCTGGCAGATGAGTTCCCTGGCAACGGCCAAGGCAGGAATGATGTGGCCGCCTGTCCCGCCTGCCATGATCAGCATCCGCATGACCGCGCCCTCCTTCGGAGATGGCCGCGAACCCCTGCCCGAAACCGACCGGCCGACCGTGCGGCCGGCCTCCTCGCGGACCCTGGAACCGGCGGGCGTGACGGGATGGCTTCTCGGTGGATCATCGGCTGCCCATCTCCACGTACGGATAGCCTCTGGGCCGGGTGCTGGGACGGTTGTCGCGGTTCTGCCTGTCGACGGCAAACAGCAGCCCGATGGCCACCAGGCTGCACAGCATGCTGCTTCCACCGGTACTCATCATGGGCAGGGTCAATCCCTTCGTCGGCAACAGTCCGACATTGACGCAAATGTGGACAATGGCCTGAAAAGTCAGGAGCACGCCGATGCCCTGGGCCAGGAATCCGGAAAACCGGTGTCCCAGGCAAAACGCCTTCCGTGAAATGGAGAAGGCCCGGACCAGCAGCAGAATGTAGAGGGCGAGCACACTGAAAATGCCGATCGCACCCAGTTCCTCGCCGATGATCGCAATCAGGAAGTCATTGCCCGCATGGGGGAGATACGAGATCTTCTGGATGCTGTTGCCGATTCCCATCCCGAACCATTCCCCGCGGCCAATGGCAATGAGCGATTGCCACAGCTGGTACCCGGACCCCAGGGGTTCCGCATTGCCCAGGTCCAGATAAATCTTTATCCGCTCAATCCGGTGGGGCTTCACTGCAATCATGAACGCCAGCAAACCGCTCGCGACCAGAACAACCACCGAGATATGCCAGAAACGAACGCCGGCCAGCAGCATCATGGTCAGCACCGTCATGATGATGAGTGCCGTTGTGCCAAAATCGGATTCAAACAACAGCAGGCCAATGATGCCGAGCACCACCCCGACGTTGATGATACTGACCTTGAAAAGATGCAAATCGTCTTTTTTCCGCGCAAGATAGTCCGCAAAATAGACGACGGCGGCCAATTTCATGAACTCGGAAGGCTGGAACCGGAACCCGGCAATTTCAATCCACCTGCGGCCGCCATTGATTTCGACTCCCAGGTCTGAATAGAGCAGCACCAGCAATGCCAGAAAACCCACGAACAGCAATGTCCGGCCGGCCTGCTGCAGGTGGGAGGTCCGGACCGAAGCGGTCATCAGCAACAGGGCCAGTCCGATTGCGATGTGCATGCCATGTTTCATCAGTATCCTGAAATCGGTCTCCAGCGCTGCAATGTATCCGGTCACCACCGCGGAATAGGCCATGACGATGCCCAGGGACAGCAGGGCGGCAACGGTCACGCCCAGCCAGATGTCCGGTCCCGGGTCCATGGCATTGCGACCCGCGCGCAAGGTGCCCCATACATCATTGCCCGGCGCGGTATTCAATGGACCCCCTCCAGGACAAGGTTCCTGAAAGTGTTCCCGCGATGCGCATAGCTGTCAAACATGTCGAAACTGGCGCAGGCGGGCGAAAAGAGAACCGTCCAGCCGGGACGGGACAGCCCCCTGGCGATGGCGACCGCTTCTTCCAGGGAATCCGCCCGGGAGTACTCCACCGACCCATCGAATCCGGACGCAATGACCTGCGCATCTTCCCCGAAAAGAACCGTGTGCGTCACCTGCTGTGCGATGACTTCGGCCAGCGGTCCGAAATCGGCATCTTTCCCTTGACCGCCCGCAATCAGGATCAGGGGCGGACGGAACCCCCGGATTGCGGCGATGGTGGCCCCCACATTGGTCCCCTTGGAATCATTGATCCACTGCACACCGTTCGCCCGGCTGACGGTTTCACACCGGTGCGGCAACCCGCCGTACCCGGCCGCGGCGTCGAGGACCCCCGGAGTCAGGGCCACGCCGGACGAATCCACCAGTGCCATGGCGGCCAGGATATTGGCAATATTGTGGTCGCCGGGCAGGGCCAGCCGGCCGGCATCGACGAGAACCCGCTCGCCCTGGACCAGCACTCGCCGGCCATCCCTGGTTTGCAGGCCAAAGTCGGAATGGTTTTGCGGGGGACCGAGCCCGAAACTGACCGGGACGTTCCCGGCGCTCGGCCCGGTCCTGGACAGCGGATCATCCCGGTTCAGGATGCACCGCCCGGCATGGCGGAAAATCCGGTTCTTGGCCTGCGCATACTCCTGCAGGCCGGCATAGCGGTCCATGTGGTCTTCGCTCAGGTTCAGCACCGTTGCCGATACGAGGTCCAGGGAATGGGTGGATTCCAGTTGGAAACTGGACAGTTCCAGCACGTAGAAATCCGTCGGTTCCCCGTCCAGCAGGTCCAGTGCCGGCGTTCCGAGGTTGCCGCCCGCCTTGACTTTCTTCCCGGCCGCCCGCAGCATTTCCTTCACCAGCATCGTCACCGTGGACTTTCCGTTGGACCCGGTAATCCCGATAATGGGTGCATCGGCCTGTTCAGCGAACAATTCGATATCCCCGAGGACCCGGGTTCCCGCGGTGTCCAGTTCTTTCAGGTCCAGCCCGGGGCTGACCACAATCCGGCTGAAGCCATCGAACCGGCCATGGGGGATGCCTCCGGTGAGGACCTCCACGCCCGGGAATTCGTCCTGCACCCTTTTCAGGTAAGGGGGGCATTCCCGGCTGTCCGCAACGGTGACCTCCGAGCCCGTCCCGGCCAGGTGCCGGACCACCGAATAGCCGGTCAGCCCGAGCCCGAGCACCAGGGTCGGTTTCGATTCGGCCACCATTTTGCGTGCTGCGTTCAATGCCATGCTCAGCGTATTTTCAGGGTCGACAATCCGATCAGCACCAGAATCAGGCTGATGATCCAGAACCGGACAATGACCCGGGGTTCGGGCCAGCCCTTCAGTTCAAAGTGGTGATGGATAGGCGCCATGCGGAAGATTCTTCTGCCAATCAGTTTGTAGGAGGCCACCTGGAGAATCACCGATACGGTTTCGACCACAAAGATCCCGCCCATGATCATGAGCACGATTTCCTGGCGGACAATGACGGCCACCACCCCAATGGCAGCCCCCAGGGACAGTGCACCGATATCTCCCATGAATACCTGGGCCGGATACGTGTTGAACCACAGGAACCCGAGGCCGGCACCGACCAGGGCGGAGCAGAACACCAGTACTTCGCCCGCACCGGCAATGTACGGAATGCCCAGATAGCCGGAAAAAACGGAATGGCCCGTGGCGTATGCAAACACCCCGAGCGCCCCGGCCACCATGACAGCGGGCATGATCGCCAGCCCGTCGAGCCCGTCGGTCAGGTTGACGGCATTGCTGGTTCCGACCACCACCAGGTACGTCAGCAGGATGAATCCCCACCCCAGGGGAACCGCGACCTCCTTGAACAGGGGCAGGAGCAGGGCGGTTTCCGCCGGCGTGCTGGCCGTCCCGTACAGAAACCCGGCCACGATCAATCCTGAAATACTCTGGAACAGGAACTTGTTTCGTGCCCCCATCCCCCGGGGGTTCTTGTCCACCAGTTTCCGGTAGTCATCCACCCAGCCGATGACTCCGAATGCAATGGTCGTGAACAGGATCGCCCAGATATAGTGATTGCCCAGGTCGCCCCACAATACCGTCGCCACCACCACGGAAACCAGAATCAGCGCTCCGCCCATCGTCGGCGTGCCCACTTTGGAAAAATGGGTTGGCGGGCCGTCACTGCGGACCGTCTGGCTGATCTGGTAGTCGCTGAGCTTGCGGATCATCACGGGGCCGAACAGGAAACAGATGCCGATGGCCGTCAGGATTCCACAGATACCCCGGAACGTCAGGTACCTGAACACGTTCAGGAAGCTGTATTCGCTGGACAGGTTTTCGAACAGCCAGGTCAGCACGGGCGGTTTCCCCCGCTGGCCGGGTTGCCGGGGTCCACCAGCCGGTCGGCGACCCGTTCCATTTTCGAAGACCGGGAGCCCTTGACCAGCACCGTCAGGTTTTCCCCGGGAATGGAACCGAGATGGCGGATCAGTTCATCCCGGGAACGGAAACTGGCCGCACCCGGACCAAAGCCGTCGCAATAGCACTGCGTTTCCTTTCCCGCTCCCGTCGCCAGGCAAAGCAGCTGGTCCACGCCTTTTTGCCGGGCGTACTCCCCGACCTCGGCATGCAGCTGTTCACTGTCCGCCCCGAGTTCCGCCATTCTTCCCAGGACCAGGATTTTCCGTCCCGGAAAACCCGTCAGCACATCAATCCCCGCCTTGAGCGACTGGGGGTTGGCGTTGTAGGTGTCGTCGAGGATCCGGGCCCCGTTGCTTCCCTGTCTCAAATTCAGTCGCCCCGGCACCGCGCGGATGCTTTCCAGTCCCCTTTTGATGGCGTCATCCCCGGCACCGGCGGCCCTGCACACGGTGGCGGCGGCCAGTGCATTGGACACGTTGTGATGTCCCGGCAACGGCAGGTCAATCCCAACCGCCGCACCGTCATACCGGATCTCGAACCGGCTGCCGAGGGCACGGGGTTCGAGGTGGCCAATGGTGACCTCGGCGTCGTGTTCAATCCCGAAAGTGACCAGGCCGCAGGGTTGCGGCAGCCGGGAAATCTGGGCCATCCACTGTTCCGCGAACGGATCATCCGCGTTGACGATGGCAATGCCCGATTCAGCGAGACCCGCATACACGGCCGATTTGGACCGGGCAATATTCTCCAGGCTTCCCAGTCCTTCCAGGTGGGCGGGTGCCACATTGTTGACCAGTGCGATATTCGGTTTGACCATTTCGGTCAGGGACTCGATTTCACCCGCCCGGTTCATGCCGAGTTCAAGGACGGCGAAATGGTGGTGATCCCGCAGTTTCAACACGGTGAGCGGAACCCCCCACTGGTTGTTGAAACTCTTTTCGGGAACCAGGCAGTTCCCGCAGTGGTTCAATATGGAGGCCACCATGGCGGTCACCGTGGTCTTTCCATTGCTGCCGGTCACCACAATGACCGGGATCCCGAACCTCGACCGCCAGTCGGATGCCAGCCTGCCAAGCGAGCGTGTGGTGTCGGTCACCCGGATCTGCGGGAAACCGCTGACGTGCCGGCGGGACACCAGGGCCCCCACGGCCCCGTTTTCACCCGAACGGGCGACAAAGTCATGGCCATCGAAGTTTTCGCCCCGGATCGCCACAAACAGGGCCCCGGCCTGCAATGACCGGGTATCGGACGAAACCGACGTGAACACGGAATCGTTGCCGTCGAGAATTCCACCCACCACATTGGCCGCTTCCGACAGGGCCATCATGTCGCTCCTCCCAGCAATTCCGGAACGATGCTGCGGTCGCACAGCGGCCTGGCCCGGACACCGGTGGTCTGGGTCGATTCATGGCCTTTCCCCGCCACCAGCACGATATCCCGGGACGACAGGCCCTTCACCGCATGGGCGATGGCCGCCTTTCTGTCGTGGATGACGGTGACCGGCTTGCTCAATCCCTCCTTGATCTGGTTGACAATCTGGTCAGCCGGTTCGGTCCGCGGATTGTCATCCGTCAGGATGACCCGATCGGCAACCGTCTCGGCAATGGTTCCCATCCTCGGACGCTTCCCCGGGTCACGGTCCCCGCCGCACCCGAATACGGTGACCAGTTTTCCCCGGCACAGCGGTTTGAGCGACCTGAGCGCCCGCTCCAGCGCATCCTGCGTATGCGCGTAGTCAACGATGACCAGCGGTTGCCCGGCATCCCCGCGAAACGCTTCCATCCGGCCAGGCGGCGACCCCAGCTGTCCGATCACCGGAACAATGTCCCGGATTGGGAACTTCAGGCCCAGCAGCGTCGCGATGCAGCACAGCAGATTGGGCACATTGATCCGGCCCAGCAGCCGGGAAGTGATTTCCCAGTCCCCGCCTTCATATTCAAGCCGGAAACGGATGCCCTGGTCATCCACCTGCAGGTTCCTGGGCTGCAAATCCCCCGACTCCATGCCGAAAACCAGGCATTGCAGTCCCCTCTTGCGCTGTTCGCAAAACCGCTGCAATTCCCTGCCGAACTCATCATCCAGGTTGATCACGGCCGTGTCCAGGGACTCGAACTCGAACAGCTTCCGCTTGGCTTCCCCATACCGTTTCATCGAGCGGTGATAATCCAGGTGGTCCCGTGTCAGGTTCGTGAATACCGCCACATCGAAATCCAGCCCATTGGCCCGTCCCTGGTCCAGGCCATGGGAGGAAATCTCCATGCACACGGCCTGCGCTCCACGGTCAAGGAACTCGGCAAGCCTCCGGTGCATCCGGATGGAATCGACGGTCGTGAGATCGGACTCCTGCAGCTGGCCCAAGAACCCGGTGCCCAGCGTACCGGAGTAGGCACACCGCACACCCAGAAGCTCCAGCGCCTGCACCAGGAGAAACGCCGTCGTGGTCTTGCCGTTGGTGCCGGTGATGCCCGCCAGCGTCATCTCCCGGGAGGGGTGCCGGTAAAAGCGCGAGGCGATCCGGCCCAGCTGGTTCCGGAGGTCTTCGACCGCAATCATTGGCACGCCTGCTCTGCGGGCCGGTCCGGACGGGGCACCCGGGCTTTCATAAAGCACCGCGACGGCACCGTTTTCCAGCGCCTCATCGATGTAATCCCGGCCGTCCACCGTCTTGCCGGCGAGGGCAATGAACAGGCTGCCGGAGGTCACGTCCCGGCTGTCGGTCTGCAGCGACACGATCCACCGGTCATCGTCCTCATCCATGGCCTGGATTTCCATCAGCAATGCCTTCAGCCGGATGGCGTTGACCGGGGTTTTGCCGGGAATCTGTTCGTGGCCCGCCATGGACCGGTTTCCTTTCGTCCATTCAGACATTGTTGCCTGCCTCGGACGTGGAGGTGATCCGCGGCCGGTCGAGTCCATCCGGCTCAATGTTGTACAACCGCATCAAGTCCGACATCAGGCTGGAAAACACCGGAGCGGCAACGCTGCCACCGTAGTAATGCCCGGCCTGGGGATCATCAATGACGACGACCATCACGAACCTGGGATCGGTCACCGGGGCCAGCCCCGCAAACAGCGACAGATAATGTTCCTGGCTGTATTGGCCGTTGACCAGTTTGCGCGTTGTGCCGGTTTTTCCGCCGGCCCGGTAACGCGCGATGGCCGCCTTTCGCGCGGTGCCTTCCGATGTCGCCACCCTTTCCAGCATTGCCCGGACCCGGTGCACGGTATCGGCCTGGAACACGCGCGTTCCCCGGGCACGGTATCCCGGCTGTCTGGGCATCAGGGTGACCGGCAGCAACTCCCCGTCGGTTGCAAACACCGTGTAGGCGCGCGCCAACTGCAGCAGGGTGGATGAAAATCCATATCCATAGGACATGGTCGCATGTTCACTGGTTTCAGTACGCTGCGCCAACAGGCCGGAGACTTCTCCCGGTAGCCTGCCGCGGCCCTCCCCGCTTTCCCCAAGCGCCTTTTCACCAAACCCGACGCGTTCAAGCGTGTCAAACAACTCCTCAAAGGGACGTCCCAGTGCCAGCTTGGCAGCGCCGACATTGCTGGAACGCACCAGGATGTCGGAAACCGACATCATTCCGTGATTGTGGGTATCCTGAATGGTATAGCCGCCGACATCCAGCGTTCCCGTTCCGGTATCAATCAGGGTCTCTTCATCCACCTCCCCGTGTTCCAGGACCATCGCAATCGTGAAGGGCTTGGCCGTCGAGCCCGGTTCGAAGACATCGGTAACCGCCCGGTTCCGGAACACGTTTCCCTTCAAGGTGCTGCGATTGTTGGCATTGAACCGGGGCGAGTTCACCATTGCCAGAATTTCACCGCTCGGCACGGCCAGCACCACCACGCTGCCTCCAGAAGCCCGGTGCTCCAGAACGGCAGATTCAAGATGCCTGCTGGCCATGGACTGCACGCGCTGGTCAATGCTGATTTGCAGGTCTTCTCCATGCTGGACCGGCTTGACACTCCCCACAATTTCCACATTGAGGCCGCCCGGGCCCTGGAGTACCAGGTAACTGCCCGCTTCCCCCGTCAGCAGGGAATCGTAAACCCGTTCCAGTCCTTCCTGACCCCGGTCATCGATATCGGTAAAGCCAAGCAAATGCGCGCTGACCGGGCCACCGGGATAAAAGCGTTTTTGTTCAATGATGGCCCGCAGACCGGGGATCTCCATGGCCATCACTCTTTCAGCAATTTCCGGGGGCAGCCCTCTCTTCACATACATGAAATTCGCCCCGGAAAGCCCATCACATTTTCCGGACAGGGCCTGTTCGGACACGCCAATTTCATCCAGCATGGCCAGCAGGTTTTTCTGGTCCCGCCAGTTCGGACAGAATTCCCGCGGATTGGCGGCCAGTGCCTGGACCGGAGTACTCGCGGACAGGATTTCACCATTTCGGTCGATGATTCTTCCCCGGTTCGGAGGCACTTCGATTTCGCGCAGATACTGGCGGTCTCCCTTGGCCTGCAACCCTTCATTGTCCAGGAGCACGACTTTCAGGGCAATCACCGCACAGACAGAAATCATGATCCCCAGCACCACATTCTGCCGCTGGATCAGGATGACCTCGGGCTTTGCTTTTCGGATCACTTGCCGACTGCCCTCTTTCAATTCAGTTTTGCAACGAATGCTTTTGCAGATAGAGGCTGATGATTTCCCCTGACGGAGGGGCGGTCATCCCCAGGTGATGGTGCGCATCGTCAACAATACTGTTCTGCATCCGCCACGTCTCTTTCTCCAGGATCAACCGCCCCCACTCTGTTTGCAGCGTGTTCCGGCGGTCTTCGACAGCCTGCAGTTCGATGAACTGCAGGCGATTTTCATGGCGTACCGTCACCACTGCCATCGCACTGGCCACCACCAGGACGGACAGGAGAATCAGATGTCTGCTCATCATTCATCTCTTTTGAGATTCATCTACTCCACCTTTTGTGCAACCCGCATCACCGCACTTCTCGCCCTGGGATTGATCGCAACTTCCTGTGCAGACGGCATTACGGCCTTGCCAATCAATCGCAGTCTTGGTTTCAGCATGTCATGGGTCACCGGCAAATCCCTGGGATAGGGGTCTCCCCGGGATTGTGTTTTGAGATAGCGCTTGACCAGCCGGTCCTCCAGCGAATGAAAGCTGATAAAGACCATGCGTCCCCCCTGGGACAGCACTTCGAGTGCCTGGGGCAATACCGCATCGATCTCCTGCAATTCATCATTGACTGCAATTCGGATGGCCTGGAAGGATCGTGTGGCCGGGTGCTTTCCCCTCTCCCGGGTCGGCACGGCCGCGCTGATCAGCCGCGTCAGTTCCCCCGTGGAACGGAGCTCTTTCTCTTCGAGCGTTTTTTTGATGGCCCTGGAAATCCTTCTGGCGAACCTTTCTTCGCCATACACCCTCAGCACCCTGGCCAGTTCCTTTTCATCCACATGCTTGATCCACGCCTGTGCGGTGATGCCCCGGGTCTGGTCCATCCGCATGTCCAGTGGCCCGTCGCGGGAGAAGCCGAATCCCCGTTCTGCCTGGTCCAGTTGTGGCGAGGACACACCCAAATCAAACAGGATCCCGTCCACCTTGCCGACCAGGTCCCGCCCGCCAATAATTTCGGATAACCGGGAAAACGGGGCGTGAATCGCTTCCACCCGCTTTTCCGCACCCCATGCGGCTTCCGCCTGTTCAATGGCCGCGCAGTCCCGGTCGATGACAATCAGCTGTGCACCGGGCGGAAGCCGCCTGAATATGGCCTGCGCATGGCCTCCACGGCCATAGGTTGCATCCACCACCAGCTTGCTTTGCGCCAGGTTCAGTGCCTGCAGGGCCTCGTTCAGCAGTACGGGGATGTGGGGGATTGAAGTCATGGACCTTACAGCGTCAGCTGTTCCATTTCGACCGATATTCTTTCCAGATCCATTTCCTCTTTCAGCCATTGCGTCCTTTTCGCATTCCAGAGCTCCTTGCTCCAGACTTCCAGCTTGTTTCCCTGCCCGACCAGAAAAATCTCCTTGGTCATCATTGCAAATTCGCGCAACGGGGCGGGGAGCAGGATCCGGCCGCTGCCATCCATTTCCATCTCGCTGGCATAGCCAAGAAGAAACCGTTTCAGTTTCTGGTGGTTTTGATCGAAACTGGGCAGGGCAACCAGTTTCTCTTCCACCTTTACCCATTCATCCATGGTATACAGCCACAGGCAATATTCCTTCGTATTATTGACCGTGGCCACCATGTTTCCATTGCAGCGCTCGACAATGTCCTCCCTGAACCGGCTTGGAATCGCCAACCGGCCTTTTGCATCCAGATTTAAAGAGTGTGCCCCACGAAACATGGCCTTTATCCCACCAAGTAAGATGTTTTCCCCACAATCCCCCACAAAACTGCACTATATGACCCCCGCAGGTTTTATGTCAAGAAAAAACAACGGTATTTGCAGGCAAATTAATGCGGATGCTTAACTTAAGAGAAAACAAGTATTATTGCCTGTTTTTAAAGTAAATTCTGAGATATGGTCTCCAACATTCTATTGTTAAACAATATCCATCCCCATCCGGTCGGCAATATTTGATATTTCACCGTCACGGATCCCCCCGATTCCGGAATCCAGACCTGCTTCATCCGGTAAATGACGCATTGAACACGGCCCGGTCCCCTGCTTTGAATCCTTTTGCGGACCTAGTGAGACCGGGCAATCCGGTTTGCAGGGTGGGCAGTTTCCACTTGGCGTAGTGTGTTCAATTCCCGCGAACGGTGTTTGGCATGCGGTCAGAAATGCGGGAAAGAATACCCCTCGAAAGAATTGCAATCCAAAACTGACCGGGTCAGCCCAGACTGCGTATTTCGCGAAGGTTGCGACCCGTTTCACGGGAAAATGGTTGGAATCCCTCGTGAGATACAACAATGGGGTTCTGCACCCGAACCATCAGACCGGAGAAAAACTGTTTGCAGCATTCCCGCTGGAAATTCCAGCTGTATCGAATCGACCTGAAATTCATAAATATGCAATCCCATCAACCGGACCGGAAAGAAACCACTGGGTGGTTCCTTGCCATTGGCAAGCTTTGTTTGAGAAAAACCTTGCGAATAAGTCTTCTCGAAGAAATGGTATCCCATGGTTTTCATTGAAAATAAAGCCAGTAGAAATTGCTGAAAACGTGATTCGGGGATTCGGGGTATTGCATGCATTTAACTATTTGCATATGATTCTTGCAAATCATAATTTGCAATTCTAATGAAAAAACGAAATCCGACAGCAAATCCGGTCATCAGCAAGCGGATCAGAGTGTTGAGGCAAGAACGCGGTCTCTCTCAAGATGAGTTGGCGCGCTTGTTCGGGTTTAAAGACCGGCAAACAGTTTCAGCCATCGAGACCGGCGCGCGTCGTGTGACCGCCTCGGAACTGTTGCTCGCCGTGGAGAAACTGGACGTATCGCTCGATTACTTTACCGACCCCTTTCGGTTGGACGGTGAGGGGTTGTTTTCCTGGCGGCAGATGGACATCGAACCGCGGGTACTTGACGAGTATGAGAAAACCGCAAGCCGTTGGATCGGGGCGTACCGGACATTGGCTGGCCAGGTCGGTCGACAAATGCCGCTGATACGGCCGACTCTTGGACTGACCAAATGGTCACGATTCGAGGATGCGATCAAAGCTGGCGAGCGATTTGTCACCGAATTTTCACTCGGGGCAGTACCAGCACAACGTCTTGAAGCAGTGATGCAAGAACAACTCGGTATACTCGTACTTATGGTGGACGCATACCATGGCATTTCCGGAGCTGCATGTCGCCTGCCCGAGCTTGACACGGTACTGATAGCAAGAGAAGAAGTGGCAGGGCGCCGAAACTTCGACTTGGCGCACGAACTGTTTCACATCCTGACCTGGGATGCGATGCCGCCTGAACACACGGAAACCACCAGCCACTTCGGTGGCAATCGGGTGGAGCAACTCGCCAATAACTTCGCAGCGACGGTGCTAATGCCGAAAGCGGTACTCGAGTCGTTCGGCAATTGGGGACAGATGGAAATGGATGGATTGATCGCGCAATTGAATGCCACTGCGGATGAATTAGAGGTAACCTCGTCCGCTCTAAAATGGCGTTTGGTAGCCCTTCGGAAATTGACCAAGTCAAAGGCACAAGCGATTCCAGAGGCCTCTTTACGGAACAACGGCCAAGAGAATAGCGCCGCGCCTCCGCCCCTATTTTCGAAACTGTTTATGGAGGTGATGGCAACGGCCATCGCCCAAGGCCATATATCGGTTCGACGCGCAGCCGTGTTGGTTGATCTAACGATTGGGGATCTGGAAAAACTGTTCCGGACTCATGGCATTGATCATACAATTTGTCTGTGAGCGGATCGGTTGCACTCATTTAACGACCCTGTCTTGGGAGCAGCGGCCGACTTGACCCCCTTGGAGATAAGCCTTAACAACCCTCATATCTGTGAACCTCCGCCTTCGCCACCAGAAGAGAGCTCTTCGAGGTGCTCCCCTTGACATCCCCACGGTCGACCCGTTCGTATCACTGCCCGATTGACCCGGTCGGCCAGCTTTCGAGACGGCTGGAGAAAAGGAACCTGAAATGGGAGGTACTGGCTTCGATTTTTGCAATTCTGCTCTGAGTGCGATGAGCTGCTGCTTTTCCTGTTCAAGATCAGCCAGCCTCGAATCGATAGCAGAGATATCATGAAATTTATCTCCGCTGCGATATTGATTAGGCATGAACTTGAGGTGGTTTGATCAGCGACTCAGCCGGAATACCCAAGCCTTCGTGGAGCTTCCAGATCATCTTCAAAGTCAGCGAACGCTTGTGATTAAGGATCTCGTAAACGCGATTACTTTTACCGATCATCGGCTCCAGGTCTTTTACGGTTAAGCCTTTGCGTTCCATTTCGAACTTGATTGCCTCAACAGGATCAGGCAAATCCATCGGGAAATGCTTGGTTTCATAAGCCTCAATAAGCGTGACCATGACATCCAGCTTTTCGCCTTCTGGGGTGTCTGGTCCAGCCATCATCAGGCTTTCAATTTCTTTTAATGCCACGCGGTAGTCGGCATCAGTTTTAATCGGTTTGATGTCCATGGTTAATCCTCCGGCAGTTAAATGGTTTGCACATCAATCTTGTCGTATTGCACATGGGTGCCAATAAAGCGGACGTATATAACCCTGTAGGCGTAGTTGATCCACACGACAAGTCGATACTTGTTCCCCGCAATATTGAACACAACACGGCCATCTTTAAGGATGCTGGCATTCCTGGAGTCCTGCTTTACCTCGGCAGGTGAACTCCAGTCGGCATGCAAGGCATGTCGGTGCCAGGCCAATGTTGGCTCCTTGGCATCCTGATATTCCGGGTTCTCTTCCCAGAAGGCTTTCAGCGTCGACAGTGCGATGACTCTCATGTGCCGATATGCTAGTCCCAAAATGGGACTAGAGCAACCACTTTTTTGGTCAATACGAAGATTTCGCTAACATCATCAACCTGTATATCCTCTTGAAATAGTGTTCGAATGCGGCATTCAATGCTTACGGATTTGTGAAAAAAAATGAAACTTTTTGAAGAAATTTCTGAGCATGGTATTTTTCATGGTATTACCAATTGGCAGGGTAATAGGGGCAACTTTCCGGGTTATTCAGAAGCGTGTTGGCATGGTGGCCGTGGGTATTGGCAGGTAAATTTTTCAAAATAAAGGGGGGGGTTCCACTGGTAACCTGAAGCCGGAATGGGGTACGCATTCAGTCGAGGCGTGAATGCGTACACTTAACCGGACAGATTATGAACTCCTAACACTGGCGGTGAGTTCACAGGGGCTGCCGCTGGGGGTGCTGCGGCTGGGATTCGACGAGACCGGGCCGGCACCGCGCAA
>WTGA01000131.1 GCA_011523765.1 Gammaproteobacteria bacterium
CGTTTGTACGGTGGTGTGGGAGGACGGCAGGGGTAACCCTGCCTCCTACCCGATTCCGGTGGCCGCCGGCAGGGCAACGGGCGGGTGCTGCCCGGGGATGGAAGCCCGCGGCAAGCCGCAAAGCGCCTGCCTGGGTCCATCGGGGCCCGGGTGACGCAATCTCTACTGCGGTTTCCTTCCCGCCCGGTACCGGTCCGGCTGCCGTTCCTGGCCAGTGGCCCGTGATGGAAAAGCGGACCCGGCTGGACCGGCAGCGATTTCACTGCCGCCGTGGCAGTCCCGGCATCCGGAGGATATTCCATGCCTCCGGTCACACAGGCCGGGTCCCCGCTCCCTGTGCCGGATGGGTGCCCGGATCCACCGGGCCATTGCTATCTCTCCTTGTAGTACTTACGGTATATATCCACCGCCGGTCAGTTATTGCAAAATCCGGCAGGTCCACAGTGACTCAGGATAAATATCTGAAAAATTATCTGGATAAGACTCATGAAATATTACGATACCATCGTTGATACCATTGGCAATACGCCGCTTGTAAAATTGAATTCGGTTGCCAGCGGGGTCAAGGGAACCGTTCTTGCCAAGGTGGAATACTTCAACCCCGGGCATTCGGTCAAGGACCGGATCGCCGTGAAAATGATTGAAGATGCGGAGGTCCGTGGCGACCTGAAGCCGGGTGGAACCATCATTGAGGGGACTTCGGGCAATACAGGAATGGGGTTGGCTCTGGCTGCGGTCACCAAAGGTTACAAATGTATTTTTACCCTTGCGGACAAGCAGTCCAGGGAAAAAATCGATGCCCTGCGTGCAGTGGGAGCAGAAGTGATCGTCTGTCCCACGGCGGTTGCTGCCGAGGACCCCCGTTCCTATTACTCGGTGGCCCAGAAACTGAATGCGGAGATCGAAAACTCCTATTATCCCAACCAGTATGACAATCTGTCCAATGCCGCGACCCACTATGAAACCACCGGCCCCGAAATCTGGAGGGACACCGGGGGCAGGATTACCCACTATGCCGCCGGGGTAGGCACGGGGGGATCCATGTGCGGGGTGGGCAAGTACCTGAAAGAGCAAAATCCGGATGTGGTCACCATAGGGATCGATACGTATGGTTCGGTTTTCAAGAAGTACAAGGAAACCGGCATTTTCGATGAAAGTGAAATCTATCCCTACCTGACGGAAGGGATTGGCGAGGATATCCTCCCTGCCAATGTCGATTTTTCCCTGATTGACCATTTCGTCAAGGTCACGGACAAGGATGCGGCCGTGATGACCCGGCGTCTTTCCAGGGAAGAAGGCATGTTTGTCGGCTGGTCCTGCGGTTCTGCGGTCTGGGGGGCGCTTGAATGGGCAAAAGACAACATGCAGGAGGAGGATGTCATGGTCGTCATCCTGCCCGATCACGGAACCCGCTACCTTGGAAAGATTTACAATGATGACTGGATGAGGGACCACGGGTTTCTTGAAGAGCGGGACTACGCCACGGCGAAGAGCATTATTGCCAAGCAAAGTGGTGAAGATGCCCTGACCACGATCGACAAGAATGCAACGGTCACGGAGGCGATCGCCTTGCTGACCTCGGTGTCGGTGGACCAGCTTCCTGTGGTGGATGGCCAGGAATTTGTCGGAAGCCTGTCTGATTCAAAGTTGCTGAAAACGCTGATCAATGATCCGTCCACTCGCGACAAGCCGGTTCGTGAGGTCATGGGGGACCCTTTTCAGTTTGTGCCCGCAGACAGCACACTGGATGTGCTGTCATCCATGATCAACCGGGACAATCCCGCAGTGATGGTCCGAGATGCGGAAAATCGCCCGAGAATTATCACCCGGCATGATTTGCTGGAGTCCATTGCCGATATTTGATCCCGGAGCAAGGGCAAGGCCTGTATTCCCTGCCCCGGGACGAAGGCAACGGAGAAGGTAAAACCGGGCGGACCATTTTCCGCGCCGGTTTCTCCGGGGCAGCGCGGGAGGATTCCGGACCTGCACGACCGTACCGGTCCGGCCGGACCGGGGCCCCGGGAAAAGACCGGGTTCCGGTGTGTGTTGCCAAGGGGTGCCAATCGGTATCTTGTCCCGGAAGAACCCGTCAACACCCCCGTCGTGCAATCGGGAATGCGTCCCCTCCCGGGCAGGTCCATGGAAGGCAAGCAGGTCGGCAACGGTGATTTCACCGGTCCGGCGGGGATCACATCGCCGCTACCGGACGCGGTCGGGGCTGTATACAATCAGGTTGCCGCAACGTGCGGCGAAGAGGCTCTTCCAGGAGGCGCCGGGCGTCCGGGGCCGCTTGCCCGGATGAAAGGGAAACACGGCCCCTGGTCTTGAAAAATGAACGAACGATACACACTGTTTGACCGCGACACCTACCGGGAACGCCTGGGCCGTGCACGCACAGCGGTTGCCAGGCATGGCCTGGATGCCTGTATTTCCGTTGCGCCCGAGAACCATTATTATTTGGGGGGTTACGACAGTTGGACCGGCCTGAACAGTCCCCAGGCAATGATCTTTACCCGGGGCGGTGACGAACCCACCTTGTTGTTGAGAGATGTCGACCTCCCCCTGGCGCTGGAATCCACCTGGATCACCGATATCCGGACCTACCGTTTGCATCGTGAGGATTTTGCTGAAATCGTGCGCACGATCGTGCAGGAAAAGGGATGTCGGGCGGACGGGATCGGTATCGAGTTTCAATCCAGTGCCCTGCCCTTTTCGCTGGGAAAGGTTCTCTCGGAGGCCCTTGCGCCCGCCACACTGGTGGATGCCACGGAAATCCTCGGAACCATCCGGCTGGTGAAGTCCCCGCAGGAACTGGCCTTGATCACCCGGGCGGGGGAGTATGCCGCTTTGGGGTTGCGTGCCATGGAAAAGGCGGTCATTCCGGGGACGACGGAAATAAAGGTTGCGGCACAGATTGAAAGTGCCCTGCGAAATGCCGGGAGCGATTACTGGGCCATCCCCGTCGAATTGACTTCCGGAAGCCGCAGTGCGGGCTGCCACGGGACACCACGAAACCGGGTGATCGAACCCGGTGACCTGGTCCATGGCGAATTTGCCGGGGTGTGTGAACGCTATCATGCCGTTGCCATGCAGACGCTCGGCTGTGGACCCGTCAATGCCCGCCAGTCAGAAATTTACGAGCTTGCGCGGCAGTCGCTTGAAGCGGGCATTTCGGTGGTTGCGCCGGGAGTCCGCGTTTGTGATGTGGAACAGGCGTCCCTGGAACCGTTGATGGCGCAGGGAGTCGAGCAGGCGGCCATGATGCGGTTTGGTTACGGGATTGGTATTGCCTACCCTCCGGTGTGGCTGGAACCCCTGCAGATTTCACGCGATTTCAATACCGTACTGGAAGCGGGAATGGCCTTTGTGTTGCATGCCTGCCTCGAATTTCCGGAAGAAGGTACCGGGGTCATCCTGGGGGGGACGTATGTGCTGCAGGACCATGGCCCGGCCATGGTGGCGGGTGCCGGCACCACGGGGTTGAGGTCGGTTCCGGGCCCGGCCATTGAATGATTCCCGCTGAGAACTTGAACACTTTTCCAATGCCTCCGGGCAGCTACCTGAAATTTGCCGGGTTGTTTTTTGTCCAGACCATGACCCGGGGCATCTTGCTTTCGGTCCTGCCTCTCCAGGCGTTCGCCATTCTCGGCAATGCCCAGCGCACCAGCACCCTGTTCTTTCTGGTCAGCGTCGGAGGAATCCTGGCCTCGCTGATCATGCCATGGGTCATTCAACGCATTGGAAACTACCGGGCTTTTCTGGTGGGGTCCGCGGCCATGCTGTTTTCCGCCGTGCTGCTTTCCTGTGAACAGGTGGTCTGTTTTTCCGTTGGTCTGTTTTTCCATGTGTTTTCCATCGCTTCCATCGAGGTCTCCCTGACGCTGTACGTGCTTGCGCTCATCCCGCGCCGGGAGATGACACAATTTGAACCCCTGAGAATCGTATCTTTGGTCCTGGCATTGACCATCGGTCCCTTTCTGGGCGTTTATTTCCAGGAAAAAATCCTGCACTCCCTGCCCTACATCATTTGTGCGTCCTTTGTTGTCCTGTCCATCCTCTACTTCCGGTTATTGGGGTTGCAGCAGGTGAAGGTGCTGGGGGAGGACACCCGGAATGTCAACCCTATCCGTTACATGACCCGTTTTGTTGCACAACCGAGATTGCGGCTGGCATATGGCCTGATCCTTGCCCGTTCCGCCTGGTGGACCATGTTCATTATCTATATGCCGATCTATTGTGAACAATCCGGGTTGGGGGAACTGGTCGGGGCCGCGATCGTTTCCATCGGCACGGCCTGGACCCTGACCGTTCCGTTTTGGGGATGGGTCGGAAGGCGGTTTGGTATCCAGGCACTGTTGCGAAGCGGGTTTGCAGTGGCCAGTATCCTGTTGGTGGCGGTCTACATGGTGGCGGACATGCCGTGGGTTGCTTCCGTACTCATGGTATTTTGTGCATTGGGCACCACCATGCTCGATGGTGCAGGAAATGTGCTTTTTTTTCGCGCGGTCCGTGGCCGGGAACGGGCGGAAATGACCGCGGTATTCGCCACATACCGGGATACAGGCCAACTGGCCACACCGGGGCTGTACGCCGTGTTATTGAAGTTTTTTGCCCTCCCCATCGTGTTTTCGACCGCGGCAGTCTGGATGATGGTTGCCGCCTGGTACTGCCGTTATGTCCCGCAGAAGATGAGATAGTACCGCCGGGTGCGGTTCAGTCCGCCCGTCCCGTTACGATCCTGAAAAAGTTTTTGACGAGGCGGTTTCCGGCATGGGTATCAAAGTAATTCCGGCACAGTTCAGGTCGGGTGTTTCTCAGATGGTTCCGAGGCTTTGCACCGTGGATTCGGGGTGAAACTGCGTGGAATACCAGTGCCCGCCGAAATCCAGGGCAGCCACGGGCACTTTGCCGCTGTGGGCGAGCAGTACCCCGGCCGGGGGGACCTCTGTGACATGTTCGGCGTTGGCATAATGGAAATGGTCTCCATCGGCGATGCCTTTCATCAGGGGGGATGCCCGGCCGGCTTCGGTCAGGGAGGTGGAAAAGGTTCCGGCATAGGGACCCTGGCCCAGCCGCCTGACTTCAGCTCCGAAATAACATCCCAACAGCTGGTGGGAACCGCATATCCCCAGTACCGGAATCCGGCTTTCCCGTATCACGGGGAACCAGGCAAGCACTGCCTGCTGCCAGAATGTGTGGTCGTGAACCGAATTGTAGCTCCCGGCCAGAACCACGGCATCGGTTTCATCCGGACCGGGCAGCGCTTCTCCGGTGCAGACATTCCGTGTCTGGATCGAGATATCCGGCAATCCTCCGTATTTTCTGACAAACCACCGGCCTTCCTGGTCGTTGTCTTCAAGGTCGTCGTAAACCGAAGCGTCATAGCTGCCCGGGACTCCCATCATTTCAATGAAGAAAATTCTCGCTGGTTGCATCAGGGGTAATCGGGCCTGGAATTTCCGGGTGTTCACTGGACGGGCATCGAAATGCGGATCATACGACAAAACGACTCAGGATAGAACGGCGAGTTGTTCCCTGGCCGTGTCGAGTTCCGGAGCGGTTGTTTTCCTGCCAGGCGAGGCGTACATGGACAACAGGCGGCCTTGACGGGCAGTCGCGAGGTTCTTCATGCCCGCGGCGACCGCATTGGCGGTTTCGGGATCATTGCAGATCAGGGCGACATCGCAGCCGGACCGGAGGGCACGGAATGTCCGCTCGGCACCATCCCCCGTCTGGTGTGCGCCTTTCATGGACAGGTCATCGCTGAATACCACGCCCCTGAAACCCAGTTCATCCCGCAAGATCCCCTGTAGCCAGAATCTGGAAAAAGTGGCTGCACGGTTGTCCATGGCGTTGAACACGATATGGGCGGTCATGATCCCGTCGAGCTGATTGACCAGGGAAACGTACGGAACAAGGTCCTTTTTCCGAAGCTCGTCCATGGACCGATTGTCCACGGGCAGGGTGCAATGGGAATCCTCCACCACCGACCCGTGACCGGGAAAGTGTTTCCCGGTGGCTTTCATGCCGGCCCGGTTCATCCCGGCAATAAATGCGCCGGCCAGCAGGGCGATATCCCGGGGGTTTTCATGAAACCCGCGGGTTCGGATGACACGGCTGGCCGGATTGGCGCAATCCAGGACCGGAGCAAAACTGAAGTCCACCCCCACCTCAACCAGTTCTGCAGCCATGATGAACCCCGCACAGCGGGCAAGCTGCAGGCCGGTCCCGGCATGGTGGTCATACATTTTCCCGAACTGGTTCGCTGCGGGCAATCGATAAAATCCTTCCCTGAATCGCTGCACCCGGCCCCCCTCCTGGTCTACGGCAACCAGCAGTGCCGGGGTCCGGATGGACTTGATTTCGCGGATGAGGCTCCTGACCTGTTCCTTGTCCTGGAAGTTGCGGTCAAACAGGATCACGGCACCCACCGCGGGCCGGGACAGGGATACCCTTTCTTCGGTGCTCAGGGCAGTGCCGGCGATATCCACCATCAACGGCCCCAATGGCAGTTCAGGCCTCAATGGATACCCGTGTCCCCACACAGACCAGATCAAACAACTCAACAATATCGGCATTGCGCATGCGGACACACCCATGTGATCCGGGCTGGCCCATGTCCACATCATCCGGAGTGCCGTGCAGATAGATATACCGACGCATGGTATCGACGTTTCCAAGACGGTTTTTTCCGGGTTCGCAGCCGCTCAGCCAGATTATCCGGGTGAGTATCCAGTCGCGGTCCGGATGGCGTTCCCGCAGGCCCTGATGGTAGGTCTCTCCGGTGGGCCTTCGGCCGACGAAAACCGTATTGAGCGGCAGGCCGGCCCCGATTCTGGCGCGGACCACATGCTCTCCGGTCGGGGTGCAGAGGCTGCCATTCATTTCCCCCGGGCCGTTGGCGGCGGTCGAAACCGGATAGTGCCGGAAAATGCGGCCTTCGTTTCCAATGACCTCGAGCTGCTGGCGGGCCAGATCAACGTGCAGGCGGCAGGGTCCGTTCATGATCGCCCGAGCAGGTTTGCCAGCAATTGGTCGCAGGCATCTTCCAGCAGGTCGATCATCAGGTCAAACCCGTGGTTGCCGCCGTAATAGGGATCGGGAACTTCACGACTGTCTCCGATATCCGTATAGTCCAGCAACAGCCTGATTTTGTGATGGTGTGACCGGGGCGCCAGTTCCCTGAGTTGCTGCAGATTGTTCAGGTCCATGGCAATCACTGTATCAAAACGGGCCAGGTCCGCGGCAGAAACCTGCCTCGCCCTCATCGAGGAGATGTCGACTCCCCGCTGAAGGGAGGCGTGCTGGGCCCGTGCGTCGGGAGGGCAGCCAATATGCCAGTCGCCCGTGCCGGCGGAATCAATTTCGAACCGGTGTTCCAGCTCCCGTTCACGAACCAGTTTGCGAAAGATCCCTTCTGCCGTAGGGGAACGGCAAATGTTCCCCAGGCAGATAAACAGGATGCGGTGTGCAGGCATGGCGGTGGTTCAGTTCCTTGCCAGCTTGATGATGCTGGAATCTGTTTGAAGCTGGTGCATGATGTCGGCCAGGTGGGCACTGTTTAGCACTTCGATGACAAACGACATGTTCGAAACGATGGCGTGTTTCTGGTCAACCGTAAGACGGTTGATATTGGAATCATGTTCCGCAATGATATTGCTGAGCGCGGCCAGGACCCCCGGCTGGTTCTGGCACTCAACATCGATCCTCACCTGGAATTTTCCCTTGGTGGTCTCTGCCCAGTTCAGGTGGAAGTAGTTGTCAGGGTGACGCATGATTCCCGTGCAATTGTCGCACCTTGATCGATGCACCACCAGCCCCCGGCCCCGGGTGGTGACACCGATGATCTTGTCTCCTGGAATGGGGTGACAGCAATTGGCATAGGTAATCAGCAGCCGTTCCGTGCCCTCAATGGTCAGTACGGACCGTTTTGGTTCCGCAGGGTCCTGGTTGCTCTTGTATTTCCCCCGGACACCGGATTCGGCGATTAACTGTTTTGCCACCAGTTTGGGCAATCGTTTCCCGAAGCCGATGTCGGTCAGCAATTGTTTCCAGTCATCCAGTCCCAGATGTTTGAGCAGATTGATTTTGTCCGAACTCGGAATGCGGACCCTGCGGTATCCGAGTTCACTCAGGGCAGAGCGCAGCAATTTCCTGCCAAGACGGAGGGACTCACGGGATTTTTGCCGGTTCAGGAAATGACGAATGGACGCTCTGGCCTTGGAGGTCACCGCGAAATCCAGCCATTCGGGTCTTGGCCGGGTGTTGCGGGAGGTTTTGATCTCAACATGGTCCCCGTTGCTCAGGCGCACATGCAGGGGGACTTCAACCCGGTTGATGGATGCGCTGTGGCAGTGGTCACCCATGTCAGTGTGCACGGCATAGGCGAAGTCCAGTGCCGTGGCGCCCCGGGGAAGCCGCTTGATATCACCTTTGGGGGTAAACACATAGACCTCATCGGGAAACAGCTCCACTTTCAGTTGTTCGAGGAATTCGCCTGAATCGCTGGATTTGCTCTGGAATTCCAGAAAACTGTCCAGCCATTTTTGGGCAAGCTGTTGCGGAGCGTGCTCGCCGGTGGTTTCCGTTTTATACAACCAGTGCGATGCCACGCCCTTTTCCGCTGTCCGGTGCATGGACTGGCTGCGTACCCGGACGGCCACCGGGAGTCCCTTGGGACCAATGATGGCCGTATGCAATGACTGGTAACCATTGATTTTGGGGATGGCCACGTAATCCTTGAAACTTCCCGGGCGGGGCTTGTACAGCTGGTGGATGGCCCCGAGTGCCTGGTAGCAATGCGGGCGTTTTTCCGTGATGACCCGGATCGCGACGATATCCTTGACATCCTTGAGCGTGATTTGTTTTTGCATCACTTCACGATAGATGGTGCAGACATTGATTCCCCGTCCATGAACATCCGCCTGGATTCCGTTCAGGTCAAGGTGCTCCTTGATCGTCTTGCAGACTTCGTTGACCATGGTCATTCGCCTTTGCCTGGAACTCCTGATTTCCTTTTCGAATACCCCATAGCGTTTGGGATAGAGGTTGAACAGGCAGAGGTCTTCCAGTTGTTGCGCAAGTTCCCGCATGCCCAGGCGGTTGGCAATGGGGGCATAGATTTCCAGGGTCTGCCTGGCAATTCTGCGCTTTCGGTCTTCACTCAGGGATTCCAGCGTGCGCATATTGTGCAGGCGGTCGGCGAGCTTGATGATGATGACACGAATGTCCTTCGCCATGGCCATGAACATCTTCCGGAACGAAGCCGCTTCGGCATGTTCCCGGGATTCGAGGTCCAGCTGGCTTACCTTGCTGACCCCGTCCACCAGCGCGGCGATGTCGTCACCGAATTTGCCGGCCAGCTGGTCCAGTGTGATTTCAGTGTCCTCCACCACATCATGCAGGATCGCGGCGATGATGGTCTTGCTGTCCATGCGCATCGTACCGAGTATCCGGGCAACGGCAATGGGATGCAGGATATAGTCTTCACCGCTTTGGCGTTTCTGCCCGCGATGGGCGGCGGCTCCATACAGCGTCGCCGCATAGATGTCGGCGATGGCCGCCTGGTCCAGGTAATCTTCCAGTACTCCGGTCAGATTGCCGGTCAGGGTGTCATGGTCTGGGACGGCGTTTCCCTGCCGTGCCAGCATTTCACTCAGGTTTTTCTTCCACTTTTTCGCCAGGGCTATCTTGCTCGCCATCTGCATCACCAAGCATAGCTTGTAATATTGGGTCCTCCACCGTTTCCTCACCCGCTTCACTGGGGGGGCTGTCCTGGTTGAAGTCAAGTTCCGGAATGGTGCTCTCCTCATCGAGGATGCTGGGCCCGATCAGGCCTTCAGCAATCTCCCGAAGCGCAATGACCGTTGGTTTGTCATTTTCCACTTCAACCAGCGGTTCTGCACCCAGGATCAGTTGCCTGGCCCGCTTGGTTGCCACCAGTACCAACTGGAATCGATTGTCCACATGTTCAAGGCAGTCAGTAACAGTTATACGTGCCATCGTTCAATCCTCAATAGAATAATGATGCCGGGGCCGGTTACCCGGGGTCCCTCGCATATGATTTAAGGTTAAATAACTCGGTTTCAAGTTCTTCCAGGGCTTGATCAAAGCGGTCGTTGACAATCACAACATCGAATTCGTCTTTGTGGCCGATCTCATCCCGGGCTTGCCGCATTCGGCTGCGGATGACTTCATCGCTGTCCTGCTTGCGCTGCCTGAGCCGCTGTTCAAGCGTTTCGATCGACGGAGGCATGACAAATATCGAAGTGGCGGCCGGGTATTTTTCGCGAACGCTTCTCGCACCTTGCCAGTCAATGTCCAGAATAACATGCTTGCCGCTTGAAATCAGTCTTTCCATGGCTCTTATTGAGGTGCCGTAGTAATGGTCGAAAACCCGGGCATACTCAACAAATTCATCATTTTCGATCATTTCCTCGAAGGTGGTTTTGTCAACAAAATGGTAGTGGACACCATTCTCTTCTCCCGGCCTGCGCCGACGGGTCGTATGGGATACGGTGATGCCAACATCATTGTGCCGCTCGACCAGTGATCGGGCAAGGCTGGTCTTCCCCCCCCCTGAAGGCGCAGATAAGATTATGATTCCGGATGTTAACATGGTTTGTCCATTCCCTTGCGGCCCGACCGCAGCGCAAGGGCCAGGAGCCTGGATTTGCCCGCGGATTGCCTGGATGAAATCAGCTTGAAAAACCGTTGATTATACTGGTTTCGGGAGCGGTATCCGGAAATAAACCAGGGCTTTCCAAAAGTCGATACCAAGATTTTTTCGCATCGGGGCTGACTATTCAAGGGTGGCTGTGATAAAAAGGCCGAATAGGGATACCGGAAGTTTTCGACAAAGAGGGACGGTTACGGGACGTTGGGGTTCGTCCTGTCCGGGACGAAGCGGAACGCCGACGTTGGGACGGACTGGTATCGGCCCATCATTATCTTCAGTACCGGTGGTTGTTCGGCCAATCGATGCGTCATGTTCGCTGTACGGGGAGGACTGGGTGGCGCTGGTGAACTGGACGTCGGGGGCCTTCAAAGTGGGGGACCGAGGCATGCTGAATTACAAAGTACTTCGATTCCTCGTCACGCAAGGCTATGTGCACGATCTGTGGGTCGAGTATCGTGTCTCTGATCAGTCTTGCATCATCAAGGTGGAACTCAGGTCGGGGGATGTCAAGCCGTTGCTGCTCAGCAACGCAGACCGTGTACACCGATACAGGACCTGCGACACGGCCATCAGGGCCGTGATCAACACCGGCTGGGTTCAGCCGATCCGTGTCGTTCCCATGACAGATAAATAAAAGCGGTGACGTTCTGTGCGATACGAGCCGGTAACCGGGTCATCGCCGGACATTTCCGGCGCACTCACATTTCGATGTCAGTATCCTGCACTTTTCGGTTGGCTCGCCACCGGTGGGCCTGTCCGGACGGTGACGGGGCAACCCCGGGTTCAACTTCTGCAGTGTAGGTCGGAGGCAGTGCATATCGCTTGACATAGGCCATCAGGCTCGGGATGCCGGGTTCGAAACTGCTTCCCTTTATTTTCCAGACATAGCCCAGGTGGGAAAGCTGCTTGACTTTGTCCCTGATCCGGTCCGGCGTAATCGACTCGTCATCGCCAACCAGGCCCCTTTCAATGGCTTGCTCCAGCGTGTTTTTATGCTGCACCGGTTGATTCGATTGGAGAAACGCATCGGCCACGTGCTCGGCCACCGGCAATAACCCCATTTCCTCTATCTCATCTCGACGGATATCGTACATCGCGTCGCGCTCGTCGATCACTGCGCCCTTTACTTCCCTGACCTGTGTCAGGGTGATCTGCGTTGCCTTGGTCTGGTCCAGTCTGCGGGCCAGGCAATCACCCCAGACCTGCAGGAAAAAGGGATAGCAGTGGGCCTGGCCGACAATGTGTTCCACCACCCCGGGGGCAAAGGTGATGCCGGCTTCGTGCAACGGTATGGTCAGGGCCTGTCTAGCTTCCTGCGCTGACAGGCGGCCCAGGGGGAATTTCTTGCTGCGGTCCCAGAACGAGGCATTGGCCTGGCCCAGGGCGGCACCGAGATTCGGCGTGCCGGCCAGCACCAGCAGGAACGGATGACCCTCGCTCCGCACGATCTGGCTGGCATTCAGCAGGGCCCCGGCAATTTGCGGATCCAACGCGTGGGCCTCGTCAATGATCAGGATGAAGGGCCTGTGTTGGCTTCGCTGCTGCAGCAGTCTTCGGACAGTCGCGTCGGGCCGGGACAGGTCCACTTCCGTCTTGCCCTGGAGGAATCCGACTCCCCCGGAGACTTCAACCGATTTGACCCGACGATGCAATGGCGTGTGATCCTCCGTCAACCGGTCGGACAGATCAGCCTGGGTGCGCATCTCGTCCGGGGTGGCCCAGAGGATATCCAGTCGGTCTCCCTCTTTTTGGAGGGTCTCCTCCTGCAGGTAATGGAGCAGGGCAGTCTTGCCGTTGCCCCGTGGGCCGTAGAGAATCAGGTCCCGGCTGATGGGTTTCCGGTCTCTGAGGGCTTCGACAGCGTCCTGGAACCAGTCCTGTTCTTCCCTGCGGCCAGCCAGATACGGCGGGACAACCCCAGTACCCGGCGTAAACAGATGTTTCAGATCAGGTGCACTCATTACGTCTCTCCCCTAACAGAAACCATCCTGCCTCAAATCCGGCGGATTGTCAAAAATGAGAGTTTTCCAAAGGAAGATGAGCCTGACCGGGAGCCATATTTCCAACGGGAAACGAGCCTCAAGGCGGTGTTTTTGGGACCACCGGCGACTCGGCTCCAGAGTCTCTGGTTTTTAGCGGTTGGGCAGGGGAAACCATATCTTCAATTCGGGTTATAGTTTCCTCTTCCGTATCCTCTCGATTGCTTGTCTGTTAAATTAGCCCTTGGGAATGCTTTGGAAACAGAGATTCCCCTGCGGTCGGTTGAGGCCGACCCGGTGCACCGCGGTCAGATTTCCCGGACACGCGAGCGGTGAAGAAAAGCACCTTCTGGATCACGCACGTCCGGGGAAGCAACCGGATCATTGAGACGAACCGGATCAGTGCTCCAGAATTGAGATTGAAGCCGTCGACACAGACTCCCGTCCTGATCATTTTTTTACCTCCACAAAAAGCAAGGGCCGCTTATGGAGCGGCCCCTGAGCCGACAGCACGCTGCCAGCGGGTATCCAGGCTACAATTCCATTTCTCTTCACGAACCCATACAAGCCAAATGTCAGGGAGGGCTCTGGTCCGTTTCCGTGGTGCGCAAAAACGATGTCCGGTGATCACAGCCGACGCAAGCCAGAACGCTATTCGATGTTCTGGACCTGCTCACGCATTTGTTCAACCAGGATCTTCAGTTCAATCGAGGCATTGGTCACCTCCTGGTCGATGGACTTGGATCCCAGGGTATTCGCTTCACGGTTCAGTTCCTGCATCAGGAAATCCAGGCCGCGGCCCACCGGTTTTTCCTCGCCCAACAGCCGCACCACTTCGGCAAGATGCGTTTGGAGCCTGTCGAGTTCTTCGCTGATGTCGCTTTTTGTCAGCATGGCCACGATTTCCTGGGCAAGCCTTTCCTCTCCCAGTTCTTCCATCTTGTTTTGCCATTTCTCCTGGTGCTTTTGCCGGATTTCCGGCATTTTTCCGCACAGGCCGGAAACCACTTCCTGTGATTGCGTGGCACGGTCCCGGATCACTGCCGCCATGCGCGCCCCCTCCCGGTCGCGGCCTTCCACCAGCATGGCCAGCGTTTTTTCCAGCGACCGGATGCTGTTGCGGCTCACGGCATCACGGTCGATGGGCGGTTCAGTGATCACACCGGGCCAACCCAGGATATCCGGCGTCCTGGCCGGTGCCAGCTGAGGATGCGCCTGCTCAATGGTTTTCATGGCGGCCACCAGGGATTCCACGGCGCCGGGATCGATATGGATCTCCCTGGCGGTGACCGATGACCGGTCATGTTTCAGATGAGCGTCGATGCGGCCGCGGTTGATGAATTCCCCGATGAGTTTTCGACACGGGGGTTCCAGAGAACGAAAGTCGTCGGGAAGCCTGAGATGGACATCAAGATAGCGGTGATTGACACTCCGGACTTCCCAGACCAGCCGGCTTCCATCCAGGTCCTGTTCGGACCGGGCAAATGCGGTCATGCTGCGGGTCATGAACAAGGTTCCTTCGGTGGAGGGACGGCTCGGTGTGGCAGAAACAGCCATGGTGTCCGGGATGTCTTTCGCGGCCCATTGTATGCGGTTGATGCCGGTCCTGCAACCGGGACCCGGTTTCGTGTCACAGCGCCTGTCCCGGGCCCTTCAGGCTCAGCGACCGGTAATCGAAACCATGCTCAATGGTGGGCTTGATAATCTTGAAGTAGGGGGAAACATCAAAATCCCGGGGGGTAAACAGGCTGTGATGGCGAATGTGATAGATTTCCTTGACGCTGTAGGAATATTCCGACAGTTCTGTTTTCTTTTCCACACTGGGCAGGATGGGGTAGGGGATGGACTGGAACGATTCCGCAATCAGGCTGGAACAGATCGCCCGGGAGGGGTCACCGCTGCCAAGGGCGATCAACTGGCGTCGAAATCGCACCGGGACGGGGGGAATGGGCAGCAGATACCGGCCCAAATCGAAAATATGCTTGAGGTCATACTCCAGCCCCAGGCTCTGCACCATCCTGTCGGTTGCCTTTCTCCGGTCCTTGTCGGTCAATCCCACCGGGCGGCAGATCCGGATATTGAAGTTCCGGTACTTGGAAAGAGGCGATGCGATGACCCCGTCATTGAGGTCCGCTTCGACCAGGGGGCACTGTTCCCCGCTGTCCGTAAATTGCCCGGTAGCCGAACCTGCAAAAAATGCGGCATGGGACCAGGTGGATTGTGTCAGGTACTTGATTGCGGTACTGATCCGGGTGTTGCCTTCTACCAGCAGGATGTCCCCGGGCTCCATCACGGTTTCCAGCAGGGGGATGTCGTAGGTGGAAAAAGGCGTGTAACGGGGAATCGGGCGGCTGAGATAGCCCGCCAGCCATTTTCCAAGCCGGAGTTTCAGGAGATTAACCATTGGGGCCGGTCACATTCCCGGGCAGGCCCGGGAAACGGAAGGTCCATTTTGAAGTCCGCCGGTACACGGGCTCATCGGATGCGGGAATGATACGGTGAACGGGCGCGAACCCGGTCAATGTAACGGTTTACATGGTGCTGTTCCCGGCCAACGAATTGCCTGATTGCATCGTTGAATGGACTGGGAGCCATCCAGTGCAATGACCGGGTCCGGGTGGGGATGAAGCCCCTGGCAATCTTGTGTTCACCCTGGGCACCGGGATCAAAGCGCTGCAATCCATTTTCGATGCAAAGTTCAATTCCCCGGTAATAGCACAGTTCAAAGTGAAGGCTGTCAACATATTGTGTGCAGCCCCAGTGCCTGCCGTACAGCGTGTCATCATCACAGTACATGAGCGCTCCCGCCACACATTTCCTGTCATGGTCAGCCAGGAACAGGTGAACCTGGTGCGGCATGATTTCAGTGACCTCCATGAAGAACGACTGATTGAAGGCGGGCATCCCGAATTTCCGGTCATACAGCCCATGATACAACCGGGTGAACTCAAACCAGTCGCGTTCCCGTGCACTTGCTCCATCCAGGTGCCGGATGGTCAGGCCGGTTTCGGTGACCTTTCGCCGTTCCTGGCGGATGTTCTTGCGCTTTTTCGATTTCAGGGTATTCAGGAACTCTTCGAAGCTGCCATAGTTCCGGTTATGCCAGTGAAACTGGCAGTCATTCCTGGAAACGGCGGACTGCCGGTCCAGTTTCCGGTGGTCGGACGGCGAGGGGAACAAGCAGTGCATTCCGCTGTAGCCGCTGTCCGATACCAGGGTGTTGACCGCGGCGACCAGCAAGGCGGAAACCATGTTTTCGGGGTCATCGTGAACCAGTATTCTTTGTCCGCTTGCGGGAGTAAACGGAATGGCGTTCACCAGTTTGGGATAATAGCGCAATCCGTAGCGCCGGTAGGCATCCGCCCAGGCATGATCGAACACGAACTCGCCCCAGGAGTTGTTCTTTTCGTAAAGCGGCATGGCACCCAGTAACCGGCCACCATCCGAAAAGGTGAGGTGGCGGGGAATCCAGCCGACGTTCTCGCCCACACATTGGTGGGTTTCGAGGGCTTTCAAGAATCCGTGATTCAGGAAGGGATAGTTCTTCATCACCAGTTCATTCCATCCCCGTGCGGGAATGTCTCCGATTCGCGAGTTGACCTCCACGGTTTTCGGGCCCGGGGAATCAGTCATGTCCGGTGGCAACCGGTGTTGACGGGTGGCGGTTGTTCGGGATGTCTGCATGACTCTCCAGCTTGCAGACCGTGAGAGCCAGGGGGATATTCGGGTCTGGGCAGCACTCGATTTTACTCCGGGCGAAGTTTTGTCAGTTCGAGTATTATAGCGATAATTGGGCAAATCACCGGTATCCGGGAAACAAATGGCAGTCGTCAATTACAGGTTTCAGATTCAGGCAATCGTGGTTCTTTGGGGGGTGCTGGCGATTTCCGGGTGCGCAACCAATCCCGTTTCCGGAAAATATGACCTGGTCCTGATGTCCGAGGAACAGGAAATCGAAATGGGCGTACAGAATCATGCCCTGATCATGAAACGGTACAGCGAGTACGACCACCCTGCATTACAGCGGTACGTGGAAAATCTCGGACAGAAACTCGCAGCGGAAAGTCATCGTGACCACCTGGAATACCGTTTTACGCTTCTGGATTCGCCGGAGGTCAATGCATTTGCCCTGCCGGGAGGGTATATCTACATCACCCGGGGAATCATGGCCTATATGAACAGCGAGGAGGAGCTTGCGGGAGTGCTCGGTCATGAAATTGGCCATGTTACGGCCCGCCACGGTGTCCGTCAGCATGGGGCCCAGGCGGCGGCGGGACTGGCTGGCCTGATTGCCGCCATGGCCACCGGCAGCCGGTCCATCGCCCAGGCATCCGGCCAGGTAGGCGATGCGCTGGTGCTCGGTTACGGACGCAGTCACGAACTCGAAGCAGACAGGCTCGGGGCCGAGTACCTGGCACGGGCGGATTACGATCCCGCAATGATGCTGAAGGTCATCGGCATTTTGAAAGACCAGGAGGAATTCGAACGGCAGCGGGCCCGGGAAGAAGGCCGTCCTGCACGGGTTTATCACGGGGTGTTCTCCACCCACCCGAGAAACGACCGGCGGCTGCAGGAAGTGGTGCGTGCCGCGCAAAGGCTGAAGCATGGCAACGCCCGGAAAACGGACCCGGAAGATTTTCTCCGGCTCATGGACAATGTCACTTTTGGGGACAGTGAACAGCAGGGAATCGTCCGGAGCAACCGGTTTTACCACAAGGGCTTGGATTTTACACTGGTGTTTCCGGAAGGCTGGCGAATCGATAACCGGCCTGCACAGTTGGTCGCGGTTCGTCCCGACCACGAAGCGGCGATGGTCGTGAGCCTGGATACCCTGCCAAAGGGTGAATCCCCGGCCCGGTATGTGCATCGCAGGTTCACAAGCCTGGGAAACGGGCAGCCACTGCAGGGCAATCGTGGATATACCGGGATTGCGCGGGGTCAAACACCATTCGGGTACGGGTCCTTTCGGGTCATCGCGGTGACTCATGGAGAGCATGTGTTGCTGGTGACCGGGTTTTCCAGGGACCCGGGGGCGGACCGGGCGTTTCTGGAGACGGCGGAGTCGACGAGACATTTGAAGCCCGGTGAGCAACGGTATGCCGCCGCCAGGCGAATCAAGCTGGTCCGGGCAAGGTCCGGAGATACGTTTTCACGGCTGGCGGTGCAAACCGATATCGGGAAATATGCCGTTGACCGGCTGCGGCTGCTGAATGGGATGTATCCGGATGGCGAACCGGTGCCGGGCCAGTTGGTCAAGATCATTCAGTAGAGCATGAATGGATGCGAAGAACTGGAATCCGGGGCATGGTTTGATGCGGACTGGTTTTTCCTTGACCCCCTGTGACGGGTTGCCGGCATGGTAGCCCGGACCCCGGAGAACCGGGCCATTCCCCGGGACCTCGCCCACACGGTGGACAAGCACTGGGAACGGTTCAAGGAGAAGATTGATGCCCTGCCGGACCGGGAATCCGCTGCAAACCTTCTCCAAAGCTGTTTGTCGCGTCGGGAACTCCGGGCGGTCTGGGCCGGCAGTGAATACATCGCAGGCAGCTGTATAGCCAGGCCCCTTTTGCTGCACGATTTGATTTGCAGTGGTGACCTTGATCAGGACTATGGCCGGGACGGGCTGCATGAACGTGCGCAAAAGCAGATTGCAGTGTGTGACCATGAGGACCAGCTGCATGCGCGGTTGAGACATTTTCGTCAGCGTGAAATGGTCCGGCTGGCCTGGCGTGACCTGGCGGGAATCGCGGAACTGGATGAAACCATGTCCATGGTTTCCGCCCTGGCGGACATCAGTATCGAAATGGCACTTGCCCACCACCACGGCTGGTTGTCCGAACGGTATGGCCAGCCGACGGGGGAAGGGGGGCAACCCGCCAGCCTGATCGTGCTCGGACTGGGAAAACTGGGAGGCAATGAACTGAACTATTCATCAGACGTCGACCTGGTATTTGCCTATGATGCCCCGGGAAAAGTGCAGGGGTCGCATCGCGGCGGGCCTGCGCTGGATAACCAGGAGTACTTTGTCAAGCTGGGAAGGAAGATTATCGCCGCCCTGGATACCCGGACGTCGGACGGGATTGTCTTTCGGACGGACATGCGGCTGCGCCCCAACGGCGACAGCGGCCCCCTGGTGTTGTCTTTCCCCGCGTTGGAGCATTACTACCAGACCCATGGACGCAGCTGGGAAAGATATGCGCTGGTCAAGGCGAGGGTGGTCGCCGGAAACCCCGGTGCCGGAGCCGAATTGCTGGACATGCTGAGACCCTTTGTCTACCGGAAGTACCTGGATTTCAGTGCCTATGAGGCCATCCGGGAGATGAAAAGCATGATTTACCGGGAATTGAAGCAACAGGGGACCGAGCAGAATATCAAGCTGGGATGGGGAGGGATTCGGGAAATCGAGTTTTTCATTCAAAGCCATCAGCTGATTCAGGGGGGAAGGGAGAAAAGCCTGCAGACGCAATCCCTTTATGAAGCGATCAATGCATTGCAGGAACTGGGCGAGATGGAAGACATCGTGCGGCGGGACCTGATCCGGGGTTACCGGTTTCTTCGGAATACGGAACACCGGTTGCAGATGGTCGCGGACCGCCAGACCCAGCAATTGCCGGAGTCCGGCTATGAGCGATTGCGTCTGGCATGGTCCATGGGGTTTGAGACATGGGACGGGTATGTGAAGGTCCTGGACCGTCATCGAAGAATCATCCATGACCAATTCAGGAGAATTCTGGATGCCGATGCGGAGCATGAAAGCCTGGAAAGCTTTCGGCTGCAGGATGTCTGGCATGGAAGGCTGCCTTACCGGCAGGCGGTGGAAACCCTGGTGCAGGCGGGTTTCCCGGAAACCAATACAACCCCTGAATTACTGAATGGATTCCGCGAGGGCCGTTTGTACCAGGCCTTTTCCGGAGCGGAGCGTGACCGGATGGACCGCTTGATTCCCCTGGCAATCCAGCAGGCCTCAAGGCACCCCGATGCAGACCGCGCCATGGCCGCGTTCATTTCGGTGGTTGAGGCCATTGGCCGAAGGTCGGTGTATCTGAGCCTGCTCATCGAAAACCCGATTGCCCTGAAGCAGCTGTTGCACTTTTGTGCGGCCAGTCGCTGGATATCCAACCACATCGGCCAGCATCCGGTGATCCTGGATGAGTTGCTCAATCCCCTGGCCGACATCGGGAACCGCAGTCACGATGACCTGGAATCCGAACTCGGTCACCGCCTGTCACAACTGGATGACGATGATGAAGAGGGCTGGATGAACACCCTGAGAGAGTACCAGCATGCCCAGGTACTGCAGATTGCAGCCGCCGACATATCCGGTGAACTGGATGTACTGGGCATACACCGGGGCCTCACCCAGCTTGCCGAGGTGCTGGTACGCAGGGTGTTTGGCGATGCGGTGAGGTCGGTCAGCAGTCGGCTGGGCAATCCGTCCTGCCAGGGCGGCATGATCGCGTATGGCAAGTTTGCCAGTTCAGAGCTTGGCTATCATTCCGACCTGGATGTGATCGTGTGTTTTGACTCCCCGGATGACTGCAGTCCGGCACAGAAGATGGAGGCGGAGCATTTCTACGGCCGTGTCGGGAAACGGCTGATCCATCTTTTGACCACGCGCACCCAGGCGGGCTATTTGTACCAGCTCGACATGCGCCTGCGTCCCAGCGGTCGCAGCGGGACCCTGGTGACCTCGCTGTCCGGATTTTCCGAGTACCAGCTCAGGCATGCCTGGACCTGGGAGCACCAGGCCCTGGTTCGTGCAAGAGTGGTCATCGGCGATGAGGAATTCACCCGGCGATTTGAAGAGACGAGACGGGCGGTCCTCGTCCTGGAACGGGACAACCGGCAATTGCTGGAGGATATCCACTCCATGCGATGCAAAATGATTGATGCCAATTGCCAGTCAAACGACCGGGTCTATGATATCAAGCTGGGTGAAGGCGGGATCGTTGACATCGAATTTCTGGTGCAGTACTGGATTCTCAGGGAATCCCGCCAGCACGCGGAACTGACCGGGCCCAGGACCACGTCCGAGTGCATTGCAGCCCTGGTTGAGCAGTCAGTCATTGGTCCCGACACCGGGCGCGAGATGCTTCATTGTTACGAAACCTACCTGCGCCACTCCCTCAATCTGAAGCTGATGGACCGGCCGGTCCTGGCAGGGCAGAATGAGCTGTTGGCCGAAAGATCGGCGATCCGGTCTATCTGGGCGGAGACTTTCGGTTGACAATGATCCTGCAGTCCATTATCTAGTGAGGTCGGGGTTCCAGTCCGAAGTGCTGAAAATTCAAGTGAGAACCGGCAGGATATCCAGTTATAATGTCCGGGTGGTTTCCCTGTGAAAACGCGGCGCAGAATCAGTCCTATTATGTGGAGAGCAACAGAAAATGTCATTCAGTGACCGAGACGGTGTGATATGGATGGACGGCGAGATGGTGCCGTGGCGGGAAGCCAGGGTCCATGTTCTCACCCATACCCTGCACTATGGAATGGGTGTGTTTGAAGGTGTCCGGGCCTACAAGGCGGAAAAGGGCACGGCAATTTTTCGTCTTGGCGAGCACACTGACCGGTTGTTCCGCTCCGCACATATTCTGGGAATTAAAATCCCCTTCGATCCGGACACCGTCCGGCAGGCCCAGGTGGAATCCATCCGGCAAAATGACCTTGAGACGGGCTATTTGAGGCCGATGGTATTCTATGGGTCCGAGGGAATGGGGATCCGCGCCGACAACCTGAAGGTGCATATGATCGTGGCCGCATGGGAGTGGGGTTCCTACCTGGGGGATGAAAACCTCAGGAATGGCATTCGCGTCCGCGTGTCATCATATACCCGGCATCATGTCAATATCAGCATGTGTCGTGCCAAGGCCAACGGACACTACATCAACTCAATGCTTGCGCTGCAGGAAGCCGTGGATACCGGCTACGACGAGGCCTTGTTGCTGGATACGAACGGTTTTGTCATGGAGGGAAGCGGAGAAAATCTGTTTGTCATCCGCGATGGTGTGGTGTATACCCCGGATTTGACCTCGGCCCTGGATGGCATTACGCGCAATACGGCCATCAGGATCATTCATGACGAAGGACTGGAGGTTGTGGAAAAACGCATTACCCGCGATGAGGTGTATATCTGTGATGAGGCCTTCTTCACCGGTACGGCCGCGGAAGTGACCCCGATCCGGGAAGTGGACAACCGCAAAATCGGCAATGGCGGCCGCGGGCCCATTACTGAAAAGATACAATCCAGGTTTTTCGATGCCGTGCATGGCCGCGCACCGGAATACGAAGATTGGTTGACCTATGTCTGAGAACGGTCCATCCAAAACTCCCGGTATCTCGCAACCTGGTGATGCGGACACACCGAATGCCAGCGACCGGGTGGAAATTACCGCTGCCGACCTTCCCCTCCATTGCCCCATGCCCGGGAAAAGGCTGTGGGACTCCCATCCCAGGGTGTATCTTCCCGTCGAGGACAGCGGAGAGGAATCGTGCCCGTATTGCGGGACTGTCTTTGTACTGAAAGAGCGGGCAAAACCCGCACAGTAGCGGCGGTCCATACCCCCCCAGCCTGAAAACCTGATAAACCCCGCATTCCCGGTGACCTCCTAATCGCAGCCTGGTGATGAAAAAAACTCTGGTGGTCGGTCCTTCATGGGTTGGAGACATGGTGATGGCGCAGGGTTTGTTCAAGGTGATGAAAGAGGGGGCGGACCGGGTGGAAATTTCGGTTCTTGCGCCACGCTGGAGTGAACCCATCCTGGAACGGATGCCGGAAGTGGCCCGGAGCATTGAAATGCCGGTTGGCCATGGCGTACTTCAGCTCGGCATCCGACGAAAAATCGCCAGGTCTGTCCGGCGGTATGATTTTGATCAGGCCATCATACTGCCGGGTTCCCTGAAATCGGCCCTTATTCCCTGGCTGGCAGGCATTCCAAGGAGAACGGGTTTTGTCGGGGAACAGCGCTGGGGGTTGCTGAACGATATCCGGAAACTGGATGAAAAGAGAATGCCGAGGCATATCCAGCGTTACATTTCCCTGGGTCTGGACAAGGGCCACGCGGTTGCCGGAAGGTTGCCCAGACCATCGCTGCAGGTGGACAGAAGCGGACTGGAAGCCGCCCTGGACCGCTTCAAACTCGACACCAGCCGGCCCATTGTGGCGTTTTGTCCGGGTGCTGAATACGGTCCCGCAAAACGCTGGCCTGCCCGGTACTTTGCGGAAGTGGCGCGGCGGAAAATTTCCCAGGGCTGGCAGGTGTGGTTGTTCGGTTCGGGGAATGATCGGGAAATCACAGAGGAAATCGATACCTTGAGTGGCGGGGCGTGCACCAATTTGGCAGGGAGAACCAGCCTGGGAGAAGTGGTCGATTTGATGTCGGTCGCAAAATACGTTGTCACCAACGATTCGGGGTTGATGCACATTGGTGCGGCAACGGGCTGTCATATCATTGCGATCTACGGCTCTTCCGGAATGGAGTTCACGCCGCCTTTGACCGACAAATGCAATATCCTGAGCCTTGGATTGTCCTGCAGTCCCTGTTTCAAGCGTGAATGCCCGCTCCGGCACATGAACTGCCTGAACCAGCTTTCGCCGGATTTGGTGCTGGACTGTATCAGGCAATCGGGATGACTGCCGAAAGGCGCCGGCCATCCGGAGACACCGCTGCGGCATGACGCGGTAATGCCCCAGGGGAACGCCTGGTGCAGCCGTCCCATTCCGGCGGCATCGCAACGAATCCGCCGAACCCGCGCATTTTCCCGTCGCGCCCGGTGGCGGCCCGCCCCCGGAAAAACCGCTTCGTTGCCGGGTTGCACCAACGGATTGACAACCGGTTTTCGCCAAAGCATCCAACCGCCCGCGGATGCAGGGCTATAACTCCTTGATAATATACAAATGAAAATTATTTTTGACTAACCCCATATCTTGGGTTTATTATCAGCAGTTGCTACTATATATGGGTTTTGCCGGGTTATTGCAAAATTGTTGGACAAATCAGCCACTTACCGGGACAAGCAAGAATCAGTCGATCTTTCGTTGATATGAAGCGGGTTTTGAAGGACCGGGGTTTCCCTGCAGGCTGGAAAGAAATGGTCGGGATCATGACAAAGGGCGGAAAAAAACAAGCATGAAAATGGTACATGAAGCCAATGAGGTTGGAAATGAATCCAATCTGTTGGACACAATAGAACTTCAACCTGCTTCCCTGGATATATGGGATAAAAAATACCGGCTGAAAACCATTGCCGGGGACCCGGTGGACGAGGACCTGACGGCCACCTACAACCGTGTGGCGAAAACACTGGCGGATGTCGAGCAATCAAAAGCCAAGCAGGAAGAATGGCATGAAAAATTTTTGTGGGCGCTGCAAAAAGGAGCCATTCCCGCAGGCCGGATCATCTCCAACGCCGGTGCGCTGGACCACAAGCCGGCAACCAGCACGATCAACTGTACCGTATCCGGAACGGTTCCGGATTCGATGGACGGGGTATTGAGGTCGGCGCACGAAGCCGGCCTTACGCTGAAAGCCGGTTGCGGCATTGGCTATGAATTTTCCACTTTGCGCCCCAAGGGCGCCTTTGTCAGCGGTGCCGGAGCCCATACTTCCGGCCCGTTGTCCTTTATGGATATTTTTGATTCCATGTGTTTCACCGTTTCTTCTGCCGGAGGCCGCAGGGGCGCACAAATGGGGACCTTCGACATCTCCCATCCGGACATTCTCGAATTTATTCGTGCCAAACGGGAAAATGGGCGATTGAGGCAGTTCAATCTTTCCTGCCTGATCACCGATGAATTCATGCGTGCGGTTCAGGATGACTCGGAGTGGCCGTTGTATTTTCCCGCTGCCCGGCATGAAGTGGAAAGCGGTCAATACGAAATCATATGGCGGCATTGGGCGAATAACGACCACTACATCCTCAATGAGATCGGCCAGGTTGCCTGCAAGGTCTATAAAACCATTTCGGCAAAACGGTTGTGGAACCTGATTATGAACTCCGCGTATGACTATGCCGAGCCCGGGTTCATTCTGGTGGACCGTATCAATGAGATGAACAACAACTGGTTCTGTGAAAATATCCGGGCAACCAATCCTTGTGGAGAGCAACCGCTCCCTCCCTACGGCGCGTGTTTGCTGGGGTCCGTAAACCTGACGAAATTTGTCGAAAACCCGTTTCAAAACAACGCCAGCTTCGACTGGAACACCTACCGGGAAGTCGTCGCTGTCTTTTCCCGAATGCTGGATAACGTGGTGGAGATCAACGGCCTGCCACTGGAAAGGCAGGGGAGCGAAATTCTCGCCAAACGCCGCCATGGCATGGGGTTTCTTGGCCTGGGTTCCACCCTGACCATGCTGAAAATGAAATACGGGAGTGACGAATCCCTGGAATTCACTGAACGGGTCGCAAAGGAAATGGCGACTGTGGGCTGGGAGGTTGGCATTGGTCTTGCCCGGGAAAAGGGAATGGCCCCGGTGCTTGAGCAGGAATATGTCGTGACCAGTGAGATGTTGGCCAGGCGACCGGAAATGGAAGAGGATGGCTATCGTCTGGATGACCGGGTCAAGGGGTCTGTACTGATGGGCCGGTACAGTCGGTACATGCAGCAATTTCCTGAAGATTTGCGGAACGAAATTGCAGCCAGGGGATGTCGGTATACCCACCATACTTCCATCGCACCCACCGGAACCATCAGTCTTTCCCTGGGGAACAATGTGAGCAACGGGATTGAACCCACTTTTGCCCATATGTACAGCCGGAATGTCATTCGGGAAGGAAAGAAATCCAAGGAAAAGGTCGCGGTGTTTTCTTTCGAGCTGCTGGCATACCGGCAGTTGAAGGACCCGGGGGCCGAGCCATTTTCCGAGGATAGCAACCACAAACTGCCGGATTACTTTGTCACGACGGACGATATCACCCCAAAGCAGCATGTCGATGTGCAGGCTTCCGCCCAAAAATGGGTGGATTCCTCGATTTCCAAAACGGCCAATATCCCCAAGGACTACGCATTCGAGGATTTCCAGGGCATTTATCAGTATGCTTGGAAAAAAGGACTGAAGGGCTGCACCACATTCCGGTTCAACCCGGAATATTTCCAGGGAGTGCTGGTCAAGGAGGAGGACCTGGAAAAAACCAAGTACCAGTTTACCCTTGAAAACGGGGAGGTGGTGGAAGTCAGGGGAAACGAGGAAATTGAATACGATGGTGAAACCCACACTGCGGCCAATCTGTTTGACGCATTGAAGGAAGGGTATTACGGCAGGTTCTAGGGCAGAAAAACAGGCCATGAATCGCTCACTTGTCAACCCGGCCGCTTCTTCGTTACCGTGAAAAGAGCGGCAAAAAAACAAGCGACCCACATGCGAAATATCAGCAGGAACCGCAGGATACAGTTTTGCATGGGAGTGGGAAGAGGCGTTGAGACATGGTACCGGGCCCAACAGTCGCTGTTGACCAGGGAGGCCACGTCGTTGCCGACCAGCCATGCGGCAAAGTATTACGATAATTGATTGAGAACCCGAAGAGCAGGATGACCGTAAAAATCAGTGACAAAATCGTCGGCTTCAATGTGATTAAGCCGGAAGATGAAAAACCCGTCGAATCCCCCCCCCGGGCCCAGGTCAGTGAATCGCTGGACACCGGGAGCGGAGACAAGGCCAAAATCGTGCGCATGCATGAAAAAGTGGTGCGTCCTGAAATGCTGATCGGAAATACCTACAAGATCAAAACCCCCGTTTCCACGTACGCTTTTTACATTACCATCAACGATATCCTGCTCAATCCCGGCACGCCCTATGAAAAGCGAAGGCCGTTTGAAATCTTCATCAACTCGAAAAACATGGACCACTATCAATGGATTTCCGGGCTGACATTGATCATTTCAGCCGTGTTCCGAAAGGGCGGTGACGTCACATTTCTGGTCAACGAGCTGCAGAGTGTTTTCGACCCCAAAGGGGGTTATTTCAAACGCGGCGGCAAGTACATGCCTTCACTGGTCGCGGAAATCGGGGATGCCATCGAGTCCCATTTGAAGAGGATCGGCATGATGGTGGATGTCGGTCTGGACAAGCACCAGCAGGAACTGGTTGACCAGAAGCGCAAGGAATACGAGGACAAACAGGCCGCCGGCGATCGATATTCCGTATCAGACGATTTTCCGGAGGGAGCCGTGCTGTGTGCAAAATGCAATATCAAGGCGACCGTGCTGATGGATGGCTGCATGACCTGTTTGAACTGCGGTGAAAGCAAGTGCGGCTAGGACTACCGAGCCATGATAAATCTGCATTGCAACAGGTTATTTGCTGTTGTGCAGTGCATGGCGTTTCCTGGCGTTGTAGCCGATCCGGAAGCCCAGTGAGGCACTGGAAAGCCGTGTCTGGCCCTGCCACATGAGTTGGTGAC
>WTGA01000103.1 GCA_011523765.1 Gammaproteobacteria bacterium
GTCCACACCATCGACTTCCATGGTGGAAGACTCATCCACCAGATCAAACAGTGTGGGAAACGAATGGCATAAACTGACACAGCGGCGGCATCCATGGCAAAGATCGAAAACACGCTCAAGTTCGGAAAACAAGGCTCCTTCATCGTAAAAGGCCGGGTTTTTCCAGTCCAGGGCATGCCGGGTTGGCGCTTCCAGACTTCCTTCTTTGATTCCTCTTTCAGCCATCTCTGTTTCCCCTTGTAACCAGGACCTTACTCGTTGACGAACAGGGCGTTGAGGACCCCTCAACGCCCTGTTTCACTTTGCCCTGTGCCGCGGCCTACTCTTCGTCCAGGGTCCCCAGAGTCCTCTGGAATTTATTGGCATGGGAGCGTTCCGCCTTGCCCAGGGTCTCAAACCAATCTGCAATTTCGTCAAACCCCTCGTCACGGGCTGTTTTGGCCATGCCGGGATACATGTCGGTGTATTCATGGGTTTCCCCTGCAATGGCGGCCTTGAGGTTGTCCGGGGTACTGCCGATCGGAAGACCGGTCGCCGGGTCCCCGCACTCTTCCAGATATTCCAGGTGCCCATGGGCATGCCCGGTTTCTCCTTCCGCGGTGGACCGGAATACCGCAGCGACATCGTTGTAGCCCTCGATATCCGCCTTGGCCGCAAAATACAGGTAACGCCGGTTTGCCTGCGATTCCCCTGCAAAGGCATCCTTCAGGTTCTGTTCTGTTGCCGAATCTTTTAAACTCATCTTTGACTCCTATTGTGTTGTGGTTTGGATATGGAATTCATGTCATATTTGGACATGACGAAAGTGTAGTGGATTTTATTATATTAAGCTAATTGATTGTGTTAAATACCATGATAGCTTATACCTATATTTCGTGACATGCCGCCGCCCCCGAACAGCTCCATATTGATCACCGGCTGTTCCAGCGGTATCGGGCAATGTCTCGCGTTTGGACTGCAGCGCAGCGGATTCAACGTGATCGCCACCTGCCGGAAAGAAGAAGACTGTACCCATTACCGCGGGAACGGGATTTTTTCCATTCCGCTGGACCTTGATTCCAGCCGCAGCATTGACAACGCCGTGCAAACGACCCTTGAACATACCGATGGAAAACTGTACGGGCTGGTCAACAACGGGGCATACGGCCAGCCCGGTGCCGTTGAAGACCTGGACAGAAAGACGCTTCGGGAACAGTTTGAAACCAATGTGTTTGGCACCCAGGAACTGACCAACCGGCTGATCCCGGTCATGAAACCGCAGCAATCGGGCCGCATTGTCCAGATCAGTTCCGTGCTTGGATTCATCTGCCTGCCATACCGCGGCGCATACAATGCCAGCAAATACGCCCTGGAAGCGCTGAGCGATACACTCCGCCTGGAACTGGCCAACTCCGGAATTCATGTTTCCCTGATCGAACCCGGTCCCATTGAAAGTGCGTTCCGGGCCAACTCCCATGAGAAATTCCTGGCGAACATCGATTCCGGCCGCAGCGACCACCGGGAACGCTACCAAGCACTGCTGGAACGATTGCGCAGTGACCAACCGGTCCGTTTTACCCTCCCGGCCCAATCCGTCCTGAAAGTGGTCAAACACGCCCTGAACAGCCCGAACCCGAAGGTCCGCTACCGCGTGACCACCCCGACCAGGGTATTTTCTGTCCTGAAACGCCTGTTGCCCGACAGGGTGCTGGACCGTATTTTATCCCGGATTCACTGAAAACCCGAGTCTAGACTGCGCAGTGCCTCGATCCGCTCGTCCAGGGGCGGGTGGGACATGAACAGTTTTCGGATGCCCGGGCCGCTGACCCCGGAAATCCCGAAAGCGGCCAGCTGGTCCGGCAGAACGGCGGGTTCGTACTGCGCACGCAGTTTTTCCAGTGCGGCGATCATTTTATCTGTCCCGGCAAGCTCCGCACCCCCCTGGTCCGCCCTGAATTCCCGGCGGCGACTGAAAAACATGACGATGACCGATGCCAGAATTCCCAATACCAGTTCCGCTACAATGGTGGTGATCCAGAACCCCGGCCCGTGACCGCTTTCAGACTTGAAGATGGCCCGGTCGACAAACTGGCCGATGATCCGGGCAAAGAAAATGACAAAGGTATTGACCACTCCCTGGATCAGTGCCAGTGTAATCATGTCACCATTGGCGACATGACTGACCTCATGGCCTACCACCGCCTCCGCTTCATCCCGGGTCATCACATCCAGCAAACCGCTGCTGACGGCAACCAGCGCATTGTTGCGGTTGATACCGGTCGCAAACGCATTCACCTGCGGAGTATCAAATATGGCCACCTCAGGCATGCCGATCCCCACGGTTTCAGCCTGGCGCCGCACCGTTTCGATCAACCAGGTTTCCCGGGAATTCGACGGCGTTTCAATTACCCGGGCCCCGGAAAACCGTTTGGCCATCGACTTGGACATGGCCAGTGATATGAACGCCCCGGTCATCCCGAACAGTGCCGCAAAAACAAGCAGGCCGGTCATGTTCTGCCCGCTTTGGACCAGATACAGATCAAATCCCAACAGGCGCATGGTGATATTCAGTACGAATACAATCGCCAGATTGGTCAGTATGAAATAGAAGATACGGTTAATCATCATCAAATCACCCGGGGTTCCCGTGAGGGGGATATGGCGGTGCGCCAACTTTTTTCAACCCGTCATGGTGCAGCATCTGTCCTTCGTGTCGGCCTGTCCGGGGAGGGAACCGTACTCCGGCTTCATCGTAACGGGACACCACCGCACCCAATGTTGAGGCATTGTTCATTGAAAAAGACTGTACGGAATCCGGCTCCGGCCATTGCCGGGGACACCCACGGTGAAATGACACCGGTATCCGGTGACGGCTACCGTCACTGCAAGGGCATGGGAAACCACCATTGCATGCCCGGCGCCCCGGTGCTTCGCTCCCCCCATTGGGCCAAGATGGCCGGACCGGCACCCTCCATGGCTGCACCGGGACGGAAAATCCTGCGCAAAAATACCGTGGGACCACCCGGCTGACCCCCGGCACCCCGTCGACCCCGGACAAGCGGCCCGTTCCCGACCGCCCGGTCACCGGGCAGCTGCCGTGTCCCTGGAGATGGAAAAGACGCCCCGGAGACTACAGCAATCCAAGAATTGTTTCGGCGTCGCTGACCTCGAATCCTGTACCGGCTTCCACATTCAGATGGGTCACCACCCCGTCTTGTGCGACGAGGGCATACCGCTGGGAGCGGACCCCGAAATTCGCCCCGGTCAGGTCCAGTTCCAGCCCCATGGCCTGGGTCAGGGATGCGCTTCCATCGGCCAGCATCAGGATATGGTCCTCAACATTCTGTGCTTCCCCCCAGGCACCCATGACAAAGGCATCATTGACAGAAAGGCAGGCAATGGTATCCACCCCCTTGGCCTTGATGGCATCATGATGCACGACATATCCGGGCAAATGCGCCGCCGAGCAGGTGGGGGTAAAGGCCCCCGGCAACGCAAACATCACGACGGTGTTGCCGGAAAAGATCTCATCGGTGGTGATGTCTTTCGGCCCGTCCGCGGTCATGGTGGAAATGGAAATATTGGGAATTCTATCCCCTACTTGTATGGTCATGGAAACCTCCCGTAATACAGTGGAAACCGTGAATGATACACCAATCCGGAACTATACCAACCACCAAAGCACGACGGATAAAACAACAATGGCCATGGCATGGCTGAGCAGGACGACCGAGGCCACCAGTTCCGGATGCTGGCGGTACCGCTCCGCAAACAGGAAATTCAACACGGCCGGCGGCAGGGCTGCAAACAAGAACAGCACGCCCAATTCCATCGGATCCAATGGCAGGACCAGTGAGGCCACATACGCACCGATCAGTCCGGATACCGGGCATACCAGCCCGCCGATCAGGCCGACCTTCCAATGGTCAAATCGGATGCTCAGCATCCGTACCCCGAGGGAGAACAGCATCAGCGGAATCCCGACCTGGGCCAACAGGGAAATCGGGAACTGGATCATTTCCGGAACCCGGATGCCGCTGAAATTGAAAACCAGTGCCAGCAAAGTGGCCAGATTAACTGGCGTGACCGCCAGGGACTTCCAGGACACTGCCCCGCCAAACAGGTAGACACCCACAGTAAAATGGCCGATGTTGCTGATCAAAAACAGCACGACCGCCGCTCCCAGTGCATGGTCACCGAAAGCGAGTACCGCGAGAGGCAAGCCGAGGTTCCCGCAATTGTTGAACATCATCGTCGGGACAAAAACCTGTTTCGGAATCCGGAACAGTTTCCCCACCGGCCATGCAATGAGTCCGGACCCCAGTACCACGATCACGCCGCCAAGCATGAGCCAGCTGTAGGCAACCACCTGGAAATCACCTTTTGAAAGGACATCAAAAGCAAGAGCGGGAATAAACACACGCAAAACCAGCCCGTTGGCGACATCCATATCGGGTTTGAATTTCCGGGCATAGAAGTATCCCAACAGGACAATGAACAGGACCGGGAACAGTATGGATGCAATTTCCATTGGCTAATTTCGGGACAAACGACTAACTGGACGACGGGTTTCCCCGAAACAAGAAAGGCAAACGGCATGAATCCGGTTCCAGTTCTTGCAGGCCGGGCCCGGTGTGACCACGGTCAGGCCGCAGGTCATGCAAGCACGGTGGTTCCGGCTCCCGCCGGGACTGCGGTCCCGAAATCGAACCCAGAGGCTGGCACTGGGTGCGGGAAGTTGCACTGCGAAGCCGGGAATGACCCGTTGCGCCCGGACAGGTCGACCGGGTCCCCGGATACCTGCCGCCGGCAGGCTGCCTGACCTCAAAACCCTTTCCACACCTGTCCCGGAACGGTCGCCGGACCGGTTTTGCAACCGGAACAGGACGGGAACCCCGCGCTCTCTGTACAAACGGTGCAGGGCGCGCAGCGGTTGGTGAGGGTCGCGATACCGGCCGCCGGAACCGATGACTGCACCCCGTGCGATGAACCCGGTTGCCCGTCTGTGAGAAATTGTATTGCCATGACCGCAGTGGGCACCCAAACAGCCTTTTGAGTAAGGGATTGAGATCGTGGCCGCCGTGATGTCCACAACCGGTCAGGCCGTAACCAGGATAAAAACCCATATGCCAACCGTTGGCCAGGGCATTGCCACATCCCTCGTGGCGTAAACCAACCGTAAATCCAGGAACCGGGCAGAAAACCTTTTCAGCCCGGAATGACCGGAATGGCCCTGAACCCCACAGTTCGGGATAGGACCAGCTGCATCGACGCTACCACGGGGCAGACCGGATTTCAACTCAGCCGGGCTTCTGTATCCTGCCATACCGGCGCGCACCGGAAGGGGGCAATGTCTTCGTGTGAAATATACAAATCACTCCCAATCCACTAATTCCAAGGAAAAATTTTATTGGGAAGTTTCCAGAAGACCGGCACGTCGATACCTTCTGGAAAATTTCCCCGGCTGCCGGGTCCAACCGGCGATACGGTGGACCGGGAAGAAAACGGCGGGCAGGTCTTCTTTGGACCACACACGCGGTTACGGCGCCAGAGGGGCGAGCAGAACCAAAATCCGCATGGGGATGCCCGGTGACGGGTGAAACCGGCCGGTATCCGGGGCTCGATTTTCTGGAATGCTTGCAACACCTCTTGTCACTCCCCCCTTTTCAGTACCCTGGCCACCCACAGCAGCGGGTCTCACAAGGCTCGTGAGGCATTTCCTGCCCGCTCACAGCGCCCGGCAGGAAAAAGCAAAAACCCATGTGCAGGTGCTTTGCATCGGCCGGGGGCCTTGTTTTGGGGAATCATGTGCCGTCTTCCCGTCCGGGGGATGGCCTGTCCTGAAAATGCCCGGCGAGCAGATACCGGTACAGTTTGAGGGCCAACTTCCCTTCGTGCTTCTCGATCCAGTGCCGGGCGGCCGGGGTCAGAATCATCGTCCGGCACGCTTCGTCTGCCGACACCCGGGCCCCCTGTGCATCCGACCCGGTCACCGGCCAAACCGCATCACCGGGGCTGAACTGGTTGAGACGCGCGTCCGCACCATCGTAGGCCGATGCCCGGCCGGAAACCAGCAGTTGCAATCCTGCCTGGGGCGTATTGTCACCGGTCAATACCTCCCCGGTGACGTAGTCGCGTGGCGTGAGCCATGCTTGCAGTTCCTCCACCAGGTCCTCGAAACGAATCAGCCGCTCCAGATGACGTTCGAGGTCACCGGTTTGCGCCAACAGTGCCGTGCGTCGATGGTCGGCAACGGCATCATCCGTCCGCCATGCCTCAATGACGATTTCCTCGCAGTGCTCCAGGGCGCGGTCCGTATCCGGCTCCAGCACCAGTTCGGCATATACCGAAACGGGAAGGTTGAGCTCCAGGCCTGACCGGAACGGTTCGGACACTGCACTGAGCACCACCTTCACTCCCGCTTCGTTCGCCGTTTGCAAGACCCGGGCCAGCGCGCTGACTGCCGAGAAATCGAAGCCGGACACCGCGGTGAAATCCAGCATCAGGCAGGCGGGACGCGAAGGGCCCTCCAGGGCCTTTCTGAGAGGGTCGGTAAGCGAACCAACGCTACCGAAAAAAATGTAACCGCACAGCTGATAGACCTGTACGCGACCGCCTTCCTCCAGCAAAATCATGCGGTCGGGGACAGAACGGGCCTTGTTGCTGTGGCGTTCACGCGCAGTGAACCGGGATTCAACCGGGTCCACACGACTGAGGCGCACGGCGAAAAACACGAGAGACGCCAGCATCCCCACGGCCACGCCCTCCAAAAGCCCGAAGCCGACAATGACGACGAAGATCGCAAGGATGATGCCACGCTCCACCCGGGGCAGGCGGTTGCGGCTTTTTACCAGCCCCTCGTCCAGCATTCCCAGGCCGGCCATTACCAGAATGCCGCCGATGAGAGCCGTCGGGACAAACTCCAGCATGCCGTCGCCGAGAAGCAAGGCGGCCCCGATGACGATGGCGGCAACCACGCCGGTCAGGCGCGTGTTCGCCTTGAAGAGGCTGCTGCGCAGCGAGGAAGGGACGATCAGCGTCGCCACCGTCCCGCCGCCCAAACCAGCTACGATACTGGCAAATCCGGTCGCCCTGAACTCATGGTTCCACTCCAGATCCCGATTCACCGCCAGCTCGAGTCCTGCGAGATTCAGGATGATGCAGATGAAGGCGACCAGGACCAGCGTCAGCAGATTGGGTAGCTGTCCGGCCATCGCGGCCCATTCCACCTGTACCAGGTCAGCGGGGAACAGCGCTGGCCACAGGGCTTCGTCCGCCGTACTCGCAAGCAACAGGCCCATCGCTCTGGCCTCATCGCCGGAAATACCGAGAGCACCGAGGGCAAGGTGGTAGGCACCGACCGCAACCACCACACTCGCCGGCAATATCAGGGCACTGCTCCCGCGCCGGACCAGGAGGTAGAGTGCGGCCCCATACACAACGCCTGGGGCCCACGCCCACAATACGGATGGCTCCAGCAGTGTGAGGGTTGCCTGCGACCCCGGGTCCGCCCCCATGAGCGACATGGCGGCCAGGCAGACCATGCCGCCAATTCCAGACACAAATCCGGCCGCAACCGGGTAGGGAATAAAACGTACCAGGTTGGCGAGTCGAAAACGTCCGATCACCAAACAGCACACCCCGGTGGTGACCGCGCTGATCATGAGTGCACTGGCCACGGTGACAAACAGCGCTTTCCCATGCAGGTCCATGGTGGTTGCAATCGTAGCCATGACAATCACCAGTGCCGGCGACAACCCCGCAATGGCACCACGGTAACCGCCCACCAGCGCCATGAGCAGACAGGCAGCGAAGTTTCCAAACAGTATCAGGCCAATACCCTGGGAGGAATAGGGTGCCAGCGCGCCGGAGAAAATGAAGCTTCCGAAAGCCACTTGAGCGACGAGCAACGCAAGACCGGAAGTGAATCCGGCCGACAATGCCGGGACCATCTTCGTGGACCGGATATCCGAACGAAGCTCGGACACCATTTCCCGGAATGCCGACATCACGCCGGTCTCATGCTGCAATTTCGCCGTGCCCTGCTAACCGGACGGGCTACGAACGGTATACGCAATGAAGGTGTCCTGTTTCAACAGGCATGAATCTAAACGACACAATGTGTGAGTCGATGATAATACTTCAGCAGGATGGGCAGATCAATATTGGCATGGGTCCATGGGTCTCTGCCGGCACTTTGTGTCGGCACTTTCCGGTTGTCCTGAATCCTCTTTTTCGGGTATAGTCACCCCACTATGCCCGCCGGAGCTTATCCGGCAACTGGAATCGTAGGCACACCCCATCTTCGGATGGGTACTCCGACAGCCTCAGGGCTGGTGTCATCTTGAACCCGACGGGGACATTGTTCCCGTTGGGGAGGCATGTCTCCATGTTTTTAATGTTGTATTCTTTAATTGGAGGTACCATGTCAATAGCGGTAAATCATAAACCGGTGATCAATACCTTGGAAGTGACCAGGCATCTCAGAGAGTCCGGCCTGCCGGAAAAACCGGCAGAGGCCGTTTCCCAGGTGCTCAACGGGGCGCTGGCGGGGACAGTCGGAAACCTGGCCACCAAGGCGGACCTGGAAGGGCAGATCGGTAAGCTGGAAGGAAACCTGAAAGGGCAGATCGGTGAGCTGAAAGGCGACTTCTTCAAGTATATCTGCGCGCTCGGCGTTATAATTCTGGGGGGCATGGTCGGTTTGGCCATGTTCGCTTTCAATTTTCTGCCGGCGGCCGGACCCTGAACCCGGTACTCAACCACCTGAAAACCCCGCTTCGGCGGGGTTTTCTTTGGGTGGACAGGCGATCGGATTGCGGTTGCGCGCAGTTCCATCCAGCAACCCCCTCACCCTTCAACGCAGGCAGCAACGCCTTTTCACCAGGTTTTGAGGAATCCGGGCACAAAACCTGCTTACAACCATTTAAGAAATGAAATATTGTTTCCTTCTTCTGGTGTCCCGTTAAAATATCCAATAAATTCTTAGGCTGGTTCACGATCTTCGAGGTGACCCGAAATCATCAAGAAATTGATTTAATGGTGTTTTTTCGAACAAGGTGGTATCCAGTCGGGATTCGAATCCCCGAAAATACCCGTTGGGGGATGGACAGTTCATGCGGGAGAGGAAGAACGGAGATTTTCACGGAGAGGGCAATTTAATATGAAACGGACACTGCATTTATCATAAAATCGCACGGTTTTATCCGTCACTGGCAGGCCGGTTGACCTGCCCGCTTCAAACCGCAAAAATCCTCGTTTGATTGTGAAACCATCATGACCCAAAAAAGCAATATCCAGAACTTTCTCCGTGGATTCACCGCAGAAACCACCCCGGGGTCTGCGACGAAAATCGCGGATTATCGCGAACACCTGAGGCCCGGTACGGTGGTCTACATCACGTTCCTGCCGGGGTCTCATTTCAGCGATACCATTTCAGTGGCACGACGACTCAGAAATGAAGGGTTCATCCCGGTTCCCCACTTCGCGGCAAGAAGCATTCCAAACGAAAAAAGTTTCAACGATTATCTGCATCAGGCCGTTGGGGAAGCCGGCGTGGACCGGGTGCTTTGCATTGCCGGTGCGGTGGACAAGCCCGTCGGCCAGTATACCAATTCCATGGAATTACTGGATTCCGGTCTATTCGACAAGCATGGGATAAAACGGATCGGGCTGGCCGGTCATCCGGAAGGCAGCCCGGACATGACTGACCAGTCCATTATGACCGCTGTAAAATGGAAAAACAGTTTCCGGGAACGAAGCGATGCTGAGTTGTATCTGGTCACCCAGTTTGCTTTCGAGGCCGAACCCGTTATTGCCTGGGACAAAAAACTGCAAGCCGAGGGAAACAAGCTACCCATACAGATTGGAATTCCCGGTCTTGCGACGCTCAAAACCCTGCTGATGCATGCCAAAGCCTGCGGTATCGGCAATTCAATGCAATTTTTAATCAAGCAGGCCAGAAATGTCTCCAAACTCATGAAAGTCAACACCCCGGACCGGCTGGTGGCCGACCTTGCCCAGTACCAGGCCAGCGACCCCGATTCCGGAATTGACGGGGTACACGTTTACCCGCTGGGTGGATTGCGCCGAAGTGCAAAATGGAGTTATGCGGTCACCGATGGGGATTTTACCCTGGACAACCAGGGAGGATTCCGGGTGGACGTCGAGCTGGATTAGCCCTGATCCATCATCCGGACCTGTTTTTCCCGACAGGACCGATCCGAACCAGGCAATCCATTGCACGCAGCCGTTTCCGTCTCCTTGCTCCGGCCTGTCCCCTGGAATTTTATCGACCGCAGGTGACCATGCTCTGGGACCGTGGCTCAGCGAACCTCCAGCGCTTGCCCGACCCGGGAATGAACGGACACCACAGACAACCGACTCCGGCCCATGCCCGAAACCACTCAACCTCAATCGCCGATTCCGGCCTGGACAATCAGCCGCTTCGGATGATCAGGACATGAAACCTCTTGGGACCGTGTGCTCCATAGACAATCGTCTGTTCGATATCCGCGGTTTTTGATGGGCCGGTGATAAAATTAATCGCCCTCGGCGGGGACTCAACGAGGGGCCAGAAATCATCCATCATCGGCACCAGCGATGGTTCCTTGAGAATGACAATATGAATTTCAGGCAGGAAATTCAGGGTGACCGGTGACCGGGAGGAGGATACCATCGCAACCGTTCCCGTTTCGGCAATCCCCGCAAATGCCATGGTCACGGAAACCTCATCCTCCCGGTTGGCCCGTCTGTGCTCGATTTCCAGACCGGCCCAGTCCAGCGATTCCACAACCGGGTCGGGAGAGGCCACGATTCTCCGGGGGCCGCCGGATTCCAGCAAATAGGCCCGGACCGCCCCGGGCACCTCCTCCACTGTGTCCAGTGCGGCCCATGTCCCATGCACCATTTCCAGCATTTGGGTGAATTGGCGGACCCCACCGACCTCCACTCCCGGCCCATAGTCGGGTCGGGGCAACCGGATTCCAGAACGCTCGGTCACCGGGTCACCGGCATGGTTTTTATGCTTCCTGATCCGGGACAAGATTTGCTCTCTGGCGTTCACGGCCTGGTTTTCAGGTTTGCATCTTTCCACTGTTTCTGAAATGTTTTCCGGCTGGGGGCCGGCAAATCACGACTGGCCACCCAGGGGCCGGCAAGCGGCATCCATCCGAACCGTCCCCGCTTATCACGAGGCATGCATTTTTTTCCCCAGTAAAGGACTTGCCCGAGGAAATTGGCGACCTTCTGGTACAGACGGGGAGAAACCGCCAGTTGATACCACATCCACATCCAAAATTTTGACTGGCGGCTGATGTGATTCGATTCGGTCAGCTCTGCACGGTGTTTTCTCAACAGAGACGGCAGTGGAATCTTGACCGGGCAGACGGTTTCACATCGGCCGTTCAACGAGCAGGCATAGGGCAAATCCGCTGCCTTGTCACGGCCCACCAGAAGCGGTGTCAGTACGGAGCCCATCGGTCCGGGATAGACCCAGCCATAGGCGTGTCCGCCAATGCTCGTATACACCGGGCAGTGATTCATGCAGGCACCGCATCGGATACACCGCAGGATATCCTGGTATGCCGAACCGAGAATCCCTGAACGCCCATTATCCAGCAGGATGACATGAAACTCTTCCGGCCCATCCAGGTCACGGGCTCTTTTGGGTCCGTTGAAGACCGAGGTATACACCGTCATCACCTGTCCCGTCGCACTCCTGCCCAGCAGTCGAAGAAATCCTCCCAGGGATTCCAGGTCAGGGATGACCTTTTCCATGCTCGCGACAACAATATGCACCCTGGGAAGCGACGACGAGAGGTCCCCGTTGCCTTCGTTGGTGACAATCACGGCAGAACCGGTCTCTGCGACCAGAAAATTGCTGCCCGTGATGCCGACATCGGCACTGCAGAAATGATCCCGCAGGACCTGGCGCGCCTGGCTGACGATACCGGTACGTTCCATGACTTTTTCCCCATACCCCAGTTTTGCATGGTGGGCATGAAACAGGTCAATCACATTCTGCTTGGATTTGTGCAGGGCCGGGGCAATGATGTGGCTGGGGGATTCCTTCGCCAGCTGGATAATGTACTCCCCCAGGTCCGTTTCCACGACCTCGTATCCCCGGGCCTCCAGGGAGCGGTTGGTTGCCGCCTCTTCCGAGACCATGGACTTCCCCTTGGCAATTTTGCGCGCATTCGCCCGTTTGCAAATCCCGAGAATCTGCTGATTGGCTTCTTCCCCGTTGTTCGCCCAGTGAACATGCCCCCCGTTTTTTACCACATTTTTTTCGAATTCAAGCAGGTAATGATCCAGGTGCTGCAAGACATGGTCTTTGATTTGTTCCCCGAATTCCCGGAATGCCTCGAAGTTCAACAGCTTTTCGGTTTCGCTTTTTCGGGTATGGACGAACCCCGCTTCCGCCCGGTCAAGGGCGGCACGAAGGTCTTCATCCAGCAGGGCACGCCGGGATGCCGGACCAAAATTGTGGGAAAGGACTTCCAATGTCCAGCGGTTACCCGTCGTTTTCCGCGATCCCGTTTGGTGAAGGCTCCCCCACCAGCAGTTCCGCATAATGATAGACCCGGGGAGACTTGCCATGTCTCTTCAGCCGGCCTGCAATATTCATCAGGCACCCGAGATCGCCTCCCAGGACAATCTCCGCCTGCGTGTCTTCAATCCCGGAGATTTTGTTGTCGACCATGCGGGTGGATATCTCCGGATACTTGACACAGAAGGTTCCCCCGAATCCACAGCAGATTTCAGCATTGTGCATTTCCTCCAACCGGATTCCCGCACATTGGCTGAGGAGCCTTCTGGGCTGCTCCCGTATGCCCATTTCCCGCAGGCCCGAACAGGAGTCATGGTAAGTGACCCGCCTGGTGTTGAGCCCCGTGCGGCTCTGCGGGATCGTTTCCAGCCCCATTTCGTCCACCAGGAATTCAGACAATTCAAAGGTCCTGTCCCCCACTGCCCGGGCACGCGCGGACCATTCCTTTTCATCTTCCAGCAATGACGGGTAATGATGCCTGATCATCGCGGCACAGGACCCCGAAGGAACGACCAGGCTGTCGAACGGCTCCAGGGTCCGGATCACCTCTTTGGCCAGTTGTGAAGCTTTTGCACGGTCCCCGCTGTTGTACGCCGGCTGACCGCAACAGCTTTGCAGGGGCACCGAAACCGAGCATCCGCATTGCTCCAGCAGTTTGACCGTGGCAAATCCGATTTCGGGCCGGAACAGGTCTGCCAGGCAGGTAATATACAACCCAACGTGCTGGCCCGGTGCGGTTGCCATAAGATTTACACCGACTCCAGACGGCCGGCATGCTCCCGGATGCCCAGGCAGATTTCCCGGGCCCGGTCACCCGCAACGGCCGCGAAGTCCCGGCCACCACCCGAATACAGGATGGCGCGGGAAACATTGATGACCAGACCGGTCTTGTCGGCATTCAAACCGTTCCGGAGCACCTCCCGGATATCCCCTCCCTGCTTCCCGATTCCCGGAATCAGCAAGGGCATGTCCCCGACGATTTTCCGGATTCTGCCGATGACTTCCGGGAAGGTGGCCCCGGCAACCAGCCCGATATTGTTTCGCACATTCCACTTCATGGCGCGCTGTGCCACCTGTTCATACAGGAAATGTTGCCCGCTCTTCATTTCCTGAAAATCCCCGCTGCCAGGATTGGAAGTACGGCAAAGAATGAAAACCCCCTTGTCTTCATGTTCGAAAAACGGCTGCAGCGTGTCTCCCCCCATATAGGGATTGACGGTGACGGCATCCGCCTGGTAGCGCTGAAACGCTTCCTGTGCATATTTCCTTGCAGTGGAACCAATGTCGCCGCGCTTGGCATCCAGCACCACCGGCAAAAGTGGATAATGGGTGTGGATATATTCAATCGTCTTTTCCAACTGCGCTTCCGCGCCGATTGCGGCATAATAGGCGATCTGGGGCTTGAACGCACAGGCCCACAATGCGGTTGCATCGATAATTTCACGATTGAACTCGAATAACGGCGCCTTCCCCTTCCGTATGGTTTCCGGCAACCTTTCCAGGTCGGGGTCCAGGCCGATGCACAACAGGGAATTCTGGTTTTTCCAGCTGACGGCCAGTTTTTTGTAGAAACCCTTCATCTCCTGCAAGAAATTCGGATGCGAACGCGGCAACCTACTTTATCACAGTTGATATCCATGACGAAGCCAGTGATCCCCTACCTTCTCGATCCCCGGCAGCTTTACCCGCTGCTCAACCGCCCCGATATCCGGATAGTGGATCTGGGGACGCCGGACAATTATTCGAAAGGCCATATTCCCGGGGCAATCCCCCTGGCCGCGGAGAAACTGCGGCTGGACACCCGTCCCGCATCTGGACTGTTGCCTGGCCTCCCGTCCCTGACCGGAACGCTCCGGTCGGCGGGGATTGACCGGAAGACGCACATCGTGGCCTACGATCACGACTACAATGCGGAAGCCTGCCGTTTTCTGTGGGTGCTGGAAGCCGTTTTTCACCAGACCCATTCCCTGTTGAACGGCGGGATGCCTGCCTGGCTTGCGGAAGGCGGCCCCATCGAGACCACTCCCAATCGTGCGCCGCACAGCACCCTGGATTTTCATCCGGATGACCGGGTGATCGCGGACAGGAATGAGGTTCTGCAGTCCCTGGGCCAGGAGAACATCCGGATTCTGGATGCCCGGTCTCCAGCAGAGTACCGCGGGCTCAAATCGTCTTCAGCACGCAGGGGGCATATCCCCGGTGCCGTGAATGTCCACTGGCTGGACACCATCAATCACGACCATGCACGGAGACTGCATGCCCCGGAAGTCCTGACCGACATGCTGGAAAATGCCGGCATACAGCCCGGGAACGAAATCATAGTATATTGCCAGACCCACCGCCGGTCTTCCCACAGCTATATGATGCTGCGTTCCCTGGGATACCAGCAGGTCAGAGGGTATGCGGGTTCCTGGTCGGAATGGGGCAATGACCCCGATTTGCCCATTGAGTAGCGCTTTTTCCGGCCGGACCCGCCAAATCGGCCTCTCCGACTGCCATCAGGGCAAGGAGGCAACGGTCAAAACTGTTTTTTCTGCAGTTTCGGAAGCAACACCTCCTGCCCGGCTTTCAGGCCGTAGATGTTCAGGGAAGGATTGAGGCGGTAAAAGAGCCATACCGGAAACCCGGATTCGGTGGACAGCGACCAGACCGTATCCCCCGGCTGAACCCTGTATTTCCCGATACCGGTGAGCGAGAAATGCTCCTTCAGCGATTCACTCAGGACCTGGTGATACTCCATCCGCTTGCGTTCAAATTGCGAAACCATCTCGGCACTGGTGACGGGGAGCTCCAGCGTCTGCCCGATACGGAGCACAGTCTTGTACCGGAACCCGTTCAGCTTTCTGATGACCCGGGCCGACCGCAATCCCAGCCAGTCGGAATAATGTCCCAGGGTTTCATCCGCTTCCACCTTGATCCGGTAAACCGGATTGTCCTGGGGCCCGGACACCGAAACCCCCAATTCGGGCAGTGAATCCAGCAGATTCGCCAGCGTTCCCCGGTCCGCCTGGACTGGACTGGACCCGGTACCCGAATCCTGCACAGTAGTCTGGACCCGGGCCAGCTGTTCCACGGTCTCCGCCGAATCGGGAACCTCCAGGCCCGGAATCTTCAGTTTCTGTCCGGGATAGATCCTGGCTTTTCTGTCGAGACGGTTGAGCTTCACGAGTGCACGGCAATTCACGGAAAAACGTTGTGCGATGGCACAGGCGGAATCTCCCTTTCTGACCAGGTACCGGTTGTTTTCGTCCAGGCCCGGCAACGGCCCGGACCCCCTGCCTGCCCCGGGAATGGTCAGTTTTTGACCGACATAGATGGTGGCCTTGCGGCTCAGTCTGTTCAGGCGGATCAGCGACCGGCAACTCACGCCATACCGCTGTGCAATGCCGCATGCGGTATCCCCCCGTTTTACCGAATACACGGTACCCCCGGACTGGCTCCCCGCCCCGGCCGCGGTGTGGGTGGTCCGGGCCAGTTTTGTGGGGATGACCAGTTCCTGCCCGATTCTGATCAACGCCCTTCTGCCCAGTTGATTGGCCCGAATCAACTCCTGGCAGTTGACCTTCAGGCCACGTGCGATCCCGCAGGCCGTGTCGCCCCTGCGGACAATGTACTTTCCGGAACCCGGCACCTGGGTTTCGGGTGCGAGACTCCGAAGCCTTTCAATTTCCCGTGGATAGCCACCGTTTCGGTAGGGCAGTTTCAGCTGGTATCCGGGGGGCACCATGCGCCATCTGTGCCAGACAAACCGGGTCAAGCCCGGATTCAGGAGTTTTAACTGGCTTTCCTCCACCTTGAAAACAGACCGGATCCGGTCCATCGATGTCGGGTGCTCCAGTACGTGGGTTGCATATTGCAGTTTCTGGTAGCTTCTGACATGGGCAAAATACTCGTCGGCATGGAGACTGACATGCCGCGCCGCCAGGAAACTGGCATAAAAGTTTTTCACGGCCACCTGGAACTTGGGGGACCGGTAATTTTCAAGAACCGCAAGATAATCCGGCTTGACCGCCCTGATCGCCCGCTGCATCCCATTCAGACCATAGTTGTAGGAGGTGATGACAAAAGGATAGATCTCTTCTTCACGGATGCCCGGATCCAGCGATTGCGCCAGCTTCGTAAGGGTGCGGCGCGAGTTCACCAGGTACTTGGCCGCCGCGTGAGTCGCTGCTTCCGGGTCCATCCTTTCGTCGAGAGTCGCGCTGAGTTCCAGTCCCAGTGTGCGAGCGGTACCGGGCATAATCTGCCACATGCCCGCCGCTCCCGCTGAAGAATAGGCATACGGGTTGTAGGAGGATTCCACGAAAGGCAGATAACGGATATCCGGGGGCAGGTGGTATTGCGCCAGTATGGCGTCGACCATCGCACTGTACCGTCCGAAACGCTTCAGGCCAAGCACGAAACTGTCCTGCACCCCGCTTTGACAGCGGATGTTTTCCGCCGCCCGGCGGATCTGATTGGGGGATTTTCCCCGGAACAGTGCCGCATAGTGTATCTGCGACGGATCTTTGAGCGTGGCCCCGGCCTCGATTTTCTTGGCGACATTGTAGAGTGCCGACTTGATTTTCTTGCGTTCCCGCTTGACCTTTCTCGATACCTTCCGACTGCACCCATGACCGGTTTTCACCGTGGCATAGACCCGCTCCGGCACATTCGGATCGTGGAAGATCGCGATGTCACTGTCCCACTCCCTGAACGTGTTAATCCAGAAATCCACTCTGCGCTTCAGCTCATCCGGGCAGGGAAAGGATGGGCTGCAGTCCAGTTTGTGCCGGGGGAGCAGGTGATGGGCAAAAACGGGATTTGCCGGCACGAACAGGCAAACCCCGACCACAAGAATGACCGACAAAAGGATGAATCCTGGTTTGCTCATAAGTGGTGTTCAGCGAATACAGCGGAATATGTGGGAATGCAATTGTACGTCAGTTTCCGGGTCAAATACGCAACCGGCGGGCAAATTACCGGATAAATTCTGCCCCGCCTGCCGGCCGGAACCTTTCATCCATTCCCGTGTTATATTTGACGGTCCCGGGGTCAAGACGATATAAACCACCCCTTCAAAACCCAAGAGTACGCACCATGACGGTCATTAAAGAAGAAGACCTGATCACCAGTCTTGCCGACGCACTTCAGTATATTTCATTTTACCATTCTCCTGATTTCGTCCACGCCATGTATCAGGCCTATCTGAAGGAGGAGTCCGAAGCGGCCCGTCACGCGATCTCGCAGATACTGATCAATTCCAGGATGTGCGCCGAAGGCCAACGGCCCATTTGCCAGGATACCGGGATCGTCGTTGTCTTCATGAAAATCGGGATGGACGTACGCTGGAAAAGCTCAAGGGGTCTCAATGAACTCGTCAACCAGGGAGTTCGTCAGGCCTACCTGGACCCCGACAACCCATTGCGTCCATCCATCGTTTCTCCTCCCGTCGGGCAGCGAAAAAATACCCGGGACAATTCGCCTGCCGTCCTTCATGTGGAAATGACGGAAGGCAGCCAGGTGGATGTGGTGGTCTCTGCGAAGGGAGGAGGTTCTGAAAACAAAAGCAAATTCGCCATTTTGAATCCCAGCGACAGCGTGGTGGACTGGGTCCTGGAAACCGTCCCGACCATGGGGGCAGGATGGTGCCCTCCCGGGGTGTTGGGAGTCGGTTTGGGCGGAAGCGCGGAAAAGGCCATGGTTCTGGCCAAGGAAGCCCTGATGGACCCCATTGATATCCAGGCGCTCATTGAACGGGGGCCCGGCAATCCTTCCGAGGAGCTTCGGTTGGAACTGTATGAAAAAGTCAACCGGCTGGGGATCGGGGCGCAGGGGCTGGGCGGCGTCACGACGGTGCTGGATGTCAAGATCCGGGAGTATCCCACTCATGCCGCATCCCTGCCCGTCGCGATCATTCCCAACTGCGCCGCCACCCGTCATGCCCATTTTACTCTGGATGGAACCGGGCCCGCCAAACTGGTACCCCCGAAACTCTCCAGCTGGCCGGATATCACCCTTCAGGAAAGTGATGACACCCTGGCCGTGAACCTCGATACCCTTACCCGTGCCGAGATGGAAAAATGGAAGCCCGGTCAGACGCTATTGCTCAGCGGCAAGCTGTTGACCGGTCGGGATGCCGCCCACAAGCGGATTGCGGAACATTTTGCTGAAAACAGGCCCCTGCCGGACGGAGTGGATTTCAATCACCGTTTTATTTACTACGTCGGCCCGGTCGACGCTGTGGGCAGGGAAGCCGTTGGCCCGGCAGGTCCGACCACGGCAACACGGATGGACAAGTTTACGTCCATGATGCTCAAGGATGCTGGCGTATTGGGCATGATCGGCAAGGCAGAACGCGGTCATGAAACCATCGACCTGCTGAAAAAACACAAATCGGTTTACCTGATTGCTGTCGGCGGTGCGGCCTATCTGGTCTCCAAGGCCATCAAATCGGCCAGGGTTCTGGCGTTTGAAGACTTGGGGATGGAAGCGATCCATGAATTTGTGGTCGATGAAATGCCGGTAACCGTTGCGGTCGACAGCCGGGGGGATTCGGTTCATCACACCGCACCGAAAAGGTGGAAGGAAAAGATAGCGGTCGCCGCCCCCGTGATGGGCGGAATCAGCGTCTAGTTGTAAAACGTATTCAGCATCGCGATCATCACCGCGATGAACATCACGGTCATGATGCAGCCGGCCTTGAGAAAATCACCCACCTGGTAACCGCCCGGCCCCATGATCAGGGCATTGACCTGGTGGGTTGGAATCAGGAATGAATTGGAAGTGGCCAGGGCAACGGTCAAGGCAAAAATGGCCGGGTTTGCGTCCACACCAATGGCGATATTGACGGCAAGTGGAACCAGCAGGACCGTCGCACCCACATTTGACATGACCAGCGTGAACAGCGTTGCTAAAATGGCAATCACGGTTTGCAGCACCCAGACCGGAACCCCTTCCAGGTAAAACAACACCTGTTGTGCAATCCAGGCCGCCGTGCCGCTGCTTTCCACGGCAATGCCCAATGGAATCAGGCTGGCCAGCAGGAACACGCTTTGCCAGCTGATGGCACGGTATGCTTCCTCGATCTTGATGACACCGGACAGGACCATGCCGATCGCGCCGGTCATCAGCGCCGTGGAAAGACGAATTTCGGTGAATATGATCAGGAACAGGGTCAACGCGAAAAACGCCCCGGCAAACTTCAATTTTTCGGGCCGCTCATTCTCCCTTGGAAAGTCAGTGACCACGACGAAGTCATTGCGGTCATCCGCGATCCTGCTTAAATCGCTCCACCTGGTATGCAGGACCATGGTATCACCCGACTGAAATACCAGCTCTGGAATGCCCTCGTCAATGACATCGTCCGCACGAAAAACCGACAACACCGTCGCATCATATTTCTGGCGAAGGGCAATTTCCCGGATGGATTTGCCGATCAGCGAGGAATCGGGCGGAATAACGACTTCGGCAATCCCGGAAATGCTCGGACTCAACAGTTCAGCGAACACATCGGTTTCATTCTTTACATGCAGGGCGTACTCCTCGGCAAAATCATAGACGGCATCCCGTCGGCCCATGATGGCCATTTCACTGCCGTCCCAGAACTCCGTATCCCCACGGGGAGCGACCACCAGTTCGGACCCATTCCGGATCGCCACGATCCAGCCCAGCCTGCCGGCCGCATCAATTTCGGACAGTGTACTGTTGATCAGTGGACTCTCCCGGGTGACCACGCACTCATAAACTTCCCCTTCTATTCCGTACACTTCCCTGAAATATTTCAGCATGCTCCCCGATTCACCGGGTTTGTCCTTGATCACCGGCAATACGAAGCGCCCGAGGAAAACAAAATAAATCACCCCCACCGTCAGCAAGGCCAGACCAATCGGGGTGACATAAAACATTCCGAAATGAGGCTCCGCATCCGTGCTCTGCGGAAGGCCCGTGTGCAAGTTGGCCAGCAGGTCATTCAACAGGATCAGGGGGCTGGATCCCACCATGGTAATCGTTCCACCCAAAATAGCGCAGAACCCCATGGGCATCAATAATCTGGAAATGGCCAGGTTGCCCCGTCGTGCAATCCGGCTCACAACAGGCAGAAACAGCGCCGCCGCCCCGATATTCTGCAAAAAGCTGGAGATCAGGCCGACCACGCTGGAGGTGATCATGATCACCCGGCCTTCGGTCTGGCCGCCATATTTCAGGATTTTTCCGGCCAGCTGACCCATCAATCCCGTTCGGTCCAGCCCGGCACCGATGATCATCACGGCAATGATGGACAACACCGCATTACTGGAATATCCGCTGAACAGCTGCTCCGGCGAAACCAGTCCATCATATCCGGGAATGAGGGAGGTCAACCCGATCAGAACCATAATGGACACCGCCGCGACATCCACTCTGACCACTTCAAAAGCAAACAGATACACCGTCAGCAACAAAATTGCCATCACGGCTCCCATTTCAATGGTCAGTTGAAGTGTTTCAGGCACCCGGGGACTCCATCATCTGCTGTACTGTTAACCGCCCTCTCCTGGTCATGATTACAGGGCTATGCCATCAAACATGTGAACGGTAAAAATATATTCGGGTGGCGTGGGACCGAATCTCCCTGTGGACTCCGGTCCCGGTTGCAGTCGTCATCTACGGCCCAAATTATAAATTGCAATACATGGGTACTGAAATACATATTCCTCTTTTTTACACACCATATTCAACAATTGGAACCCCCAGAAGCAAGATTGGCCGGTTCCAGGGCCCATTCACCTGCCTGATGGCGAAACGGGGTCCATCTGACCGAACCCCCAATCTGCCGATGCCCCACACCCGGTCCTTGCGCTGCCCCGACATCTTTCCCGGGAGGGGTCCCGGAAACGAAACCACTCCGCAGGCGATGGACCGGGCCCATCCTGCCAGTCCGGAAAAAAGCTTGTTTTCACCCGGCACGGCAAAGGATGATCACCGGCCACGTCGTCCATCTCGCCGGGTCGCCCGGACCCCCTTTCGGAATTCCCCTGCCTTCCTCCGCCCATTGCCGGTCCGCGCGCGGTGGTGCGGTACCGGACGGCAATGGGTTCTCCACGACTGAACGGTTGCCCGGTCCTGTGAACCGGTACCGGCTTCACACTTTTTCACTGCCGCAAACCGGATTGAAAGCCCTGGAGCGAACTCCCCGACCACTCAGCGGGCCAAACTCCTGCTGGCGGCTGTCCGGTCAGCCCGACCGGTTACCGGGAATACGCCAGGCCGGCATCCTTCGAATCGGCGGATGGTTTCCTGGAAACCGGGTGGCCGGAACAGCCGGTCGGTTCAACCGGATCTCCCGGGTCTTCTTCCCCGGCATTTTAACACCAAGTCATGTCCCTGTCTGATTACCCGGCCAGGTTACCCGGCCAGGTTTTACGGACCATCCACCGCATTTCACATACCGGGATAATTTTCGGTCTCGTGGTAAAATCAGGGGATGGACTCCAGCATATGGCCGTTGCTCAAACGGCACTTTTCCTTCAAGAACATCCCGTTAATCCTTGGCATACTGTCACTTCGGGTGGTGAGCTGCCTGCCGATGAGGGTCATCTATGTCCTGGGGGCTGGAATAGGGGAAGCCCTATACTGGGTACACCGTTCCCGCCGCCGGGTCACCGTCACCAATCTTTCAAAATGCTTTCCGGAACTCTCGCCCGGAAAGATCAAGGCACTGGCCCGGGCACATTTCCGGAAACTGGTCATCGGCGGATTGACGATGCCCGTTGCGTGGTGGGGTTCTTCGGACCGGATCGGCCGAATCTGCACCTACCGGAACCGGCAGGTACTGGATGAAATCCAGAAAGACGGAAGAAATACCATTATTCTTGCCCCGCATTTTGTCGGTCTTGAATTCTTGGGCATGTTTCTGTTCAGCCAGATGGAAATGTGCTCCATGTACCAGAAGCACAAGAATCCGTTACTGAACGAATTCATGCTTCAGCGAAGGTCCAGATTCGGAAGCAGGTTGTACAGCAAAAGATCGTCCCTGTTCAGCCTGATAAAGATGGTAAAATCCAGCGTTGCCTTTTACTATCTTCCAGACCAGGATCCGGGTAAAAAACAGGGTGTATTTGCCAAATTCTACGGGATCGAAACCGCAACCTACGACTCGTTGAACCGAATTTCAAAACAAACCAATGCCCTGGTTCTTCCCTGCATGGCAAAATTGCAGCCCTTTGGAAGAGGGTATGAAATCATTTTTGACCAGCCATTGAAAAATTACCCGACAGGAAACGGAATTGCAGACGCGACCACCATGAACCGGGCAATTGAAAAGCTGATCACGCAGGCGCCGGAACAGTACTTCTGGTCTCACAGGCGCTTCAAAACACGGCCGCGCGGCGAAGCACCCTTTTACCCACGCAACTGACCCTCTCCCATACTATTCAATCAGAACCGTTGATGAACATGCCCTCACAAGCCACAGAAACCTTTCAGAAAAAGGACAATCTGTTCCTTCACCCCTGGGAAGATGTCCAAAACCTGGGAAAAAACCGCCGCACCGTGATTTCTGCCTCGGACGGTATCTATGTCTCGGACACGGATGGCAATCAACTGCTTGACGGGCCGGCCGGCATGTGGTGCGTCAATATTGGCCACAGACGCCAGGAGATGGCGGATGCCATTGCCGGACAGGTCATGCAAATGACTTATGCCAGTCCCTGGAGCCTGACCAGTGAACCGGCTGCAGTGCTCGCGGAAAAGCTGTCTGAATTGTCCCCGGGGGATCTCAATCATGTTTTCTACACGACCTGCGGGTCGACCGCGGTGGACTCGGCCCTGCGATTCGTCATGTTCCGGAACAATGTGCTGGGCCAGCCCCAGAAGAAACAGGTCATCTCCCGAACCAATGCCTATCACGGGAGCACCTATCTGTCTGCCTCGGCCTCGGGAAAATCCCAGGACAAAACCTATCTCGACACCCTTGACCGGACTTTTCACCATATTGCGGACCCCAACCTGATGGACCGGCCGGCCGGGATGAGTCTGGCCGAATACTGCAGGGACCGTGTGGAGGCACTTGAGAACAAGATCCGGGAAATCGGCGCCGATAAAGTGGCCGCATTCATCGCTGAACCCATCCTGGCATCCGGCGGGGTACTGCTGGCTCCGCAAGGCTACCATTCCGCCTGCCTGGAAGTGTGCAGAAACCACGATATTGTTTACATCTCCGACGAAGTGGTGACGGGTTTCGGACGACTTGGACATTTTTTTGCTTCGGAAGCGGTTTTCGACATTGTTCCCGACATCATCACCTGTGCGAAGGGGATCACCTCCGGCTATGTTCCGCTGGGCGCTTTTCTGGTGTCGGACAGGCTTCTGAAATCCATAGATGCCAGGGACCCTCAAGTCGTTTTTTCGAATGGTTTTACCTACTCCGGGCATCCTGTCGCCTGCGCCGCTGCGCTGAAAAACATCGAAATCATGGAAAATGAAAATCTCATGGAACATGTGCGCACCATTGCACCCTACTTCCAGGAACAGCTTTCCACGCTCACAGACCTTCCTGTCGTAACAGACGTTCGGGGCTGCGGCCTGATGGCCTGTGTGGAGTGCCATCTGGACGGCAAGGGAAACCGGTCTCTGGACAGGGATTACAAGATTGGCAATCTCATTGACAAGCATTGCCAGAGCCTCGGTTTGCTGGTTCGACCAATCATCAACATGTGTGTAATGTCTCCACCACTGGTGATCAACACCCGGCAAATCGACGAACTGGTCAGCAAGTTACGTCAAGGGATTGAACGGGCCATGCAAGAAGCGAAGTCCGGAGAGGCCTGACGACCCGGGCACAGTCCATGGCCGGCGGGAACCCTCTCTCCACGCCTGCCCGGACAAACTCCTGCGGACCCGAAGCTGGTTGGAAAAACAACGGTTATTCATATTCATAGGCATCTATTTGAATAGTTGACATGATATCTGGGCATTCGGCCCAGGCATGACTATTCCGCTTTGGGGCGTCAGGAAATTCAATTTCTGGTGCCGGATAAATTTTTGGGGTCCGCGGTCCATTCGCCTGTCCCGACTCGTTTCAACGGTACCGAGCAGGCCGGAACGGAGCGGCCTGCGGTGGGGACCACGGATACCGCGAGGTTGTTCCGGGGAACCCGGTCCGGGGTTCCTGGCGTTTCATCGCGCGTTGCACGGGGAGACGGATTAAACCTGTAAAAACGTATCGTTGTCTTCCTCAAGCAAACGGACCACCTTCAAGTGATTGGCATCAAAGCCAAAGTGATGAATCGCGCGTTCATAGGTCGTTGCGGCCAGCTCGCACATCGGCAGCTCAATGCCCAGATTTTCCGCCATATCCATCGCCAATTTCATATCCTTGTGCGCCAGCCCGACGGTAAATGACGGGTCATAGTCGCCGCTCAGGATGGCGGGGCCGTACCGGTCAGCCACATAGCTTTTGCCGGTGCTGTGCTGGATGATCGAGAGCATTCCGCGGTGGTCGACGCCTCCCTTGATGCCCAGCATCAAGGCTTCGGACAGTGCCAGGGAATGCAGGTAACACAACACCACCTGCGCAATCTTGGCGGAATAGCCTGCACCATGCTGCCCAAGGTAACAGATGTTCTCCCCGACCACCTGGAGAACGGGCAAAAACCGCTGGAACACCGGTTCTTCACCGCCGACCAGGACGGTCAGCCTTCCTGCCCGGGCGCCTTCGTCTCCGCCGGATACCGGTGCATCCAGATAATCAATATCCCGATCGTCTGCGGCTTCGACAATCTGCCGGCAGACCGCCAAATTGTTCGTGCTGAAGTCAATCCATGCCGAACCCGGTTTGATGTGGTCGAACAGGCCCTGCTCAAATGCCACCTGGGCAACCTGGTGTGGCCCTGGCAGGGAAGTCATCACCAGGTCCGCCCCGGCAACGGCGTGTGCAACGGAATCGGCACCGCGGGCACCCAACTTGACAAGCCGGTCGGATTTCCCGATATCCACATCAAAGACACAGACCTCATACTGGCCGTTCAGGACGAGATTTTCCGCCATGGGATTTCCCATGACACCCAAACCAATAAATGCTGTTTTCATCTCACAATAAAATGGTAAAACCGATGTTCCAAAAGCCTGTCCGGGCACTTGCGGACTCGGTAACGGGGTCCAATGCCGGCAGTCGATTGTTCGGTAAATTTTCCCGTACCACTGCCTGCCTGCAGGCAAAGTGTGCCCGACAAAATGCCAGCACGTCTATCCTCCGCGTCCGGTCCGGTGAGCTTGGGTCTGTACCGACAGTCCTGCCCATATCGGGCCGGATTGTACTGACACCGGGCAGCGGGGCCGGATTCCAGGAAAAAGGAATCGGATGCGGCACCGGTTGTTTCCACTTCAAATGGACCGGGCTCGCCCTGCCCCGTTCAAAGCAGAGTCAAAACGGCTTGTTTATACGAATACGGGACTGTCTGGTTCCACTACCCGGCAACCCCTCGAAATAAGGATTGCCTGATGGAACTTTCCATTCACTCCGGGCCCCGGCCGAATCCGACTTCACCAGTTTGTTGAAATTGACCGGTATGGTACTATTTCTCAAAAAGAGTTTACGGGAAATTTTTCCAGTTCCCCAAAATGTCCTGGTCTTTCCCATCCTTAAAACCTGGCAGGCATTGCCGCCCGAATCACTCCTTCCGGAAAGTTCCCGATGATCCGTCTCTACGATAACCACCTGTCGGGCAATGGCTACAAACCGAGACTGCTGCTGTCCCACCTGCGCAGAACCTATGAACGGGTCGAGGTTGATATCCTCAGGGGGGAGACCAGAACTCCGGAATTCCTCGCACACAATCCGAACGGACGAATCCCGGTGCTGGAACTGGATAACGGGACATGTATTGCCGAATCCAATGCCATCCTGTTCTTTTTGGCGGAAAATACCCGATTCCTTCCATCCGACCCCCTGGAGCGTGCCCTGACCCTCCAGTGGATGTTTTTCGAGCAGTACAGTCACGAACCATTCATTGCGGTCACCCGTCACTGGATCCGGCATTCCGGGATGACCGAAGCGCGGCGTGCACAACTTCCGGAAAAAGAGAAAGGGGGATATGCCGCGCTCGCGATCATGGAAGGGCATCTGGCGAAGACCGGTTGGTTTGGCGGGGAACGGATGAACATCGCCGACATCGCGCTGTATGCTTACACACATGTTGCGGACGAAGGCGGTTTCGACCTGACACGTTTTCCGGCTGTTACCGCCTGGCTTGCCCGGGTTGAGGCTGAGCCCGGACACATTCCCATGGAGCCCGCATCGACAGGTTTGATTGTCCCCGTCAGACCCTAATGGATATCACGGGGAAACCCTGGGGATGGCATCGCAAATGCGGCTCTCCAGTGCAGATTCTTTCCAGGTGCTCAGGGATACCTCCTGGACTTCACCGCCAGAAG
>WTGA01000035.1 GCA_011523765.1 Gammaproteobacteria bacterium
TGGTCGGGGTAGAGAGATTCGAACTCCCGACATCCTGCTCCCAAAGCAGGCGCGCTACCAGACTGCGCTATACCCCGAAAATCACCGGACCTCAGGTTATTACCGACCACCCGTTTTGGACACAGTCAAGGGTGCGCAAATATACGGGCAATCCCCCTTCAGGTCAATGTCTTCGGGGTGAAACCCCGGGTAAAATCGTTCATTGAGACCACTTCGGGCCGGGTTGTGCGCCGAATTAATGGAAACGGCCGGATCGATCGGCCCCGTTGGCACCCTGATGTCCCGGACCCGGCCCCCTGCCTGCTGAAAATCCGGTGGCCGGGTCTTGAAACCGGGTTTTCATGTCCCCATCTGATCGGTTATTCATCCCAATACCCATGTGATCCGGAAAATGACTGAAGCCACCCAATCAAAGCCATCCGCCATTGAAACCCATTCTTTTCAGACCGAAGTGCAGCAGCTGCTGCACCTGATGATTCATTCCCTTTACAGCAATAAAGAAATTTTTCTCCGGGAACTCATCTCCAATGCATCGGATGCCTGTGACAAGTTCCGTTTTGAATCCCTGACCGACAAGGACCTGCTGGAAGATGACGAAGGTCTCGGCATCTGGGTCGAGGTGGATGAAAAGAAAAAAACCGTCACCATCCGGGACAACGGAATCGGCATGTCCCACGACGAGGTCATCCAGGACATCGGCACCATCGCGCGGTCCGGCACCAAGGCCTTTCTGGAAAAGATGAACCGGGAGGAAAGTGCCGACAGCAATTTCATTGGGCAGTTTGGTGTTGGATTCTATTCGTGCTTCCTCGTCGCCAGGAAGGTGACCCTGCTGACCCGAAAGGCCGGAACCCCTGCGGCGGAAGGGGTGAAGTGGATTTCCGACGGCAGCGGCGAATACACGATGGAAACGATCGATCGGCCCCAACGGGGAACCGAGATTATCATTTCCCTGAACAAGAAAGAAAAGGAGTACTGCGAGAAGTTCAGGGTAAGAAATATCATTTCCAAATACTCCGATCACATCTCCCTGCCCATCCATATGCGGAAGGAACCGGACCTCGATGACCAGGGAAAACCGAAAAAGGGACAGGAACCCGAATGGGAGCCGATCAACAAGGGTTCGGCGCTCTGGTCAAGGCCCAAGAAAGAGATCAGTGAAGAGGAACATGCCGCCTTTTACACCTCGCTGACCTATGACCCCACCCCTCCGGTGATCACGATCCACAATCGCGTGGAGGGCAAGATGGAATACATTTCGTTGCTTTACGTCCCGGCCAAAGCGCCTTTTGATCTATGGGACCGGGAACAGCGCCATGGTATCAAGCTCTACGTACGCCGGATATTTATTTCCGACGACGCGAAACAGTTGATGCCAAACTACCTGCGTTTTGTCAGGGGCCTGGTGGATTCCGCAGACCTGCCATTGAATGTCTCGAGGGAATTTCTTCAGAAAAACCGGGAAATCGACCGGATCAAGGCGGCTTCGGTAAAGAAAGTCCTGGCCGAATTCAAGAAACTCGCGGCCAAGGATGAAGACAAGTACCACGCCCTCTGGAAAGAATATGGCCGAGTGATCAAGGAAGGGCTGGTAGAGGATTTTGAGAACAAGAATGAACTGGCCAAGCTCACCCGCTATGCCTCGACCCACCAGGACGAGGAAGACCAGAAGGTTTCACTGGATGATTACATCAAACGCATGCCGCTGAAACAAAAAGCGATCTACTACCTCACCGCGGAAAATTACACCGCAGCAAAGTCTTCGCCACACCTGGAAGTGTTCCGCAAAAACGACATCGAAGTGCTGTTGCTGACCGACCCGGTGGATGAATGGGTGGTCGGGCACCTGACCGAATACGAAGACAAACCACTCAAATCCATTGCCAAGGGTTCTTTGGACATCGATGAACTGAAAGGGGAGGAAAGCACGGAGGAAACGGCAAACCAGGAAAAATCCATGAAACCCCTGGTGGAAAAGTTCAAATCCATCTTGGAAGACCAGGTAAAGGATGTCCGGATTTCGACCCGGCTGGTGGATTCTCCGAGCTGCCTGGTAGCCGATGAATTCGATATGGGTGGAAACATGGAACGCATTCTCCAGGCGATTGGCCAGGATGCTCCCTCTGCGAAACCGATCCTGGAAATCAATCCGGCCCATGAAATCGTGAAACGCATCAAGGCAGAAAGCGAAACCGCGGATGAATGGGCCCAGTTGCTGTTCGACCAGGCGGCCCTGGCTGAAGGGGCATCATTGAAGGACCCCAGTGGTTTTGTAAAGCGCATGAACCGCCTGCTGGTGAAATAACCGGCCGACCAGGCCGAAGCCGGCTGGGACGGAGGTGATGTTATCCCGACTGCCGGGGATTACGGGACAACTCGGCATGTCGATAACACTCCACAAGGTGATCGTTCACCATTCCGACCGCCTGCATGAAAGCGTAACAGATCGTGGTCCCCACAAAGGTAAAACCGCGTTTTTTCAGATCCTTGCTGACCACATCCGATAGCGATGTATTGCCGGGCACCTCCTCCGGCTTTTTCCAGTGGTTCTGAATGGGCTCTCCCTCCACGAAATTCCAGAAATAGTCATCCAGGGTAAGGCCCTGATCGCGCATTTCCAGGGAAGCCCGGGCATTTTTTACAAACCCGTTAACCTTGAGCCGGTTCCGCACAATCCCGGGATCACCCAGTAGCAGACCAATTTTCCTGTCCCCGTATCGCGCAATCTTTTCCGCATCAAAACTGTCGAACACGGTGAAGTAATGCGCCCGCTTACGCAGTATCGTAATCCAGCTCAAACCCGCCTGGGCCCCCTCAAGGCAAAGGAATTCAAATAACCGCTGATCATCATGAAGGGGTTGGCCCCATTCCTGGTCGTGATATTGTCGGTAGAGTTCATCCTCCCCGCACCACCCGCATCTTTTTTTGCCTGTCATGTACTCGAAACCATTTTGCTTGTCAGGCCGGTCCAGTACGGACCCCGCCCGGCCCCTGAATTTGAAAGACCCGGCCGGTGCCTGACCCGGAACGGCCGGGTATGGATACCGGTCACTTTCAGGACAATCCGGCCCTTCCTGCCGTGCACAGCAGGCCAAAACACCCGGTCGGCCGTTGCCGTCACATAAAACCGGACAGCCTTCATTCCCAAACCACCATCACACGGCAGGGAAACCATGGAACGCAACCGCCTGCTGTGGCGAAGGTGACCCTTTGCAAAGCACCTTGGCAGCCCGCTGCAATCGCCATCCACTACCCATTGTTTCCGCTCCCCTGTAAAATAATCCGTACTCTGGCCGTTTTGACCATCTTCACCCGGTGATTGCGGTAATTTAACAGAAATACGACTAATGAATGACCTGACCTTTGCATCGGGCGGTTGCCGTTGTGGTGGGATCACACCGGCCACCTCCCGTCCACCCAAAATGACCGCCCAATGCCATTGTCGGGACTGCCACAAAGCCACCGGGACGGGGCATATCTCCCTGGCTTTCTTTGCTGGGAATGACATCCGGACCCATGGAACGGCAAAGGGCAACACCGCGACCCCCGACCGTGGCAACCAGAACACCCGTCATTTCTGTCCGGATTGCGGGAGCGGTTTACACGGAAAAAACAGCGGGTATTCTCCCGGCGTCGTGGTTGACTGCACGCACCGGCCGGCGTGGGATGCCACCCGCACGGACATCCCCATTTTCGATGAAATGCCTCCACACGTCACTAGTGTCCCGTTTAAAAATCGAATAAATTCAATTGTTTAGGCATATCGGTCCGTTCCGTTCTGTATCCATAGTCCATAAACAGTTGATTTAGCGGTATTTTGTCGAACAGGGTGGTATCGAGAA
>WTGA01000037.1 GCA_011523765.1 Gammaproteobacteria bacterium
TCTTGCGTCGGATGCGCTTGCCTTCCCGCCAGGCCTTGCGGAAGAGGATGGCGGGATGGTTGGTTTGGTTGGGGACGATATCGACGTGGTAGGACATGGAACAGGTTATGGCAACACGATGTGGCGGTATTATAGGAAAACAGCTTTGCAAAAACAAGAGAGACAGGCAAATTATACCTAATACATTATGGCAACAATTATCCACCCAGAAATCCTCTCTTGGGTGGGAAACCCGGTTTTAATTCAAGCAGTTACGGGTGGAGAGGGGTTGGAACAGGGGATGAAACTCCGGTTAAACTTGGGCTAAAACCCGAAGTAGGCTTCCATCCCCCGCAATACGATGCCGGCGAAGACCGCGGCAATGACATCGTCCAGCATGATCCCGACTCCTCCGGGTATTTTTCTGTCCACGTAACTGATTGGCCAGGGTTTCAGGATATCAAAGACCCGGAACAGGACAAACCCCAAGGCGAGTGCGGTCCAGCTGAACGGAACGAACAGCAGGGTGATCATCAGGCCCGCCATTTCATCCCACACGATCGCAGGATGGTCATGGGTGCCCAGGGTGGCGGCTGCAACCCGGCAGATATGTACCCCGGCTACCGTGAAAACGAGGACAACCACTGCCGACAGGCTGCCCGGCAACGGACTGAGCATCCAGACGATGGGAACCGCGGCCAGGGTTCCCAGGGTCCCCGGGGCAACCGGGGACAGGCCAGTCCCGAACCCGAAGGCCAGCACATGGACGGGCGACCGGAACCAACCCGCAGGAACGGTCCTACGCATCCGGACGGACCTCCCGGGCGACCTGGTCCAGTACCCCGTTGACGTACCGGTACGCATGTTCCGACGCAAAGACCTTGGCCAGGTCCACGGCCTCGTTCAGGATCACCTTGACGGGGATATCGCCTTCAAACACCAGTTCATACGTCCCGATCCGGAGAATGGCCTGTTCAATCAGGTCAACCTTTTCCATCTCGCGGTCCAGGTGCCGGGAAATGCACCGGTCAATCGATCCGATATTCCCGGGAACGGCGGAAATCAGCTTCTGGAAATAGGCAAGATGCTTCCCGGAAAGCTGCTGGTTATGGATGAAACGGTCTTCGATTTTCGACGACGGCTGTCCGGTCAGCGCCCATTGGTAGAGTGCCTGAACGGCGCACCTCCTGGCCAGGTGCCGACCACTTCTTGCCATCTGTGCTCCTTACCTCAGTGCCGCCGCATCTCGCATCCTGGATCTCGCGGTTCCAGGACAGCTATATCTTTTTCAGCAGGTCCACCATTTCGATCGCGGCGAGGGCCGCCTCGGCCCCCTTGTTGCCCGCCTTGGTGCCTGCCCTTTCGATGGCCTGCTCAACCGTGTCCGTGGTCAGGACACCAAAAATCACCGGGACATTTCCGCTCAGGTTGAGTTGGGCGATCCCGTGCGCACATTCCCCCGCGACATAGTCAAAATGCGCGGTGGCCCCGCGAATGACCGCCCCCAGGGCAATCACGCACCCATATTGCCCGGACCCGGCCAGCCTGCGCGCGGCCATGGGAATCTCAAAGGCCCCCGGCACCCAGATGCAATCGATCTCTTTGTCCGGAATGCCATGACGGACCAGGGTCTCCCTGGCCCCCGCCACCAGCCGGTCCGTGATGAACTGGTTGAACCGGCCCGCGACAAGGGCGTATCGCCCGCAGGGGTGGTTGAAATCTCCGCTCACATTATTCATCTGCATTCATCCGGTTTTGAAGTTGCCGGGGGTTTTTCACATAATCCACGATTTCCAGTCCGAATCCGGACAATCCGGGAGCTTTTTTTCTTCGTCCCAGGGCCACCACCTTTTTTACCCCGAGATTGGCGAGAATCTGGCCGCCTGCTCCCAGCATGCGCAGATGACCATTTTCCTCGATGCCCTTGTGCGGCCGGGATTCATCCCGGACACGGCCATGCTGCAGGTGGATGCGTTCGACCAGTTCATCGGAACTTTCATGATAGGACAGAATCACAACGACCCCGCAGGGCTGCCCGGCCACCGCTTCGAGCGCATTTTCCAGCGTCCAGCTCGAGCGGGGGTCCGGGTTCGAGACAACATCCAGAATGCCCTGGTGGATGTGGACTCTCACCGGGGTGACCCGGTCTGGATGAATGGTTCCCCTGACCAGTGCCAGGTGGGTGCCGCCTTCCATCACGTCGCGAAAAACAAACGACTGAAACAGGCCCTGCTTGAGTTTGAGCGGTTCCCGGGAAACACGTTCAACCGTCGGCTCGTTCTTCAGCCTGAAGCGGATCAAATCGGCGATCGTCCCCAGTTTCAGGCCATGTTCCCGGCCGAATTCGACCAGGTCCGGCAGTCGCGCCATGGTCCCGTCATCCTTCAGTATCTCGCAGATCGCACTGGCCGGTTCGAAACCGCACAGCCGCGCCATGTCCACGCCCGCCTCCGTATGGCCCGCCCGAGTCAGCACACCTCCCATCTGGGCCCGGATGGGAAAAATATGGCCGGGGATGACCAGGTCTTCCGGCCGTGCATCCTTGCCGACTGCTGCCATGATCGTGACCGCCCGGTCCTGGGCGGAGATCCCCGTGGTGACGCCTTCTGCCGCCTCAATGGAGACAGTAAAATTGGTTGAAAACCGGGAGCTGTTCCGGCTGACCATCAACGGCAGTTCCAGCTGGTGGCAACGGTCTTCCGTCAACGTCAGGCAGATCAGCCCCTTGCCCTTGGAGGCCATGAAATTGATATGGGAAGCGGTCACACATTCTGCGGCCACCATGAAATCCCCCTCGTTTTCCCGGTCCTGGTCGTCCACCATGATCACCATTTTCCCCCGGCGGTAGTCCTCGAGGATATCTTCAATCTGGTCAAAAACGACGGGTTCTCTGTTCACGGCTGGCGGCTCTCCCATAGACGATGAATATAGCGCGCCACCTGGTCAACCTCAAGATGTACACGCATCCCCTCCCGGAGTGTCCCGAACGTGGTGTTTTCCAGGGTGTGCGGGACCAGCATGACCTCAAAGCCCGTCGTTGAACCGTGGTCCACAACGGCGTTCGTGGTCAAGCTGACCCCATCGATGGCGATCGATCCCTTTTCGGCGACCAACCGGCCGATGGTGGCCTGGTCCACCTCGAAACGCATCGTCGAAAATTCCGACTCCTCCCGGCGCTCAACGAGTTTCCCGACCCCGTCGACATGCCCGAAAACCAGGTGGCCGCCCAGCCTGGACTCCAGGGTCAGGGACAATTCCAGGTTGACCGCCTGACCCGCCTTCCAGTCGCCGATCAGGCACCGGCCCAGCGTTTCGGCGGACACATCGAAGTATCCCGTATTCTTTTCCAGTTCCGTGAGCGTCAGGCAGGTTCCATTGACGGCAATGCTGTCACCAAGCTGTATCCGGGCCGGATCCAGAGCGGACAACGCAATGCCCAAACGGCTTCCCGTACGCGTGACCGTGTTCGAGACGACCTCGCCCAGGCTCTGTATGATGCCGGTAAACATCGCCGTCTATCGCGGCTTCACGCCGAGGGTCAGTCGCAGGTCGCGGCCCACGGCCACCACATCCCGGTATTCCAGCCCAATCCGGTCCGACAGGTGCCCGACTCCCGGAAGGTCAAACATTCCCCGCGTACGGTTCCCCAACAGGTCCGGGGACAGGTAAACAATGATTTCGTCCACCAGGCCGTGCCCGATCATGCTGCCGCTCAGCCTGGGCCCGGCTTCAAGCAATACGGTATTGAGCTCCCTTCGGCCCAGTTCACGCATGACGGCATGCAGGTCCATTCTTCCCCGGTCCGCGCGGCAGCGCACCACCTCGACGGAATCCACTGCCCGGCTTCCAACGGACACCTCGCCGGAAACCGAGGTAATGATCAGCACATTGCCGTCCCCGGACAGGATCTTCGCGGTAGCCGGCGTACTGAGATGCGAATCGAGGACGATTCGCAGGGGTTGCCGCTCAATACCATCCAGCCGTGCCGTCATGCTCGGATCATCCCGCAACACCGTCCCCACCCCGGTCATGATCGCGGAAGACTGTGCCCGCCAACGGTGGGCATCCCTGCGCGCAGCCCCGGAGGTGATCCATTGGCTTTCGCCGTCCAGCATCGCTGTCTTGCCGTCCAGGCTGGAGGCCATCTTCAGGGTCACCCAGGGGACCCCGGTGGTCATTCTCTTGAGGAAACCCCGGTTGACCGTCCGGGCTTCCTCCCGGCCCGGACCCACCACCACTTCCAGGCCCGCTTCCTGCAACTCGGCAATCCCGGAACGGTTCACCCGGGGATCCGGGTCCGTAATGGCCACCACCACCCGCCGTATCCCGGACCTGACGATTGCCTTCACGCACGGCGGGGTCTTTCCATGATGGCTGCAGGGCTCCAGCGTGACATACAGCGTGGCCCCCTCCGCCCGTTTTCCGGCCTGCCGGATGGCCAGGACTTCCGCATGGTGCTGTCCGGCCAACCGGTGCCAGCCCTCTCCGATCACCCGGCCGTTTTTCACGACAACACTGCCAACCGCCGGATTGGGGTGGGTCGTGTTCAGCCCCCTGCGTGCCAGTCTCAGCGCATGGGCCATGAACCGCTCATCGTCTCCAGGTCCGGGACGAAAACCGGCTTCCCACTGCCTGCCCAGTTCCATGTCAATTTCCCCGCCGGCCATTCAATGCTCCCAATACCATGATGAATGGCGGTTACTGCTTGTCTTCATCGGGCAACAGGGACAACTGGTATTCATTGTCCCGGCTGTACAGGGATTCCCGCAGCTCCTCGAGTTCGTCACTGAAGGCATCAATGTCCTGAAAACGCCGGTAGACGGAGGCAAACCGGACATAAGCGACCTCATCGAGTTTTCGCAGTTCCGCCATCACCTGTTCGCCGATTTGCCGGCTGCTGATCTCCCGGTCCCCTCTTCCGGCAAACTCCCGCATGATCCGCCTGGTCACTCTCTCCACCTTGTCGGTTCCGACCGGGCGCTTTTCAAATGCACGCACCAGGCCCCGGCGCAGCTTGTCTTCATTGAACCGTTCGGTACGCCCGTCGGATTTGGCCACATTGGGCATGTCAAAAACCACCTGCTCAAGGGTGGTAAACCGCTGCGAACAGGCCAGGCATTCGCGCCGTCTTCGAACACTGTCCCGGCTTTCCCCTAGCCGGGAGTCAATGACCTTGGTATCGTCGTGGATGCAAAACGGGCAGCGCATGGCAGTCAGGGTTGACCGTCAGCCACCGCCCCCTCCTTTTGTACCGGCATCATGTCTTCACGACTGATTCCAAGCGCCATGACAATGGGACTTGCGACAAAAATAGAGGAATAGGTGCCGACGATGACTCCGACCAATAACGCCAGTGAAAAACCCCGGATGATCTCCCCTCCCAGCGTCAGCAAGGTACCCACCACGAGCAGGGTGGTCAATGAGGTCAGGATCGTCCTTGGCAAGGTTTGGTTGATGGCGGTGTTCATGATTTCCAGCACCCCCTGCTTGCGCATTTTCCGGAAGTTTTCCCGGATCCGGTCATACACGACAATGGTATCGTTCAGGGAGTACCCGATCACCGCCAGAACCGCGGCCAGCACCGGGAGCGAGAATTCCAGCTGGAATACCGAAAATACCCCGACGGTAATGACCACATCATGGACGAGCGCGGCCACCGACCCCAGTGCAAACCGCCATTCAAACCGGTAGGTCACATACACCAGGATGCCCAGCAGCGCATACAGCATGGCGAGCCCCCCCTGGTTTGCCAGTTCATCGCCGACCTGGGGACCCACAAACTCCACGCGTCGCATCTGCACACTGCAGTCCAGGCTGTCCTGGTTCCGAGTGCATTGCTGGCGGTCGGTTGCGGACGTTTCAACCAGGATTTCACTGTAGGGTTTTCTCAAGGCCACCATGACCCCGCTGCTGATCTCCGCGGCACTGGCATCCTGCCGGGTAAATGTCGCGGGCAGCCGCACCATCACGTCCCGCGGGGTGCCAAAATACTGGACGACCGCATCGTCGAAACCGCTTTCCGCCAGAGCGGCCCGGACGGCCTCGATCTGCACCGGGTCCTGGTATCCGACTTCCACCAGGGTCCCCCCCGTGAAATCAATCCCCAGATTGAGTCCGCGGACCAGGAAACCGGTACAGGCGGTCACCAGCAATGCCGTCGAAACAATCAGTGCAATCCGTCTCCGGCCAAGAAAGTCGATGTTACTTTGCTGTTTCAGGATTTCCATGATCCACCCTATATCCGGAGTCTTTTTACGGATTTCCCGCCATAATGCCAGTTGATCAGCATTCTGGTGACCATGATCGCGCTGAACATGGAGGTCATGATTCCGATACTCAGCGTCACCGCAAATCCCTTGATCGGCCCCGTCCCGAAATTGAACAGCACGAGGGCGGCGATCAGTGTGGTGATGTTCGCATCGATGATCGTCGACAAGGCGCGATCATAACCAAGATGAATGCTCGCCTGTGGAGAGTTCCGGTTCCTGATTTCCTCCCGTATACGCTCAAAAATCAACACGTTGGCATCCACGGCCATGCCCACTGTCAGGACGATCCCGGCCACCCCGGGCAAGGTCAGCGTCGCCTGAAGCATCGACAAGACGGCGACAATGAGCACCAGGTTCAGGGCCAGCGCGGTCATGGCCATGACCCCGAACACCCGGTAGTAAACCATCATGAACAGCAAAACGAGGACAAACCCGACCGTCACGGACCGGAAACCCTGCGTGATATTCGCCTGACCGAGGCTCGGTCCGACGGTCCGTTCTTCGATGATTTCAACCGGGGCCGCGAGCGCACCGGAGCGCAGCATCAAGGCCAGGTCCCGGGCTTCATCCACGGAATCCAGGCCTTCAATCTGGTAGCGCTTGCCCAGCTGTTCCCGGATGACGGGGGCGGTCAGGACCTCTTCGATCCGGGTCGTGACCCGTTCCGGGGTTCCCTGTTCGTCCAGGACCATGTTTCCATTCTCATCCCTTTTGGTTTCCGAGACAAACTCCAGGTAGACCACCGCCATCCGGTTCCCCACATTCTCAGCGGTAATGCGGCTGTTGATGGTGGCCGCTGCAGAATCCAGGGAAATACTGACGATGGGACCTCCGGTCTGGGTATCCAGGCTTGCGGCGGCATCAATGATATTGTCCCCGGAATAGATGACCCGCTTCTTCAGCAGAATCCGTCGTCCATCCCGGAACCGGTACAGCCGTGACCCCGCCGGAGCCTGCCCGGATTCGACTGCGGAGGCATTGTTCTTTTCATCCACCAGGTGCATCTGCAAAGTCGCGGCCCGTCCCAGAATCGTTTTGGCCCGGGCGGTGTCCTGCACGCCCGGCAACTGTATGACGATCCGGTCGTCCCCCTGGCGCTGAACCACCGGTTCCGCCACCCCCAACTGGTCCACGCGGTTGCGCAGTGCGGTCAGGTTCTGTTCCAGCGCGAAGGTCCTGATCTCTTCGACCAGGCTTTCGCTGAACTGGCCAAGCAGCAGGCCCGGGCGATTCTCATCTTCCACGATTCGCACATCCGGAAATTCCTGGCGCAGCAGGTCGACGGCCTGGTTTCGCTGCTCAAGGTTCCGAATATTCGCTTCCAGGTCTCCGTTGCTGTTCAGCGTCACGCTGCGATAGCGGATTTTGTCTTCCCTGAGCGCGGTTTTGATGTCATCCCGGTACCTTTCCCTGGCACGGCTGATCGCACTGTCCATGTCGACCTGAAGCAGGAAATGGACCCCTCCCCGCAAATCCAGCCCCAGGTACATGGGCAACGCCCCGGAATCCGTCAGCCAGGCCGGTGCTCCCGACAACAGGGTGAAAGCCGTGGAATACTGGGTACCCAGCGCACGCTCCACGACTTCTTTGGCGCGAAGCTGGGTTTCGTCATCCCTGAACCGGACCTTGATCCCGGTTTCGTCCTGAAGGACGGATTTGTAGGCGATGCCTTCCGTCTTCAGTGCCGATTCGACCCGCTGCAACACCGACGATTCCACCGCCAGTCCCCGGGCACCGCGAACCTGCAGGCCCGGGTCGCTGCCGAAAATATTCGGCAAGGCATAGAACAGGCCCGTCACGGTCACAATGAGGATGACCAGGTACTTCCACCATGCGGTTTGGTTGAGCATTGTCGGGAAAGGGAATCAGATCAGGATGCGGAACCCGTTGCCCAGGGGCCCGGGTCCGCGCTTGGCCGGCAAGGTATGCGGCGGACCGGCTACCCTCCAGCGCAGTCCGGTGGCTAGAATTTGACGGTCCCTTTGGGCATCATCTGGGCCACGGCCATGCGTTGCACTTGAATTTCGACCCCTTGGGAAACCTCGACGGTGATGAAACTGTCGTCCACCTTGAGAATCTTCCCCAGCGTGCCGCCACTGGTCACGATTTCATCGCCTTTCTCAAGACCGGCCACCATGGACTTGTGTTCTTTGGTACGCTTTTGCTGGGGCCGGATCAGCAGAAAGTAAAATACAACAAATATCAAAATCATCGGCAATATGCCGATCAGGCTGCTTCCGGCATCCCCTCCGGATTGGGCCCAGGCATCCGAAATCAATAAATTCATGGTCTTTCCTTTAAAGGGTCGTTAATGGTTTCATGCTGATGAAATGCCAGCATTTCAGCGCGCCCGATTATGCCATATCCGGATTCGGAAAGTGAATTCCGTTAAGGTTCGGGGACAACAATCAGGTTTCCGTGTACCGTCGTTCGATCTCAGATTTAAAGCGATCAATCAAAACCGGGCGCTTGAGTTTAAGGGTGGGGGTGATCATACCATTATCAACCTGCCATTCCTCGAGAGTCAGGACGACTTCACGGATATACGCATACCCTGGAAATCCGGCCATCAGCCCGGCAATCTTGTCCCGGGCAAAATTGCGGGCCACTTCGCTGTCCAGGCCGGTTTCGGCATCGACATCCAGGCTCCTTGCGATTTTCGGCCAAAGCTCGGCGTTCAACACCACCACCGCGACCAGATGGGGACGGTCTTCCCCCACCACCATGGCCTGTTCAAAGAGCGGGTCGTCGCAAATGGCGGCTTCCAGGTCGGCGGGAGGAATCTTCTCGCCATTGGACAGTACGATGATTTCCTTGATGCGCCCGCTGATGGAAATATAGCCCTCGCTGGAAATCCGGGCCTTGTCTCCGGTTGACAGCCAGCCATCCGGGTCGATGCATGCCGCCGTGGCGTCGGGGTCTTCCCAGTATCCCAGCATGATCCCCGGTCCTTTCGCCAGCAGTTCATCGTTTTCACCCAGGCGCAGCTGCACCCCCCTGAACGGCAGTCCGACCGTGGACGGATCATTCCGGGCAATGGTGTTGACCGCCAGAACCGGGCTGGTTTCCGTCAAGCCGTAGCCCTGCAGGATGTCGATCCCCAGTCCGATGAATACCCGGGAAATGGCCGGGGCCAGACGGGCACCGCCACTGATTGCAAACCGGAGTTCCCCGCCAAAACGCCCGGCCACCTTTTGGGCGACCAACCGGTCGAGGATGGGCCAAAGCAATTGCTTGGGATGCCAGCCGGACCGTTTCTGACGGTATTCGAACCGCTGCCAGCCCACCGAAACCGCCAGGCCAAACAACCGCCTGCTGATCGCCGGACCCTCGTCCAGCTGGGTCTTGATCCGGGCATAGGCCTTGTCAAAAATCCTGGGAACCAGGATCAGCACCGTGGGCTTGATGGCCGCAATGTCATCCATCAGCTCCGGAATGGAACGGTTGAAGGCCACCCGTGAACCGGCCATCATGGTCAGGTAGTACCCCGCGGTCCGTTCGAACATATGGGACAGCGGGAGAAAGGAAAGAAACCGGTCCGACGGATAGGCAATGACGCTTTGCAGGGACGAGTAGGCGTTGGACATGATATTGCGATGGGACAGCATGACGCCTTTTGGCCGGCCGGTGGTGCCGGAGGTATAGACAATGGTGGCGAGGTCACCGGGCTTGATTTCAGGGGCCGCCGGTTCTTCGGGTTCGCCTCTTTCCAGCCAGGCATCCAGTGCCTCCACCCTTGCATCGCCGCAATCCTTCAGCTGGTCGTCCCGGTCAAGAATCACGACGACCCGCCGTATCTCCGTCAGCCGCTCCAGTTCCTTTTCCAGGTCAATCCATTGGGAATACTCCTCGACCAACAGGAATCCGGTGCGGGTGTGTTCGAGGATATACGCAATGTTTTCCGCACGGTCATCCTTGAACACGGGAACCACCACCGCGCCCTGGGCCATCGCCGACTGGTCGTACGCAATCCATTCCCTCGAATTCGAGGCCTGCACGGCGACGCACTCGCCCGGCTGCAGCCCGTCCCGGGAAAATGCCTTCCGCCACCTCTGGACTTCATCGGACATCTGCTGCCAGCTGAAATCCACCCAGCATTGCCGGACCGGATCAAACTGGGTATAGGCCGTGTCCCGGGACGACCGCCGCACCCGCTCCCGGAACAGTGCGGGAATGGTCTGGGCCTGATCGGGACCAATGACATCCGCGGTCTCCCGGTTCTTCTCCAGGATGTCTTCCGGATAAACTGTGGTCTCTCGAATTCTCGGATGTTGGATCATTGATAATGAAAAGCCGATCGCGGGTACCGGGGACTATACCGGCTGGTCCAGGTTGAAATGATCGACCTGGATGACGCTCCGGACCAGTTCACGCGTCCTGACGAGCGATTCAGCCTCTTCCGGGGTGACCAGCCCTTCCTCTTGCAGGGCATCCACCCACTGGCCGTGGCTTTCCGATACCGGTTGCACCACCGCGGACTCCTTCAGCCGCTTTCTCAATTCCACGGTTTCAACCATGGACTCGAATGCATGTTCAATCCGGGCCGACATATCCTCCCGATTATGCGAGATATGGACATCTTCCGTCAATCGGTCCCGCATGCCGCCGGGGGTCTGGATTCCCCGTGCAACCTGCCGGCTCAGCTCGTCGTCGGGAAAATCGAGATAGCGCCCTCCCGCAAAAATGGCGACCCGCAACATTTTTCCGACGATGCGACGGGGGTAATTGCGCAGGATGCCGTCCAGTCCCTGCTGCGCCCGGTACAACGCATAGCGGCAGGCCCAGTCCGCCACCGCCAGATCTTCCTCCGGTTCCCCGCTGTCACGGAACCTTTTCACGGCCGCGGATGCCAGGTAGAGATTGCCCAGCACGTCCGCGAACCGGCCCGAGAGCATCTCCCTTCTTTTCAGTTCACCGCCCAGCATGACCAGCGTGACATCGGCCAGCCATGCAAAGGAAGCACTGAAATGCTCGATAGCACGGGTATGTTTGCGGACCATCCCGCTGCCGTAACCGGTAGCGAGGGTGCTCCGGCTCAATCCGAAACAGAACGACCGTATCTTGTTGCCAATCGCGTGCTCGACATGTGCGGCCATGACCCGGTCAAATTCATCCAGTCCTTCCGATTCATCCTCCCTGGAAATGGCCTGCATTTCCTTCAACAGGTGGGGATGGCACCTGATCGAACCCTGGCCAAATATGATCAGGCTCCGGGTAAGGATATTGGCCCCTTCCACCGTGATCCCGATCGGCACCTGCTGGTAGGCCCGTGCCAGATAGTTTCCGGGACCCATGCAAATCCCCTTTCCACCATGCAAGTCCATGGCATCGTTGATGACCATTCTGGACAAGTCCGTACACTGCTGTTTTGCGATCGCCGACAGCACGGCCGGTCTTTCCCCCAGCGACAGCGCAGAGGTCATTGCGGTCCTTGCGCTGTCCAGCAGGTACGTCCGTCCACCGATCCGCGCGAGCACCTCCTCGATCCCCTCGAACCGGCCGATGGGAATGCCGAACTGTTCCCGGACCTGCGCATAGGCACCACTCGTTCTGGCGGCCATCTTGGCGGCTCCGGTGGCTGCAGCCGGCAATGAAATCCCGCGGCCTGCGGCCAGGGATTCCATGAGCATCCTCCAGCCCTGGCCGACCTGCTCCTGGCCCCCGATGATCCAGTCCATGGGAATGAAGACGTCCTTTCCCCAGTTGGGACCATTCTGGAATGCCATGTTGAGCGGAAGGTGGCGGGCCCCGATGGACACCCCCCTGGTCCCGGTGGGAACCAGTGCACACGTGATGCCGAGTTCCTCCTCATCGCCCAGCAGGTGGTCGGGGTCATAGCCCCGGAAGGCCAGCCCCAGCAGGGTCGCAACCGGTCCCAGGGTGATATACCGCTTCTCCCAGTTCACCCGGAACCCCAGGACATTTTTTCTTTTGTACTTGCCCCGACAGACCACACCGCAGTCCGGCATGCCGGCTGCATCCGAACCCGCCCAGGGATTGGTCAGCCCGAAACAGGGAATTTCCTTGCCGGCCGCCAGCCGGGGAAGATAACGGGATTTCTGTTCATCGGTCCCGTAGTGGAAGATCAGTTCCGAAGGACCCAGGGAATTCGGGACCATGACAGTGGCAGCCAGGGTGGCACTTCGGGAGGCCAGTTTTTGGATGATGCAGGACTGGGCATGGGCGGAGAAGCCCAGTCCGCCATATTCCCTGGAGGCATTCAGGGCAAAAAATTTCTTTTCCCGGATGAAATCCCACGCCGCGGCCGGCAAATCGTTGAGTTCGTGGGTCACTTTCCAGTCATCCACCATTTCGCACAATTCCGCGGCGGGTCCATCAAGAAACCTTTTTTCTTCCTCGGACAGGGCCGGTCTCGGGACACCAAACAGCACTTCCCAGTTCGGCGTGCCGGAAAACAGCTCGGCCTCCCACCAAACGGTTCCCGCATCAATGGCCTCCTGCTCGGTGCGCGACACCGGGGGCATCTTCTGCCTGAACAGTTCAAACACTTTCAGGCTGACGTACTGCTTCCTGAAACTGGGGGCAAAAAACAACAGCACGCACGTCACCGAGAAAACCAGGATGAACAGCAGGGAGAAAAACGCGCTGGTGAGCCCGATTATCATGGTCAACAGCAACACCACGACCGATGCAATCATCCAGTTTTTCAATGGCAATTTCAGCCATAAAAACCCCAACAACAATACTGCCACTACAATAATGATCATGATCACCGCCTATGCCATACCACCTTTACCGGTACTATTATCCCACAAATTCCGCCCATGAATCCCGGAATACCTCGCCCCGGCCATCGAGTTCAGGGCTCGTAGGCCAGCAATTGCCGGGCCTTTTTCACATAGGCCTTCCGCTGGAACACGATTTTCCATCTCCTTCCGCCCAACTGATTCCACAGGTAGGCAGCCCGGATTCCCGAGAACAATGCCGTACGGACCCGGTTGACGGTGGCCGGGTCCTGCAGCCGGTCCGGTTCCCCCCGTACGATGATCCGGGGCGTGAGATAGCTGATCGTCCGGCTGTAGAGCCCCGCCAGCAATTCAAACAACCGTTCCGGTTCAGGTCCCGGTCCGTCCCGGCGGTGCAGTTCGTAGCGGATCTCCTCGAGTTCCGCATGAATGATACGGCTCGTTTTCTCCAGCTTCAGCAGCCGGGTGCTGATCTGGTGGACAAAGATGGTGTAATTGAAAATGTCCCGGTCTTCCACCTCGGACCGGGAACCAAACAGAAGGATGATCTTTCTCAGCCCGAGCTCGACACCGTAGACCGACCCGTAGACCTCCTCGGTCCTGTCCGTATCCAGCCGGATCAGGCTTTGCGCGGACTGCCAAAGGGCCTCCCGGTCATACCGGTCCTGCTTGGCCAGCTGGCAGACCAGTGTTGCGGACTGGATCATTCCCGCAAAGGCCAGGGTGAGGTCTTTGTCAGGGCCGGCAATCATGTCCCGGGGACTCCGTCACGGACACTGGCGGACCAGGTCCGTGAAAAATGATATTTCACGCAACAAGGAGTCGGTGCGGGTGGCCGTCCTGCGGAATCCATGGCCCTCCCCCGGGTATTCGACATAGCCGCACGGGATTCCCCTGGATTCCAGCAGACGGACCACTTCCCGGGAGACATCCGGTGGAACGATGTGATCTTCCAGGCCCTGGAACAATATGACGGGGCTGGAAAGCCGGTCGATATCAAACACCGGAGACCGCAAGACAAACTCGCTGTCCGCATGGGTGGACGCGGTGCGGTCGAAACACTCTCCCACCAGGTTGTCCGTGTATCTTGATTCAAATTTATGGGTGATTTCACTCAAGGTAACCAGGTTTCCGATTCCATAATAACTGGCCCCGCCCGCAAAAGCATCCGGATACTGCGTCAAGGCTCTCAATACCGCGTACCCGCCCGCGCTGCTCCCGCGGATGAACACCAGCTCCGGATTCACCCGTTTCCCGTTCACCAGATGTTCAATGCCGCAGCGAATGTCTTCCGCATCATGGATTCCCCATTGCCCCATGAGAGACTGCCGGTACTTCCGGCCAAAGCCGGTGCTGCCCCGGTGATTGATATCGAGCAGTGCAAATCCGTGGTGGCAGAAGTACTGCTTCAGGAGCGAAAGCGCGCTGGTCGTCCTGCTGGTCGGGCCGCCATGGACCATCACAATCAGCGGCGGGAGGGTCTCTTCAGGAGCCCGGTACCTCCGGTTTGCCGGCGGGTAAAAATAGCCATAGGCCAGATCGTCCGCACCCGTCGCGAACCGGATGAATTCGGGTTCGCTCAGCGCGCAGTCGGGTAATCCGGTTCCCGTGGAAACGCGAAGACGGATTTCTTTCCTGCCGACATCAAAATTCAGAATTTCCGGAAACCGGTCCGCATACTGGGCGACCAGGAGCAGTTCTCCGGAACGGGTCAGGGACAGGTGCTGACAGGCTGAGAATCCCGACAGCAAACCGCTGTATTCACCGGATTCAATCCCGATCTCAATGAGTTCGTCGCCATCGGTCCGACTGGCCACTGCAACAATGGTTCCATGGCCGGTGGCCTGCCATCTGGTTTGACCGAATACCCAGTGCGCCTCCCCGCATTCGAAATCAAAGTCGGTCAGCCGGGAGATCTCCTCCTCCTGCACCAGGAAAAAATTCCAGAAATCAACCGTCTCGCTGTCACTGGCAAACAGCAATCGCCCGTCCTGCAAAAATCCGAGCTGGCAGACCGACCGGCCCGGGCGGTCCACCATGGTTTTTTTCTTCCCCACCCGGACCGAGCCGTTCCGGATTTCCATCTCGGCACCCATCAGTCTGGTCTGGTCCCAGGGCATGTCGGGCAGTGACCACTCTATCCAGGCCAGGCGGTCACCCTGCGCCGAAAATACCGGATTGGCATAAAAATCCGCGCCCCGGACAACTGTCGAACCGGTGACCGACAACCTTCCGGGGAGTTCCTGGTCGGAAAGGGCAAAGGCCGCCAGAAAATTCAGGTTTTCCCGGCCGGATTGTGCAGCCTCTGCAACAGCCACCAGCCGCGAACCATCCCGGGAGACCACCAGGTCCGCGAATCCCAGGCACTCCATCCCCCCTCCCAGTTCGAGCTTTTCAGGCATTGCCCCGGCTTCAAGCCGTTGGGAATACAATTCCCCGTCCCGGTAATTGTTGAAAATGATGTGGCGGCCCGTGACACAGAAACATTTTCCCCCGTATTCATGGACCCGGGAACGGATATTGTAATTCTCCGGTGTCAGGCATTCCTTCCGGCGCGCCCCCGTCCGCCTCATCAGCGCAACCCTGCCCCCCTGTTCGGGAAGGGACTCCAGCCAGTACAGTTCCCCCCGGTGCCAAAACGGGTAAGCGGGCGGTGAGGGATGCCTGAAGACCTCCGCAATCTCCAGACTGCTCTCCCACAGCCCGTACGGCTTCAGCGTTTTCCGTCTGGTCGATTCAGCCATAAACCGGTTCCGGCAGCACTAGTTTGCGTTCACGTCCGGGTCCGTCACCAGGCGGGCTTTCCGGGGTGCCAGATGGTTGGCACCGAAAAACCCGGCCGGGGCTTCGAGCGCATACTGAAATGGCCGGTCCGGACTGTACACCCTTTGATTGCCATCGGCATAGGTATCCATGGCCATCGTGCTGAACAACCCTCCCTTCGCATCGAAAAAGCCAATATCAAGAGGCGCTTCGACATTCTTCATGTGAAAATGCCGGTTCACCGGTCCGGGATACCTGAACAGAATGACGGACTCCGAGATGACTTCCCTGCAGATGAACTGGTAGCCATTCGCCTGTTCTACGGGGTCATCCGCAATGTGGGCGGCCATCTTCCGGATTTTCCCGAAATTATCCAGCAGCCTGATCTCCTGCACCTCCAGCAAGTCCATTTTACGCCTGGATTCTTCGCAGTCATATCCTCCTGTCAGGCTGCCGGCAAAGACCAGCACCCCTCCCGTAAGCGCGCAAACCAAAGCAATGACCCGGTGTTTTGTGTTTTTCATCATGCAAACTGGTTGTCCAGGCCGCAGGAAATCTTTCCCGGATCTTGCCGGCCGGCCGATACGTGGCGGCTGCCCGGCGGCAATCCTCTTCCCCGTCCATTCTCTCCCGTCCCTATGATAACAGGAAACCGGTTTCTTCCCATTCGGGCCATCCCGCTTCTTTCCTCACCGGCCACCGGTTATCACGGCTTCCATCGGCCCGGCTGCCGACATCCGAGGACCGGATCATTCCATTTCAGGGTTTTCCAGTCTATACCGATCCACCGGTCCTCGTCGCTGAACGACCTGAAAAACGATGATCCGCCCGTCTCGTGCTAGAATCGGCATTTCGCGTTCCCCGTGTCCGGTTCACGGTGGAACCGCCCATCCCATGCACCGGACCGAAACAGGCAGATTGAGTTGGATGATCCATGAACCCGATCCATGGCACTGGCCGGCCTCCCGCCGTCCTGCTGAAACGGACCCTGCTGACCCCGACTTCCGTCCCGCCGCATCCAAGAACATGATTGGCCATTTCTGAGTATTGCCGGATGTCGGAATTCATCAATGGACTGCGTGCTATCGTGGGTGACCGGCATGCCGTCACCCGAAAAGACGCGCTGAAGCGTTTTACGGAAGAGTTGCGGGGCCGCTATCAGAGCGATTGCATGGGAGTCGTATTTCCCGGCAGTACGGAAGAAGTGTCCCGGGTCATCCGGTTCTGTGCGGCCCATGGCATGGCCATGGTTCCCCAGGGCGGCAATACCGGGGCCATGGGAGGCACGGTTTCAACGCCTGAACAGCTCATTGTGAATCTGCAGCGTCTGGACCGCATTGTGGAGGTTGACCGGGTCAACCAGACGATGACGGTACAGGCCGGGTGTATCCTCGCCAATATCCAGGAAGCCGCCAAGGATGCCGGCCTGCTGTTCCCACTCAGTCTTGGCGCCCAGGGAAGTTGCCAGATTGGCGGCAATATTGCGACCAATGCCGGAGGCATCAATGTACTGCAATACGGCAATACCCGGGATCTTGTGCTGGGAATCGAAGTGGTCCTGGCGGACGGCCGGGTCTGGCAGGGCCTGAACCGGCTGAGAAAGAACAACACGGGGTACGATCTCCGGCATTTGTTCATTGGCTCGGAAGGCACGCTGGGAATCATCACGGCTGCCGTCCTGAAACTCTTTCCCTATCCAGGAGGCCGGATCGTCAGCCTCATCGGGGTGGAGACGGTCAGTGCTGCCCTGGAGCTCATGGTGAGCATGAAGTCTGCCTCAAGCGACCGCCTGACATCATTTGAGCTGATGTCGCAACGCTCGGTCGAGACGGCCGTCACCCATATGGCGCAACAGAGGAACCCCTTCGACCGGTTCTATCCGTGGTACATCCTGGCCGTTGTCGACAGCACGGAACCGGACCCGCAGCTCCGGTCCCGAATCGAAACCGCTCTTGAACAGGCCTGGACGGACAGCATCGTCCGCGACGCCGTCATTGCCGAAAGCGAAAGCCAGTCCGCACGCCTCATGCTGCTGAGAGAGGATATCGTGGAAGCCCAGAAGTTTCTGGGCGGCAGCATCAAGCACGATGTAGCCGTTCCCATTTCCTGTGTACCGGATTTCATGGACAGTGCCTACCGGGCAATCCGCGATTACATGCCCGAGGCGATCCCCTATCCATACGGCCATCTTGGCGATGGCAATCTGCACTTCAACATCACCCAGCCCCCCAATATGGACCGGGAAGTGTTTTTGGGCCACTGGAAAACAATCAATACCCTGGTGCATGACATCGCCCATCACTATCACGGTTCATTCAGCGCGGAACACGGGATCGGCATCACCAAACTGGATGAAATGGAAAAGTATAAAAGCGAAACAGAACTGGACCTGTTGCGGGACATCAAATCCCTGTTCGACCCGCATGGCATTCTCAATCCAGGCAAGGTCATCCGGTAGCATTTTCAACCGGCCAGGCGGTTGAAACCACCTGTGGCATTCAATCGTCCGTTCGGCCCCGGGCCTCCCGCACGGGTGATTCCCGCTGCCGAACACGGCAGGCCGATGAGTGTCTCCTCCGGGAAAACCGGTCCTGGCGCCATTTCCGGCCGGTTCCGCCAAACCCGGTTTCAGTGTGCCTGTCCGCTCCCCCGCCGAATGGTGATGATGGCCACACCGAGAATCGCAAGCGCGCCTCCCAGCGCAATTTTCAGGGTCAGCGATTCGTCCAGCAACAGGATTCCGCCCGCCACGGAGGTCACCGGAAGCAACAGCAGGAAGGGCATGACCCGGCTCACCGGATACAATCCGAGCAACCGGTACCACAGGGCATATCCGATGCCCGTCATGACGATTGCAAGATAGACCACACCCGCCCAGACGGATACGGAAGCGGACCGGATCTGTTCGACCTGGTTGGTTTCAAAGATGGCCGAAGCAACGAACAGCTGGGGTGCCGCGAACACTGCCACCCCCGATATCAGCATCAACCCGTTGACTTCATTGATCTTCTTGATCATCACCTGGCCCACCGCCCAGACAAAGGCACCCCCGACCACCATGAATGCGTAAATGAGATTCCCCGCCAGCCGCGGCTCTCCCAATATCAGCACCGCACCACTGAAGGATATGAACATGCCCGCCATTTGCCGGAGGGTCATGCGGTCTCCAAGAGCGGCCCAGGCCAGCAGCAGGCCAAAGGGGACTTCAAGCTGGACCAGCAGGGCCGCCGTCGAGGCATCAATGCCATTGAGACCATTGAAGGTAAGACTGTACTGGATCGCCGCACTCACCAACGCAATCCAGAACAGGTCCTTGAACAGACTCAGGGGGGGTCTGAATATCCATGCCAGGCAAAGTGCTGTCAGGGAAAAACGCAGGGCCATGAGCAGTATGGGGGAAAAATGACTCATGGTCGCTTTGGCAACAATGAACCCCATCCCCCAGATGATCGGGACCGATACGGCCATCAGGATATGAACCGGCCTCATGCCATGGGTGGATCGGCGTTCAGGCAGCTTTTCCGGAAAGGCCGGTTACTGGTAGCGGACTGCCAGAATCTCGAAGTTCCGTTGTCCGCCCGGGGCATTGACCACAATTTCGTCCCCCTCATTTTTACCGAGCAGGGCCCTGCCGATGGGAGAACTGATTGAAATCCTTCCCTTGCTCAGGTCTGCCTCAAGATTTCCGACCAGCTGGTAACGGACTGCCCTGTCCTGCTCTTCATCGTACAGCTCCACATAGGCGCCAAAGACGACTTTCCCGTCCTGGCCGATCTTGGCCGGATCGATGATTTCCGCAATGGACAGTTTCGATTCCAGCTCGGAGATGCGGCCTTCAATAAACCCCTGCTGTTCCTTTGCCGCATCATATTCCGCATTTTCGGACAGGTCGCCGTGGGACCGTGCTTCCGCAATCGCCGAAATGATCCGGGGCCGGTCGATCCTCTTCAGTTTCCTGAGTTCATCGCGAAGCTCGTCCGCACCACGATTGGTCAGCACCACTCGATCATTCATTCCGGATTCTCACAGATGGACCCCTCAAGCCTTCCCGTTGCCGGCCCGGGTGGTCAGGTTGTTTTTCAGTTGATGATGCAGCGTCTGCAGTTTGTTCACGGTGACGGTCCCCACATGCTTGTGGGCCTGCGCGGACGCCCTTGCAGCCGCCATGGTCGTATAGTAGGTGACTTTGTGCAACAACGCCTCCCGCCGGATTGTATAGGAATCCTTCAGGCTTTGTTTACCGGATGTCGTATTGACAATCAGGTCGTATTCATCGTTCTTGATACTGTCGACCACATGCGGACGTCCTTCGATCACCTTGTTCACGCATTTCACCGGCAACCCGCCTCTTGAAAGCACTTTGGCGGTCCCTTCCGTGGCCACCAGTTCAAATCCGGCCTGATAAAAGTACCTGGCGACCTCCACTGCCTCCGCCTGGTCTTCCTTGCGAAGACTGAACAGGATTCGCCCGCTTCCCGGAATGGTGTAGTCTGCGGCATTTTCCGATTTTTCGAACGCCTCGCCAAAACTCGTGCCGATCCCCATGGCTTCTCCCGTGCTTTTCATCTCGGGACCCAGAACGGTGTCCACTCCGGGAAACTTGATGAAGGGAAAGACCGCCTCCTTGACCGAGAAGAATCCGGGGACCTGCTCCTGCGTAATGCCCTGGGACTCCAGGGTCTGGCCCACCATGCAGCGTGCTGCAATTTTTGCCAGGGGCCGGGCCATGGCCTTGGAGACAAACGGCACGGTCCTGGAGGCCCTGGGATTGACTTCAAGCACATAAATCCGGTCTTCCTTGACCGCAAACTGGACATTCATCAGCCCGACCACATTCAGGGCCAGTGCCATCGCCCTGGTCTGTACCCGCAGTTCATCCTGGATCTCTTCCGACAAACTGAATGGCGGAAGCGAACAGGCCGAATCGCCGGAATGCACTCCCGCCTCTTCGATATGCTCCATAATGCCGCCAATGACGACCACCGAACCATCGCATACCGCATCGACATCCACTTCGACGGCATCATTGAGAAACCGGTCGAGCAATACGGGGGAATCAAAGGACACACTGAGTGCCGATCCCATGTAATCACTCAGCCCCTCCGGGCCGTAAACCACTTCCATTCCCCTGCCTCCCAGCACATACGATGGGCGCACAACCAGTGGATAGCCGATCTCCTCGGCAAGTTCCAGTGCCTGGTCGGGGTTGGTCGCCGTCCGGTTCGGCGGTTGCCGGAGGCCCAGGCTGGACAGCAGCTGCTGAAAATATTCCCGGTCCTCGGCACAATGAATGGAAGACGGCGTCGTTCCGACAATGGGGGTGCCTTCCCGTTCCAGCGCTCTGGCCAGCTTGAGAGGGGTCTGCCCGCCGAACTGCACGATCACCCCGGCGGGCTGTTCAATCCGGACGATTTCCAGCACATCCTCCAGCGTCAACGGTTCAAAATAAAGCCGGTCGGAGGTGTCATAGTCGGTCGAAACGGTTTCCGGATTGCAGTTCACCATAATGGTTTCGTACCCGTCTTCACGCAGGGAAATGGACGCATGAACGCAGCAATAATCGAATTCAATGCCCTGCCCGATCCGGTTCGGGCCACCGCCGAGCACGATGATTTTTTCCCGGCCGGTCGGCTCCGCCTCACATTCCTGTTCGTAACTGGAGTACAGGTACGCCGTACTGGTATCAAACTCCGCCGCGCAGGAATCCACGCGCTTGAATACCGGATGAATGCCATGGGTCGCCCTGAAATCCCGGACCCGGTCTTCCCCGGTCTCCAGCAGCACGGCGAGTCTGCGGTCGGAAAAACCCTTTGCCTTCCAGTCACGCAGCACGGCTGGCCTCGCAGTTGCCAGGGATTGAGCCTGGATTTCGGATTCCGTATGGATCAAATCCCCGATCTCGGCCAGGAACCAGGGGTCGATCCGGCAGATCTGGTGGATTTCGTCCAGCGACATGCCGGCCCTGAACGCCTCGGCCACATACCAGGGGCGCTTCGCTCCGGGAATGCGCAGCCTGGAGGTGATCCGCTCTTCGGTCAGGGGTCCATCGGCGCCGGCCGGGCGATCCAACCCGTCCGCGCCGATTTCCAGGCTCCGCAACGCCTTCTGGAAAGACTCCTGGAAGGACCGGCCAATCGCCATGACTTCTCCCACGGATTTCATCTGGGTCGTCAGGGTCGTGTCCGCCTGTGGAAATTTTTCAAAATCAAACCGGGGGATTTTCGTGACCACATAATCGATTGCGGGCTCGAATGACGCCGGCATGGCTCCCCCGGTGATATCATTTTGCAGCTCATCCAGGGTGAATCCGACCGCCAGCTTCGCCGCCACCTTGGCAATGGGGAATCCCGTGGCCTTGGAGGCCAGCGCGGAAGAACGCGATACCCGGGGATTCATTTCGATGATGATCATCTTGCCGTTTTCCGGATTGATGGCGAACTGCACGTTGGAGCCGCCGGTATCAACGCCGATTTCCCGCAGTACGGCAATGCTGGCATCGCGCATGATCTGGTATTCCTTGTCCGTCAAGGTTTGTGCCGGGGCAATCGTGATCGAATCTCCCGTATGCACTCCCATGGGATCAAAATTCTCGATCGAGCAGATGATAATGCAGTTGTCGCGCCTGTCCCGCACCACCTCCATTTCAAATTCCTTCCAGCCTGAAATGCTTTCCTCGATCAGCAATTCCCTGGTCGGCGATGCGTCCAGTCCCCGGTTGCAGATTTCGACAAATTCCTCCATGTTGTACGCGATCCCGCCTCCGCTCCCTCCCAGTGTAAAGGAGGGCCGGATGATGGCCGGAAAACCGATTTTTTCAACATAGCTCACGGCATGCTCCAGACTGTGCGCCAGATCGCCTCTCACCGTTTCCAGGCCGATGGCATGGACTGCATTGCGAAACTGTTCCCGGTCTTCCGCCTTGTCGATGGCGGCACTGCTGGCGCCGATCATTTCCACCGCATATTTTTCCAGCACCCCGTGCCGATTCAAATCCAGCGCGCAGTTCAATCCCGTCTGCCCTCCCATCGTCGGCAAAATGGCATCCGGCCTCTCCTCTTCGATAATCTTCTCAACCACCTCCCACCTGATCGGTTCGATGTAGGTGGCATCGGCAAATTCCGGGTCTGTCATGATGGTTGCCGGGTTCGAATTCACCAGAATGACCCGGTATCCCTCCTCTTTCAATGCCTTGCAGGCCTGGACCCCCGAATAATCGAATTCGCAGGCCTGCCCGATGATGATCGGTCCCGCGCCAACGATCAGTACGGATTCAATGTCAGTTCTCTTGGGCATGGACTTCGCTTTGGGTTTTCGATGCCATCATCGCGACAAACCGGTCGAACAGGCCGCCAATGTCGTGGGGGCCGGGACTGGCCTCCGGGTGCCCCTGGAACGAAAAGGCCGGTTTGTCCAGTCGTTCAATGCCCTGCACCGTCCCGTCAAACAGGGAACGATGCGTGATTTTGACCGCATCGCCTATGGAATCCTCGTCCACCGCAAAACCGTGATTCTGGCTGGTGATCAGCACCTGCCCGCTGTCCAGGTCCTGCACCGGATGATTGGCGCCATGATGCCCGAATTTCATCTTTACGGTTCTTGCCCCGCTCGCAAGGGCCAGCAGCTGGTGCCCCAGGCAGATGCCGAATACCGGAATGTTCCGGTCCAGGATTTTCCGGATCGCCGCGATTGCGTATCCGCAGGGTTCCGGATCGCCAGGCCCGTTGGACAGGAATACTCCATCGGGATTTTCGGCGATCACCTGTTCCGCCTCCGTGTACGCGGGAACCACGGTGAGCCGGCATCCCCGGTCAGACAGCAGCCGCAACAGGTTGTGCTTGATGCCAAAATCGTACGCGACCACCTTGAACCGGGCGGTTTGCGGTGTCGTGTATCCCGACCCCAGGGACCAGGTTCCGGCATTCCACGGATAGGAACGGGTCACACAGACCTCTTTTGCAAGGTCCATCCCGGCCAGTCCGGGAAATGCTTTTGCGCTGGCCAATGCCGCCTCGGCATCCAGGGTCCCGTCCGCGACGATACACCCGCTTTGCGCGCCCTTCGTGCGAATCAACCTGGTCAGTCTCCGGGTGTCAATGTGACCAATCGCAACCACCCCCTGTTCCTGCAACCAGTGTTCCAGGGTCCCTTCTGAACGCCAGTTGCTGTCCCGGTGTGGAAGGTTCCTGGTGATCAGCCCGGCACAAAAGACACGGGAGGATTCCATATCCTCGGCATTGACTCCCACATTGCCGATTTGGGGATAGGTCAGGGTCACCAGCTGCCTGGCATAGGACGGGTCCGTCAGGATTTCCTGGTATCCGGTCATCGAAGTGTTGAACACCACTTCACCGACACTCGCCCCCGGTGCGCCAATCGATTTTCCAGGGAACGTGCTCCCATCTTCGAGGACAAGTAGCGCAGGAATATTCAATCAACTCTCCCGTTGGTATCGCAGTCAATCCATGCGGGTCCCGCATGGTATGCTGAAAAAAAGGGAGAAACCCCGTTGCGGTTTCTCCCCTGACGCTTCGATTTTCTGATGCCGGTACTCTACCAACCTATCCGGTGCGAATCAATCTGGATCGGGGAAAATTGTCCGCATGCCGGTCACCGGGAATCCCCGGCCAGGTGTCCCGCCCATTCACCAGTCAATCCAGATTGAGGGCATCCGCCATGGTGTACAGCCCCCTTTCCTGGCCGGAAAGCCAGCGGGCGGCCTGCAGTGCCCCCCGGGCGAATATCTTCCTGTCGGTGGTGCGGTGGGTAATTTCAATTCGCTCGCTTTCACCGATAAACAGGACCGTATGTTCGCCGGCGATGTCTCCGCCGCGGATGGTGGAAAACCCGATGCTCCCGGCGCGCCGCCTGCCGGTATGCCCCTCCCTCGAGAAAACACCGCAAGCCGCCAGGTCCTGGTTCCGGGCAACCGCCGCGGCCTCACCCAGCAAAATGGCGGTCCCGGAGGGGGCATCCACCTTGCCCCCGTGATGGGCTTCTACAATTTCAACGTCGCTGCCATCGAGCACCCTGGCTGCCATTTCGACCAGCGACACGCAAAGATTGATGCCGATACTGGTGTTGGCGGCATACAGGACGGGAATCTGTTTCGCCGCCTCCGCCATGCACCGGTTCTGTGATTCATCCAGTCCCGTGGTGCCAACCACAATGCCCGCATCGTGCCGCTTGCAGATTTCCAGGTTGTCCCGGAGGGCATCCGGGCGGGAAAAATCAACCATCGTGTCGAATGCGCGCTCTATGCCGCCGCTGGAAACCGGCACCGACAGGGCACGGACACCCGCCATTTCCCCGGCATCGCTGCCCGCCAGCCCGCTCCGTTCCGATACCAGCGCAGCCACCAGCATCATGTCGTCAAGACAGCCGATTTCCCGGATGATGGCCCGCCCCATCCGCCCGGCCGCCCCCGCGATCGCCATTCTAATCATCTTTTCTTGCCCTGGTCATGGAGTCCGGCAACATACGCCGTTGATCGCGCACATGCAACCTCATTCAGGATTCGCGGACCGGTTTGTTCCGGATCACCGTTTTCAGGGGGGACAGGTTGATTTCATCGACCACCGAGCCCGGGCGCATCTCCAGAACGGAACAGACCGCAGAGGCCACATCCGCCGAAACCAGAAAGTTGTCCGGAGACTCCCCCGGAGCAAAGTCCAGCGCATCAAAGAACGGGGTATCGACCATGCCCGGGTTGATGATGGAAACCCGTACATGACTGGGCGCACACTCTTTCCTGAGGGCCTGGACAAGACCCCGGAGACCAAACTTCGCCGCACTGTAGACCGCCCCCCTTTTTCCGCCACTCATTGCCGATTCCGAACCGATCACGACCACGTCCCCCTGTCTTTGCCGCTTCAGCCTGGGTACGACCAGCCTGAGAATCATCGCATAACTGGTCAGGTTGGTATCCACCAGTTGCTGGATTCTGGATGCGGAAAACTCTTCCAGGGATCCGAAGTCACCGTAGCCATGACACAGGACCACCCCGTCCAGAACACCGGTTTCCCGCAGTATCCGGGAAATTTTCAGGTCCAGGTCACTGGAATCCGACAGATCGCACTGGAAATACCGGAAAGAACCGGATGCCGGCAGGCACCCGGCCGCATTCCCTTCAGGCTGACGGGAAACCGCCAGAACATTCGCCCCATCCGCAGCCAGGCGACCGGAAACCGCACGACCAATGCCGGAACCGGCTCCAGTCACCAGATATGTCCTGGGATTTTGTGGTTCGTTTCCCGGTTTCAATCTCCGCCCTGTCCACTGTCAATGATGCCTGAAACACGTTGGAATCACCCTGGATTCCGGCTTTGCCGCGCATTATACCAATCCCGGGACATTGACGGGAAAATGGTCTCCGGCAGAACCGGTCTGCAATGCAACCGGTTTCCCGGTCCGCTGCCGGAAATCCGGCATTTCCCCGTCAAACCGGGCACCCGGATCCAGCCGGTCCAGGCCCCGGACCGCGCCGCGAAAAACCACCGGGTCCCCTCCTCCCGCCCGGTGCCGCGGACAGCCCGGTGCCGCGGACATTGACGGTCCCGTCTGCGGAAGCTATACTGCCTGTACCCGCCATTTGCCCATGGTACCGTGCCGATGACCACTCCCAACACCGAAAAGCGGTGTGAAGTCCGCGCCGGATTCCGGGAACGCACAGCCGGGA
>WTGA01000075.1 GCA_011523765.1 Gammaproteobacteria bacterium
CTGCTCAAGTTCCCTGCGCGTCAGCGCAGCGGGGCCCCGCTGTGAGAACTCCTAGGCTGCAAACGAAGCGATTAATAGAAACCATATAACGAGCGCCATGCAATCTGTAGCTGTATGGATACAAGCAATCGCAACTACGTTGGTGGCTGTAGTCACCCTTTGGGTGGTGTTCTTTTCTGGAGTAGGCGAGTTGGCGGTCGAAATTCTAAGAGCAGATCTTCTGGATGCAAGAAAGGAGATGCAACAACTTTCTGAGGAAAAGCAACAGCTTTCCGAAGAAAAGCAGGAGCTCCTTAAAATCAGACAGCAGCTAGAACGTCAAAGTCATGAACTTGAACAGCAACGGGAAGAACATGTCACCCATGTGGTAAACGGTTATCTGAGAGAACTTTGGGAAGTCGGATCAAGACACTTGGTGGCGTACAGAGGTCTTGCAAAAATTGGCCAAGAGTTGAAAGGAGAATCGGAGAAATTTGCTCCGTTGAGAAACTGGCATCCAAATCTGAAAGAGGAACTCCCACAAGGGATATGGACACGCTCTCTGCCTAATCCGAATAAAATTTATAAGGAAAAACGATCAGACTGGGGGGAGATCCTGATTTCTTGGGGCGACTGGTGGGAATGCTCAAAGAAGCAGGTTGGCATGTCAGAGATCTATGATGACTATGATGACATGCCATTTGACCGTCAAGGATCCAAAGCTGGAACGAGACTTCGAGCGATTCTAGTTGAAAGACAAAGGAAGATCCAACTTGAATACCAGAAGCGTTTGGCAGCGTACAATATCTCGTGTTTTGATGAATGGGAGCAAGCTGTCAGACGACTAATCGCGGAAAAGACCGAAGTAAATGCACTAAGTATTCAAGAATTTGCTCAAAATCTCTTGTCGTGGCCAGGTTTGAAAAATTTGAGTCAAGCTGTAATCAAGAAGATCACAGAAAAACTGATGCGTGAGTTAAGCTTTAATCGCCAATTGTCCGCGTTACCTATACAACTCGAAGTTTCTAAGAGAGCTTCGTTGGAAGAGATCAAAGATCAAGCCAATGAAATTCGAGAGAATATCGAAAGGGCAAAGGATTGGCTGGATCGTGCTACCAAAGACCGACATCGGTGGGGCGCGAAATGAGTCTTGTGATAGACCGATGTCCAACAGTTGTGTATTCCAGACACTAGTGTCCCGTTTAAAAATCGAATAAATTCAATTGTTTAGGAACGTCGGTCTGTTCCGTTCTGTATCCGTAGTCCATAAACAGTTGATTTAGCGGTATTTTGTCGAACAGGGTGGTATCGAGAATCTGCGAAATAGTGTAGAGACTGGTATCCAGGTTCATTCGTTTTTTCATGATCGCGATCAGCACGTAGACCGAAACACCGATCCATATCTGCGTTTTGACCGCGTTTTCGCTGACCCCGTAGAATGACTGGATCCTCAGATGCTGCTTGATCCAACGGAAAAACAGCTCGACCTGCCATCGGTTCTTATACAGTTGCGCGATCGTTTGCGCTGGCAGGTACGTGTTGTTGGTGAGAAAGACCAAAGTCTTGTCTCGCTCGCGGTCGATGAACTTGATGCGCCGCAGCTGATCAGGAAAGCGCTTTACGCTGCTGACTCCGGTCAGCACGCCGCTTTGAACATAGATCAGTCCTTCGTCACGGTTGTTTGCATGCGAATACAGTCGGCCTTGACTTCGTAGGTTTTCGGAAGGATCGAAAACCGGATTCTTTTGGTTTCAATGACTTACGGGGGTTGCCCCTATTACAGTATTTTCCCTCGTCTACTCTGACTATGATATGAACCGGCACATGTCTGTGGAGCGGTTGCCGGGCAAGCCGATTGCTCACCGCCCGGCAAGTGCTAGCATCGCATGCAGCAGAACATTGCATCCGGCTTCCAGGTCTTCCGGTTCGGCATGCTCCTGTTCATTGTGGCTGAGGCCTCCTTCGCAGGGGACGAATATCATGGAAGTGGGGACGATTCTGCAAACCTGGCAGGCATCGTGTCCCGCCCCGGAAACCATTTCCTGGTGTCCGTACCCCAATGCCCTGGTTGCATCGCTGACCGCACGGATGCAGTCCTGGTGGAACCTGACAGGCGGGTTGTGCCAGATTTCGTCAAGATTGATCTGGACGTTGTGGGAGTCGCTGATGGATGTGCAGTGTTCGCCCAACCTGTCCCGCATCTGGCCCAGCACCGCATCGTCGGGATTTCGCAGGTCCACGGTCAGGAAAACCTCACCGGGAATCGTATTGCGGGAATTGGGGGATACGCTGATCTCTCCCACGGTTCCGACTCCGTGAGGACCGTGTTCAAGAGCGATCTTTTGGACCGCCCGGATCAGCCCGGAGGCCGCCACCAGGGCATCTCTTCGTCCGGGCATGGGCGTGGAGCCGGCATGGGAGTCCTGCCCGGTGATGGTGATGTCAAACCATCGCTGGCCCTGCCCGCCGATGACGATACCGATCTGGTGGTTGTCCCTTTCCAGGATGGGTCCCTGTTCGATGTGTGCCTCGAACAGTGCCGCCATTGGGTGGTCACCACACCGCTGTGCCCCCAGATACCCGATTTTTTCCAACTCGTCCCGGAGTGACTTGCCCTGACTGTCGGTGCGGCTGTAGGCATATTCCTTCTCGAACAATCCGGCAAATACCCCGGAAGACACCATGGCGGGGGCAAACCGGGAACCTTCTTCGTTGGTCCACATCACAATCTCAACGGGAGCCCGGGTGGAAATGTCATTTTCATTCAGCGTCCGGATGACCTCCAGCGCGGCCAGTACGCCATAGATGCCATCGAATTTTCCGCCATGCGGCTGGGTGTCCAGATGGCTCCCGGAGCAGACCGGTGGCAGGTCATTGTCCGTGCCGGGCCGCGTGGCAAAAATATTTCCCATGTCGTCAATCGTGACCGAACAGTTTTCGGCTTTGCACCACTCGATAAACAAGTCGCGTCCCTGCTTGTCCTCCTCGGTCAGCGCCAGGCGGCGGGACCCGCCTTGTTCTCCGGGACCGATTTCAGCCATGGCCATGATACTGTCCCAAAGGCGCTGGCCGTTGACCCTCAGGTGATGATGTGCGGACATGGGCGTTGTCATACGGGGGTGCGTTTGAGAGCCTGGCACAGGCAGTGCACACCGCCGCCGCCAAGGGTAAACATGGACATGTCCGGTGCGAAGACCTGGTAGCCCATCGAACGCAAGGTCTCGTTGAGCTTCACACTGCCGGACATGGACAGGACTTTCTGGTTGCCCAGTGCGACCAGGTTGACCCCCAGGTTCTTGGCTTCCTGGAAGCCCACATCCACGAACTCGAATCCTTTTTTCTTCAGCCAGTCAATCACCCAGCCTTCCAGGGCATCGAGGCAGGTCACCACCCGTTTTTCATCCAGCGGGACCACCAGTCCATCCATGTGGACAAACAAGGCCGGGATCGGCGCGACTTCGCATTCCCATCCCTGCTCGCGGACAAATTCCGCAACCTGTTCGGAACCTTCCTTCTCGGAACGTTCCCCGCAATAACCAATGAGAACCGTCCCGGGTTCGAGAATGACAAAATCACCCCCTTCAAAATGCCCGGCGGTCACAAATTTCCAGATTGGAATATTGTTCTCCTGGTAGAACTTGATGACGCTTGCATAGTCCGCACGACGGCATTTCAGTTGCATGTGGCAAATGAGGGCGCCCCAGGGCGTCATTGCACTGGAATCACGGGCAAAAAAGTTTCGATGGAGTACCGGATCAGCATCCAGGTAATGGCAGGTTACCCCCGCTTCCTGTTCATAGATTCGCACCATCTCCCGGTGTTGTTGCTGCGCGAGATCGAAATCAAACTTGATTCCGGTTTTATGCATGTTTCGCAGCGTACGACCGATCAGGGGACCCGCTTCCACCCACTTGAAATATTCGGGCTTGCCCAACAGGACATCCTTCAAGACACTGTATTCGTTATTGATTCCCCAGTATTCAGGGGGATGTCCGGTTTTTTCATGGGCAATGTTTTCTTTAAGGTCTGGCAAAAAGGGCATTTATCTGTACTCCGGTGAATGAAATCCACAAGTGCGGTTCCTGCATCACAGCGATGAGGGCAATCCGGGATTTTAACGAAAATTTACTTCAACCAAAGGTGCAGGGCACCAAGAATCACTAAAACAGCTTAACCACGGTCGACGATATCATATACGCGATTTAAAACCGATGCCATACCCGTGGGAAGGATGACAGAAACCGGCTAACAGACGGACCGGCACTTGCCGCCAGGGAAGTCCGGCCTGACTGCGCCTGCCTCGCATTCGTATTCTGCGCCCATTTGGCCGCCAGGCAGGCGACCACCCGGTGGTCCGGCACCATTGGGCCGGCTCTATTGGATGTCAACTATTCGAGGGGCTGTCCCCGAAGAAAGGCTATTGCATTGTTTTCATTGGAAATAAAAGCTGTCGGAAAATCGTGCAAAGCGCGATGCCGCCCCATCACCGGGACAAGAAATGATCATGCCGAATGATCGTTCAACCCGCCTGTTTTCCAGAGGATTGCCTTGCTTTGCTTGGTCAGCAGGCGGGTGACCCCGGTTTCCCCTTTCGGAAGGAGCGGGGGTTGGGGGAACACCGGCTACGGCTCCTGAGGCAAATTCCGCCAGAAAATGACCCTGGCCATGCAGCGGGAAATAATGCCGGCAGGGGAAGCCGGTCTGCAGGGCCTGCAGCTCCATTCCTGGCATGGTCTGTTGCCGTTGTACACTTTGATCCGGTTGTTTGCTACCATTGACTGATTGGGGCTATAATACGAATTAACAGGTTAGGGTTCGAAACCCGGGTTATACGGTGGAATTCAGCCAGTTGCAAAACTATTATGTCTCCTTTTTGCTGGTCCGGTCATGATATGTTTTGAATGATCAGTTACATTACGTAAGTGGAAAAATTTTCTAAAACCTTTGTGGAGAATTACATGAAAAAAGTAAACAATAAACTGGCTGGTATCCTCGTTGCCGGGACGATGGGTTTCGGTGGTGTTGCCCAGGCGGCAGATCTTGTGATTGGTGTGCCGAACTGGCCATCGGTTGCAATGACAGCGGATATACTTAAAGTTGTCATAGAAGACAACTATGGGCTGGAAGTAGAGTTGCAAAACGGCACCAATCCGGTTGTTTTTGAAGCCATGGATGGTGGCAGCATGCATGTGCACCCTGAAGTCTGGTTGCCGAACCAGGCGAATCTGTACCAGACCTACGTTGAAGAGAAAGGAACGGTTTCCATGAACCCCAATGGTGTGGCGGCATTCCAGGGGATGTGTGTGACCAAGGCCACGGCCGAAAGGACCGGAATATCGGCCATTTCGGACCTGACGGATCCGGATATGGCAGTAAATTTCGATGAGGATGGCGATGGCATGGGTGAAGTCTGGATTGGTGCATCGGGCTGGGCCTCCACCAATGTTGAGAAAGTCCGCGCCAAGAGCTATGGGTATGATGTCACCATGAACCTGTTGGAGATGGATGAAACCCTGGCGATGGCGGAAGTGGATGCAGCGGTGGCCAAAAACGAAAACATCGTGTTTTTCTGCTATACCCCCAACCATGTATTTGCGTTGCACGATCTGGTTATTCTGGAAGAGCCCGCTTATGATGAGTCAAAATGGACCATGATCCAGCCGACCGATGACCCGGACTGGCTGGAAAAATCCAGTACTCCGGTAGCATGGGATCTGGCTTACCTGCACATCCACTATGCAAGCAGCCTGAAGGACAGCCATCCCGAAGTGGCATCCATGTTGGGCAGCGTCAAGCTGGATACCGATCTTGTTTCCGCCATGACCTATGCCATTGTTGTGGATAAAGTGGACACGGCAGAATATGCCAAACAATGGGTGTCCGATCATGCCGACCTGGTGAACTCCTGGTTGCAATAGGGACCTGGTTTGGTAGTCTAACTATAAATTCGGTTGTCATTCATAGACGGGCGGCACTCTCAGGGTGTCGCTCGTTTTTTATTGGCATGAATGGACAGCGGGTACGGGTGCAGGGATAACCGGAGACTGCGACCGCAAACGGATGGTGGCGACTGAACCGTATCAGTCCCGGTGCGAAAAATTGTGATAATGTTGGTGGTGCCCAAATCCTACATAAACTGGAGGCGAGATTAGTGAGTGAACAGGTAATAAAACTTGATGATGTATGGAAGATTTTCGGTGACCGTGCCCACGAGGCGATGGAAGCCATCAAGACCGACGGGTTGGGGAAGTCCGAAGTGCTCGAAAAATTCGGATGTGTCATTGGCGTGGCGAAATGCACGTTCGAGGTTGCACGGGGAGAGATTTTTTGCGTTATGGGGCTTTCCGGGTCTGGAAAATCCACCATGGTGCGGCATTTGAACCGATTGCTGGAACCGACCGTGGGCCAAATCAATGTTCTCGGAAAGGATGTCATGGCGCTGGGTGAAGATGAGTTGCGTCAAATGCGGGCTGCCCATATCGGTATGGTGTTTCAGCATATGGCACTGTTTCCCCACCGGACAGTGCGGGACAATGTTGCTTTCCCGCTGCAGGTCCAGGGAGAGCCGAAGTCGAAACGTTGGGCGGAATCCCAGCGATGTCTCAGCCTGGTGAACCTGGACGGATTCGAAGACCGGTATCCCAGTGAGCTGTCGGGAGGGATGCAACAGCGTGTCGGGTTGGCCAGAGCGCTTGCTTCAGATCCTGAAGTTCTGCTGATGGACGAGCCCTTTTCCGCACTGGACCCCCTGATTCGGCGACAATTGCAGGAACAGTTCATGGCCTTGTCGGCCGACCTCGGGAAAACCACGGTTTTCATTACCCATGATCTGGACGAGGCCATCCGTATCGGCAATCGCATCGCGATCATGAAAGACGGCGTCATCGTCCAAATCGGGTCGCCGGAAGAAATCGTCACCAATCCGATAGACGATTATGTCCGGGATTTTGTCGAGGGGATTTCAACTTTGAAATTGATCTTTGCGCATACCATCATGGAAAAGATGGACGAATACCAACTACAGCAGGGAGATGACCTGTCGAAATCCATCCGCACCCCCCACGATACCGATTTGAGCGGGTTGATTGATCTTTCGACCAACACAGACCAACCCATTGTCATCACCGATGACGGCAAGGATATCGGTGTGGTCAATAAAATAACGCTGCTTAAAGGCATTAAAGGAGGTGACAACTGATGAAAGAATCTGGAATTGTGCCAGAGGCAAACGAGCTTGGCGCCAGCATCAAGGATTTTGTTGGTACAAATGAAGCTTACTATGAACGTGAATTCGACAAAATCCAATCGGCAACCAAGTTTCCCTGGTCCTGGAACCGGAATGTGGCCCTGGTTGGCCCCTTTTGGGGCGCGGCCAGAGGTTTATGGGGGTTTTTCTGGACCTTTATGGTGCTCGAAATACTGGCCTTTGTCCAGATAGGCAAAGGTCTTTGGGGTGAACTGGGTGCGGACAAACTTGCCAGGGTCGACAAATTAACGGAGAAATATACCGAGACATTTGCCCAGGCCGAAGCGGCAAAACTTGCGGGGGATTCGGGTGCTGACCAGATATTTGCCCGGGCCGAGAACCTGAAAAAAGTGGCGGACCGTCTTCTTGAGGAGGCCGCGGCGGCCTCAGCGGGTGCCACCATGTTTCTGGTTGTTGGAATCATTCTGTTGATCGCTCTGCGGGTGGTACAGGGGTTCTATGCCAATATCCGCTACGAGAAGCAGTACCTGACCTGGAGGGCGGAGCCCCAAACCCTGTCCGGGTTCAACTGGTACTGGGGTGCATTCAGCGGCATCCTGTGGCTGATCATCGTCCCTCTCACGCTGTACAAATTCACGGTTGCGAAAATCTCTCCGGTGCTGGCTCCCTTTGTCACGCAGTTTCCGGTGGAGAAGAAGCAGTACTTTTCCCCGATATCCACCTGGATGGATGAGGGATTTGACAGTATTTCGCTGCAATTCGGGGACGTGTTTGACGGTGTTGTGGCCTCCATTCGGGCCGTGCTGGATGGTCTCGAAACGATATTCGTCGGGACACCCTGGCCAGTGGTCATGACGGTTGTCGTGGTGACTGCCTGGCGGCTGGCGGGACCCCGGATCGCGATCTTTTCGGCCGCTGCCCTGGCTTATCTGGGGCTGTGCGGACTGTGGGAAACCAGCATGATTACCGTGGCACTGCTGGGGGCGGCGGCATTTCTGTGCCTGCTGATGGGTATCCCGCTGGGAATCTGGTTCGGGAAAAGCAAACGCGCCTACAATGCGGCGTTGCCCGTGCTGGACTTCATGCAGACCATGCCTGCTTTTGTTTACCTGATTCCCATCATTGCGTTTTTTGGAACCGGAAAGCCGCCGGGTGTCCTGGCGACACTGATTTTCGGGATGCCCCCGGTGATCCGCCTGACGGCTCTGGGAATGCGGGGTGTACCGGAAAATACCAAGGAAGCCGCGATTGCCTTTGGATGCACAAAATGGACGCTGCTCAAGGATATTGAACTGCCTCTTGCCATGCCTTCCATCATGACCGGGATCAACCAGACTATCCTGATGTGTCTGTCCATGGTGGTCATCGCATCGCTGATTGGAGCAAAGGGCCTGGGTCAGGATGTTCTGGTGGCGTTGCAATATGCGGCGAAGGGACAGGGAATGCTCGCTGGCCTGGCCATTTTGTTCGTTGCCATGGTGATTGACCGGATCATTCAGGGGTATTACCAGCGTTCCGTCACCAGGCACTGATCCCGGAACCGGGGAAACGCCGCGTCCGGGCAGACCGGCCGCGGCGGGCCGGCAAACCGGGACGGGTCCGCACCCCGGGTTCCCAGGCGGCCGGGTACGGCATTGCAGTGCCGGTACTGCAGGCTGAGCCGGAGCTCCGGAGCCATCGTCACCGGGGGCGGACAGGCAGGGGTTCCCGGGGCATCGGCGGATGTTTTTGAACCATGGAATTTTTGTATCGGTTCGAATTCGAACAGGGAAACCGGCCGCAAGGGTCCGCCTGGGTTTACGCATCGGCTGATACAGTGAAGAGCAATGAACGAAAAATCCGTGAATACGGTTTGGCATAGACCGACGGTTACCCGCGTCAGGCGGGAAAAACAGAACGGTCATCGCAGCGTGATCACCTGGTTTACCGGATTGTCGGGAAGCGGCAAGTCCACGCTGGCCCATGCGGTTGAAGAAGAGCTTCACCGGCGCGGCATCCGGACATTTGTCTTTGATGGAGACAATGTTCGCCACGGACTGTGCGGCGACCTTGGCTTTTCCGAAGAAGACCGGACCGAAAATATCCGGCGCATCGGGCAAATGGCCAAACTGTTCATCGAGTCGGGGACCATCGCCTTGACGGCATTTATCTCGCCATACCAGGTGGACCGGCAACGAGTCAGGAGAATCGTCGATTACGACGAGGATTTTCTTGAAATCTATTGCGAGTGTCCGCTGGAAGTGTGTGAAAGCCGGGATGTCAAAGGGTTGTACCAGAGAGCCCGAAAGGGAGAAATTTCGGATTTCACGGGAATTTCCTCTCCCTATGAAGAGCCGGAAAATGCGGACCTGACGGTCAACACATCCATGCTCAACCTGGACCAGTGTGTGGAGAAAGTGATCGGACTGCTGGAGTCCAGGGGGGTGATTTCCTCATTCTGAGCTGAAGCGGGGCCTCCTCCCGCCCTGGCCCGCGGCGGGGCGGCCGGCAGGAGGAAACAGGGGCCGGAACCGGCTCAGGCGTGACCGCACGCAGGGCAACGGGGGTTTTTCGGCAGAACCATTTTCTGCCATTCCATGCTCTGGGCATCAAACAGCCAGACAATGCCATGGAGTTGGCCTTCACCAATCAAGATGTTCACGGCTTCCATGGCCTGCATGGTTCCGATGATCCCGACCAGCGGCGCCACAACGCCTTCCATTTCACAGGTCGCACTGTCCATGGATGGGTTTGGATACAGGCACTGGTAACAGGGACTGGATTCGTGGCGCGGATCAAAGGCGGTCACTTGTCCTTCCCATCGGATGGCCGCCCCGGATACCCATGGAATCCCCGATTTCAGGGCAACCTCATTCAATGCAAACCGTGTCGGGAAGTTGTCGGTGCAGTCAATGAGCAGGTCTGCCGTTGCGCACTGTTCAGTGAAATCATCCTGGTCCAGCGAATAATCCAGGGTTTCCACCTGGATAGCCGGATTGATCTGCCGCAATGAATGCGCTGCCGACTCTGCCTTAAGACCGCCGATGTCATTCTGGGTATGGATGATCTGGCGCTGCAAATTCGACTCATCCACCAGGTCAAAGTCGGCAATGGTCATGTGACCGACACCGGCTGCCGCCAGGTACAATGCCACCGGGGAGCCCAGGCCCCCCATGCCGACGATAAAGATCCTGGAGTCCACCAGCTTGCGCTGGCCCTTTTCGCCAATCCTGGGCAGGCGAATCTGGCGGCTGTACCGTTCATTGAAACCGGGTGCATTCATCCATGGGATTCTAAACCATATTCCCGTGAAACCGTTCCGATAATTGAATCGCTGAAAGGCATGAAAACCGGCGAAGGACAAGCGGTGCGTTCCCGGTCAGGTTGTGGAGGATCAAATCTTCCGGTCTGGCGGCCCGCTGCACCTCAGTCACGGGGCAACACGACCCGTGCATTGAAAAGGTGTATTGCCGGAAACGGCAGGGACCATCGTATCGCCAATGGATCATTCCGCCCGGCTCCAACCTGCACATTTTCCTCCCCGGTCCGCAATGGCCGGGAACGACCGAACCGGGCGATGACCCCGAAGTGGAAAACAGGCCGACTGCTCCATTCAATGACTTCATTGGCCGCACTGCCGGAAACGGTCCGTCATCATGGAATCGGAAGATTCACCCAACGGGGCAGTGTCAGGGGGTTACCCTGATTTAAAAGCTGTAACAGGGTATGGTTTTGGTATACTTGTCACCCAGAAAACGGATCGCATCATCTAATCTGACAGACAATTCTATGAAACCAGTGGATACCGACCAAATCACAGATTTGGGTTTTTTGAGTGGCGGGAACATGACTTACCTCGAATCCCTGTACCAGGAAACCCAGGCAGAAGGCCCGGGCAATGGTGAGCTTGCCCAATGGAAATCCGTATTTGCTTCCCTGCCGGATATCTCGATCAGTGAAAGTGCTGTCCATGACAGCGGGTCCCAGGCCTGGCTTGAAAGCACGACCTACAAACAGGCCCGGGTACTGAAACTGATCATGACCTTCCGGTCTTTGGGGCATTTGCTGGCGGATGTGGACCCGATCGGCGTCATGCCAAGAGGGGATGCGCATGAAATCCAGCTGGACCAGTTCAATTTGAGTGAAAAGGACCTCGATACCACATTCGATGTGGGCGGCATGGGCAATGGCGGGCGGATGACTTTACGCAACATCCTGAAGTTTCTCCATGAGGTCTATTGCCAATCCATCGGTTATGAAATTCGTTATATCAATGCGCTGAGCCAGCGCACCTGGCTGCTTGACCAGATCGAAATCGAGTCGACCGGCAAACCTTATCCGGATGAATTGCGCGTAGAGGTGCTGGACCGGCTGACCGCGGCAGAGGGGCTGGAAAAATACCTGCATACCAAGTATGTGGGCCAAAAGCGCTTCTCCCTGGAAGGGGGAGATTCGTTGATTCCGATGTTGTCGGACCTGATCCAGCAGTTTGGCAGCAGCGGGGTGAAGGAGGTGGTGATCGGCATGGCCCACCGGGGCCGGTTGAATGTACTGGTCAACATTCTGGGCAAGTCCCCGGCAGAGTTGTTCAGTGAGTTTGAAGGCTCCTACGAGACCGATGATGCGGATACCAATACGGGAGATGTGAAATACCACCAGGGGGCGTCCTCGGACATACAGACTCCGGGCGGGATCGTGCATGTTGCACTGTCCTTCAATCCCTCCCACCTTGAAATCATCAGTCCCGTGGTGGAAGGTTCCGTGCGTGCCCGCCAGGAACGCCGAAAGGACAGCGGCCGTAAACAGGTGATTCCGATTCTTGTCCATGGGGATGCCGCATTTGCAGGCCAGGGAGTGGTGATGGAGACCCTGAACATGGCCCAGACCCGGGGATTTTCAACGGGCGGTACCGTCCATATCATTGTCAATAACCAGATCGGATTTACCACCAATACACTCGATGCCCGTTCCACGCTGTATTGCACCGAAGTCGCGAAACTGGTCCAGGCCCCCATTTTCCATGTCAACGGAGACGATCCCGATGCGGTGATTTATGCCACCAGAATGGCCATGGAATATCGCATGAAATTTTGCGGGGATGTGGTGCTGGACCTGGTGTGCTACCGGCGGCATGGCCATAACGAGGCGGATGAACCCGCCATTACCCAGCCGATCATGTACGGGAAAATCAAGCAACACAAAACCACCCGGCAGCTGTATGCAGACAAACTCGTCGCCGAAGGTGTGATTACCGAAAACCGGGTCAGGGACATGGTGGCGCAATACCGGGACCAACTGGACCGGGGCCAGATCGTTGCCGGCCAGGTCATCGACCCCAACAAGGCACTGAACATACTCGACTGGAAACCCTACATGGGGAACGACTGGCGGGAGGAAGTGGATACCGGGGTGAGTCATGAGACACTGGTGGGCCTGGCTGAAAAACTGGCACAGTCCCCGGACGACTTTGTCGTTCACAAGCGGGTTGAATCCATTCTGCAGGACCGGATTTCCATGGCCAAAGGCGACAAACCGATGGACTGGGGGTGCGGGGAGGTGCTGGCATACGCCTCATTGCTTGACCAGCGATACAAGGTACGCCTGTCCGGCCAGGACGTCGGTCGGGGGACATTCTCCCACCGCCATGCAACGCTCCACGACCAGTCGCAGCCGCGGACACACATTCCCCTGCAATACCTGACCCGGAACCACAGCGATTTTCTGGTTATCAACTCGCTGCTTTCAGAAGAGGCGGTGCTCGGGTTTGAATACGGGTATTCCACCACCGAACCCCGTACGCTGGTGATCTGGGAAGCCCAGTTCGGGGATTTTGTGAATGGCGCCCAGGTGGTCATCGACCAGTTTATCAGCAGTGGCCAGGCCAAGTGGTCCCGCATCTGCAGCCTGGTGATGTTGTTGCCCCACGGACTGGAAGGCCAGGGCCCGGAACACTCTTCCGCCCGGTTGGAACGGTTTTTGCAGTTGTGTGCGGAACACAACATGCAGGTTTGCATTCCCACCACGCCCGCGCAAATGTTCCATATGTTGCGCCGGCAAATGATGCGTTCCTATCGGCGTCCCCTGATCGTCATGACTCCCAAGAGCCTGCTTCGTCACAAACTGGCGGTATCGGAACCGACAGACCTGGAGGATGGAAAATTCTGCCCGGTACTGGGTGAAATCGACCGGCTGCCGGCGAAACAGGTCAGGAGGCTGATCATCTGCAGCGGAAAAGTCTACTACGACCTGCTTGAAGAGCGGCGTACCCGAAAAATCAGGCATATTGCGATTGTCCGGCTGGAACAGGTTCACCCGTTCCCGGACCAGGAACTGCGGGCGGAAATGGAGAAATACCCGAATGCCGGCGAGGTCGTATGGTGTCAGGAGGAGCCCAAGAACCAGGGATGCTGGTATCAGATCTACTACTATCTGAGCCGACTGCTTAACGAAAACCAGCGATTGCGCTATATTGGCCGGGAAGGGTCCCCGTCCCCCGCGGTGGGTTACTACCAGCTGCATGTAAAGCAGCAGCAGCAGATCGTCAGCCAGGCGCTGGCTGCGGGGAGCGACAGTTCCTAGAACCCGCTCAGCGTTGGCGTTTTTCATTTTTTCATCAGCCCGTATAGAAACAATATGACAATTGAAATCAAAGTGCCTGTCTTGCCCGAATCGGTGGCCGATGCCTTGTTGCTGGACTGGAACAAACAGGTTGGAGATTTTGTCGGTCGAGACGAAATCCTTGTCGAGGTGGAAACCGATAAAGTAGTGCTTGAAGTGCCGACGCCTGAAGATGGCATCCTCGCTGAAATTGTGGAGCAGGCCGGTTCCACCGTGCTGGCCGGACAGGTTCTGGCCAGGCTGGAGCCCGGTGCGGCCGCGGCATCCGAGGCGGCGGACGGGAAGGACCCGCCGGGGGACCATGCACCGGATGCAACGTCCGATGAGAGACTGAGTCCGGCAGTCCGGCGGCTGGTGGAGGAAGCCGGGTTGAATCCAGCGATGATCAAGGGGACCGGCCGGGATGGGCGGATCACCAAGGGGGACGTGCTCAGCCATATTGCGGATTCGGCTGATCCCGGCAAGGAAAGTGCCGAGGAAGCCCCAACCGAAACCCCGCGGACGGAAGAACCCGCGAAAGCACCGGCAGACCCCGCGGCTCCGGCGGGTGAGCGCCAGGAAATCCGGGAGCCGATGAGCCGGTTGCGGCAGACGATTGCCAATCGACTGGTCCAGTCACAACACACGACCGCGCAACTGACCACATTCAATGAAGTGAATATGCAGCCGGTCATGGCACTGCGTGCCCGGTACAAGGAGGTCTTTGAACGGAAACATGGTGCCCGCTTGGGGTTCATGTCTTTCTTTGTCAAGGCGAGTGTGGCAGCCCTGCAGCGTTTCCCTCTGGTCAATGCCTATATCGATGGGACCGATATCGTTCGCCACGGGTACAATGATATTGGGATTGCCGTGGCCTCCCCCCGGGGGCTGGTGGTGCCGGTGCTGCGAAATTGCGAAAAAATGGGTTTCGCAGAGGTGGAGTCGCAAATCAAGCGCTACGGGGAGCGCGCAAAAGAAGGAAAAATCGGCATGGATGAGCTGACAGGCGGGACATTCACCATCACGAACGGGGGAGTTTTCGGATCATTGGTGTCCACGCCGATCATCAACCCGCCCCAGAGCGCCATTCTTGGCATGCACAAGATCCAGGAACGCCCCATGGCTGAAAACGGGGAGGTGGTGGTCCGGCCGATGATGTATCTTGCCTTGTCCTACGACCATCGTATTGTCGATGGCAAGGAAGCGGTGCAGTTCCTGGTCACCATCAAGGATGTCTTGGAAGATCCGGCGAGATTGCTGCTGGACTGTTAACTCTACAACACGGGACTGAAGAATGACGGAAAGCTTTGACGTGATTGTCGTGGGTGCGGGCCCCGGCGGATATGTGGCCGCCATCCGGTGTGCACAACTTGGGCTGAATACCGTCTGCATCGATGGCCAGGCCAATGCAGACGGCCAGGCATCGCTGGGAGGAACCTGCCTGAATGTGGGATGTATCCCGTCCAAGGCATTGCTGGACAGTTCTGAACAATTCCACAAGGTCAATCACCAGTTTGCGGCCCATGGTATCCAGGCGGAAAATGTCCGGATGGATGTTGCAAAAATGCAATCGAGGAAGGAAAAGATTGTCAAAGGGCTGACCGGAGGCATCGCCCAGTTGTTCAAGGCCAACAGGATTACCTCGATACAGGGCCATGCCAGGGTCATGTCCGGCAATACCGTCCAGGTGCTGAATGATGAGGGGCAGCTGGTCCAGGCCTTTGCGGCCAGGGATATCATTCTCGCTCCGGGTTCGGTCCCCATTGAACTGTCGTCGATTCCCTATGACTACGAACATATTGTGGATTCGACGGGAGCCCTGGAGTTTGATCATGTTCCCGGCCGTCTCGGCATTATCGGAGCGGGTGTCATCGGCCTGGAACTCGGCAGTGTCTGGAACCGGCTCGGATCGGAGGTGGTTATTTTGGAAGCGCTGGATGAATTTCTTGCAGTGGCGGATCATCAGGTAGCGAGGGAGGCAAAAAGGCAGTTCGTCAAGCAGGGGCTGGATATTCGTCTCGGTGCCATGGTGAACCAGGTGGATTCCACGGCAACTGGGTTGAAGATGACGTATACCCGGAAGGACCAGCCGCAGTCTTTGGAGGTGGACAAGATCATCGTTGCGGTTGGCCGCAAGCCGGCAACGGAAGGGCTGCTTTCTGCCGATAGCGGTGTCTCGACCGACGCCATGGGTTTTATTGAAGTGGATGACCAGTGCCGGACCAGCGTACCGCATATCTGGGCAGTCGGGGATGCGGTCAGGGGGCCCATGCTGGCACACAAGAGTTCCGAGGAGGGGGTTGCGGTCGCGGAGCGAATCGCGGGCGGAGTGGGGCACATTGATTTCAACTGTGTGCCATGGGTGATCTATACGTCCCCGGAAATCGCCTGGGTAGGGCAAACCGAAAAGGAATTGAAAGCCAGGGGTGTGGCAGTCAAAACCGGTCAGTTTCCTTTCGCAGCGACGGGTCGTGCCAAGGCCATGGAGGAACCCCATGGATTTGTAAAAATGGTGGCGGACCGCCAAACCGATCAATTGCTGGGAGTCCATATGGTCGGACCGCACGTCTCCGAACTGATGGGAGAATGCGTCCTGGCAATGGAATACCAGGCCAGCTCGGAAGACCTCGCCCGGACCATCCACGCCCACCCGACACTTTCCGAGGCAGTGCACGAGGCGGCCTTGTCCGTCGACAAGCGGGCGGTTCACAAAGTGAACTGAGGGTGTCCGCTGGCAACGGCTGTACCGGACAGACCTGCCGTATGGCTGGCCTTGAGGTTGAACGGCCAGAGGCAACCGCCAGCGGGGCCCGAAGGGGAAATCTCCCGATGGCGCGGAGCCCGTTCTCATAGACACCTGCGGTCATACACACCGTAACCATGCCTTTCCCCCACGAAATCTTCAAGGCGTATGACATCCGTGGAGTGGTCGACACTACCCTGACTGCAGAAATGATGGAGCAGGTCGGGAAGGCTTTCGGATCGGAAGCCATTGAGCAGGGGGTCCACAGCATGGTCCTTGGATGGGATGGCCGTCTCAGTGGCCCTCGTCTCGCTGCCATGTTCGCAAGAGGGGTCCTGTCCACGGGTTGCAATGTGATTGAGATTGCACAGGTGCCAACACCGGCCCTGTATTTTGCAACCGTGACGCATTGCGCCGGAACGGGCGTACAGGTAACCGGCAGTCATAACCCTCCGGAATACAATGGGCTGAAAATGATGATAGCGGGCTCCACCCTGTCTGGAGAAGCGATTCAGGAGATCAAGCAAAGAGTCCTCGCCCGACGTTATTGTACCGGGTCAGGTTCCCTGGTTCATGAAGATAGCCTGGCAAGGTATCGTCAGGCAATTGTTGACGATATCACGCTTGCCCGGCCGCTCAAGCTGGTGATTGATTGCGGCAATGGGGTCGCCGGTGCGGTGGCACCGAAAATATTCAAAAGCCTGGGTTGTGAGGTAACCGAACTGTTTTGCGAGGTCGATGGCCACTTCCCCAATCACCATCCGGACCCCAGCCGATTGGAAAACCTGCAGGACCTGATCAGGGCAGTGGGTCATGAGGGTGCTGATTTCGGAATGGCCTTTGACGGCGATGGCGACCGGTTGGGAGTGGTTTCCGCGGATGGCAGCGTGATCTGGCCGGACCGGCAAATGGTCCTGTTTTCCAGGGAAATCTTGAACAGTACACCGGGTGCGGAAATTATTTTTGATGTGAAATGCTCGCAAATTCTTCCCCGGACCATCCGGGAAAACGGGGGAAAACCAACGATGTGGAAAACCGGTCATGCTTTCATCAAGAACCGGTTGCGGGAATCCGGGGCCGTGCTGGCCGGCGAAATGAGCGGCCACATTTTTTTCAATGACCGTTGGGGCGGGTTCGATGATGGAATCTATGCCGGCGCAAGACTGTGTGAATTGCTCGCATCCCGGCCAGAATCTCCGTGGGAAGTCTTTGCGGCACTGCCCGATACGGTCAATACCCCCGAGCTCAGGCTGGACATGGAGGAGGGGGCACCGCATGAACTGGTGCGGGAGTTGATCGATCTCGCCAGATTCGATGGAGCCACGGTGAATACCATTGATGGAGTCCGCGCGGATTTTGAAGATGGTTTCGGTTTGATTCGGGCCTCCAATACCACACCAACGCTTATCCTGCGATTCGAGGCCGACAGCCCGGGTCAGCTTGAATTCATCCAGGAGCAATTCAGGTCCCTGATCCGTTCGGCAAGGCCCTCCTTGCCGATTCCCTTTTAGAACATGGATGGCCCGGGAATCCGGGCCGCTGCCGGCAGGAGTGCTGAAATCGACCATGCGTTTCCACCCGTGACCACTTCCGGCGCGGACACCCGCGCATCCCTCCGGGCCTCTGTGCGGGTTTCACGGTGCTGCCGGCGGCCCCGGCCCTTGCCGGGACTGTCTCTTCCCTTCCGCGAAGCACCGTGAACGCGGAGGGTACCGGTCGGGCGGAATCACTGGAAAACCACCGGCAACCGAGTTGCAGCCCTGCGGAGGATGGCCGGTTCCGGGAAATTGTTCAAAAATGAACTTTCAGCGAGAGGCATGCCGTACCGGAAAAAGCCTGATCAATGGGCACTGCTGGCAAGCCCCGCAACCATTCGCCAATCCATGGCAGAACGACCCCGATTCCCCCATCCATGGAGTGCGTCCCCAGCCCGGCGGTTTCCCTTCGGAATTCAAACACCGTGTTTTATGCTTGGCGGGAATTGCGGTAACATCCGGGTATCGGACCCGGATTGCGCCGGGATGGGAATGCAGTGGTTATTCCAGAGAATTTGTTCTTCTGATACCCGGTTAGGAGAACTTTCTTTGTAGCAAGCTAACGAGTGGTGGTGTGGTTTTATCGACTGAGAAAAGTGACGTTGCCATTGTGGGATACAGCCATCGTCTGCCCGGCGGTATCCGCTCGGACTCCGATTTTTGGAGCCTGCTCAGTGAGCGCGGGGTGGTCCAGGAGCCGGTCACCGACCGCTACGGAAAAGGTCACCTGCCCATTGGCGAATTTTCAGGGCCAGGGCGGCTGGCAAGTCCGTATGAAGGGCTGATTCGGGACGACGAGGAACTGCTTTTCGACCGTGCGTTTTTCGGCATGTCCCACCATGAATTGCGGCAGACCGAACCGCAAATAAGAATGTTGCTCAATTGTGCGTGGGAGACCATCGAACATGTCGGTTGGGACCTTTACCGGTTGCGCAACAGCCCCACCGGGGTCTTCATCGGGTCGCAGGTTCCGGCCGTGTCCAACTGGCGGCCGCAGCATGGCGTCACGGAATATTCCGTCTCCGGCATCAGTCTTGCCATGCTGGCTAATCGGGTCTCCTACCACTTCAACCTGATGGGATCGTCGGCGACTTACTGCACGGCCTGTTCCGCCGGACTGAGTGCCCTGCATGCAGCGATGAACGCGCTTGCATGCGGTGATTGCGATCAGGCACTTGTCGGGGCTGTCACGTATCTGGGCAGCAGCAGGATGAGCAGCAGCTTCAACCTGATGGGGGTCATCAGTCCCGAAGGCAAGTGTCATTCCTTCGATGCTGAAGCCAACGGATACATGCGCTCGGAGGGAGCGTTCGTCTTTGCCATCAAGCCCTTGGCGGCGGCGGAACGGGATGGAGACCCCATCTTCGCGGTGGTCGAGTCGACGGCAGTGAATGCGGCCGGGACGGCCGATGGTACGGTGGGGCTCGCACCGGGCCGGTTCATCAGCGCACCGACTCGTCACTCCCAGGTTCTGCTGATGCAGGAGGCTGCGGTTCGTGCCGGCCGTACGCCGTGCGAGTTCGACTATGTCGAGGCACACGCCACGGGAACTGCGGTCGGCGACCCCCTGGAAGGCAACGCCATTGCAGAGGCATTCAGTGGCTTCGAGCGCGAGGCCCCGCTGCGGGTTGCCAGCGTCAAGAGCAATGTCGGGCACATGGAGGCCGCGGCTTTTCACTGCGCTTTGCTCAAGGTCGTTTTGATGATGCAGCGACGCACCTTTGCACCGATATCGAAGAGTTTCCAGATGCCCAATCCGCAGATCGACTTTGATTCCTGCCCCATGCGGGTGCAGACGGAATGCGAGCCGTTCCCCGAGCACTGCGTGGTGATGGGCATCAACTCGTTCGGCTTCGGCGGCGCCAACGGCCATTGCGTGGTACGGGAATACCGGCCGTCCCGACCCAGAATCTGGTCGGTGCCGCTGGCACCTGATGCGGGCTTCATGATTCCTCTTTCGGCACGCACGCCCAGGGCGCTGACCGAGAGTGCGCGCCGGCTGCGCCGGCTGCTCGGCGAGCAAGAGGTGGACCTCTACACGCTTGCCGGCAATCTCAGCCGCCGGCGCACCCATTTTGCTGCGCGTACGGCCTTCGCGGCACGCAACGGCAAGGAACTGGCCGGAGCGCTGGATGCATTCGTGGAAGACGGGGCTCCCATCGGCACCGCAGAGGAGGGAGAGCGGCGGTTGCTGATGGTTTTTACCGGGCAGGGTACGCAGTGGGCGGGTTGCGGGCGCGACCTGTATCAGTCGCATCCGGTGTTTCGCCGCACCATTGATGAGATCGACCGGCACTGGCGGACCTGTTCGCAGACCTCGTTGCGCGAGGCCTGCTTCGAGGCTTCACAGTCGGCACTCGATGAATGCGAGTTGGCCCAGCCTGTCATCTTCGCCATCCAATGCGCCTTGGTGGAGCTGTTCAAGACCTGGGGGATCTATCCGGATTGCGTATTGGGCCACAGCTCGGGGGAAGTGGCTGCCGCCTATGCCTCGGGTGCCCTCTCCCTTCCCGATGCAACGCGCCTGGTTTTCCATCGCGCCACCTTGCAGCAGCGTGTGGTGGGATCAGGTCGCATGCTGGCCATCGGGCTCGGCCGCGCGGGCGTGGAGGAACTGCTGGAAGCCCTGGACATTTCCTTCCGGCCTGATGACGGCCGGCCCGTCCAGATCGAGATCGCCTGTGAAAACGCCCCGGCCAATACGGTAATCTGCGGTCGTGAAGAGGACTTGCGGCCCGTGATGGAGGAGCTGGACCGGTGCAACTTCCAGAATCGACTGATCCCGGGCAACATCGCCTTTCATTCCCGGGCGATGGATGCAATCAAGGGCGGGGTGCTGGAGGCGTTCTCCTTCCTGGATGATCACTCCTTTGACGCTGAGGTCCCCTTTGTCTCGTCGGTGACGGGGACCGAGACGGGGCGGCTGGACAGCACCTACTGGTGGACGAATATTCGCCAACGGGTCCGTTTCGTGGATGCGATGGAAACCATCAAGCAGGATTATCGACCCGATGTGGTGTTGGAACTGGCGCCGCATTCGTCCCTGCAACCGGTCATTGCACAATGCATGGAGGATGTGTCGCCGCCGCCCGCCTGCATTCCGACGCTCATGCGGGACCAGGATGCGTGCACGGGTTTTCTCGAAGCCCAGGGAGGCCTTTTCAGGGCCGGTGTGAACTTGGATTTTGCCGCCCAGTATCCACGTCCGGAACCCATCGTTCATGGCTTGCCGGGGCATCCGCGGGAGGAGCAAAAGACTGTGGACAACACGCTGGATGACGAATTCCTGCAGAAGCAGAGCGAATATTCCCATGGGCCCCTGGTGGGTCACCGGGTGCCCTGCGACCATCCGCTTTTCGAAGCGCGCTTCTCCGAAGCGGCTTTTCCGTGGCTGGCGGAGCACCGCGTGCATCATGCCCCGATCATGCCGGCTGCCGGCTTTATCGAACTTGTCCTGCAGGCACTCCAGGGCGTGCCGGTCCACATCGAAACGCTGGAGTTCCTCCAGGCGTGCCCGGTTCCCAAGGTGCCCGTGAGGTTGCAGACGGCCCTGCATCCGGTTCCCCATTCGCCGGATGAATACACCCTTGCGATCTCATCACAGCCTTACGACGTCGAGGCGGAGTGTGAGCTGCACTGCCGGGGCCAGGTCCGCCGCATTGGGACCGACTGCATTCCGGATGTCCCGGAGCATGTGTCGGAGATCGATGTGTCCCGGTACGAGCCCTTGTCCTATGCGGCGGACGACGAGCTCTACGAACGCATCGAGACTGTTCTCGGCGAAACTTTCCAGTACGGACCCCATTTCCGGAACATGCGGCGATTGCGGCGCGATGTCATCACGGATCACCTGATGTTCGAGGTCGAGGTCGACGAAGCGTTGTGGCAGGACGGCCGGCAAGAGGGCTACGTCCTGCTCCCGACCTTGCTTGACGGCGGACTGCAGTCGTATCTTTATGACCTGATGCTCGGTGCCGACCTCTTTGCCATTCCGCGCCGGGCCGAGAAGGTGACCTTCCTGCGTTCACCCACGGTGCCGCGCCTGACCTGTCGTGTGACCTACCCCGGAAATATTCGCTACGAAGTCGATGACAAAGGCCAATACTCGGTGCCGAGTGGCGAATGGGTCTCGGGTAGTCTGGCCTGCTATGACAGCGCTACGGGCAACCTCGTCGTGCATATCGAGAAGTATATCTCCTTTATCTCGAATCCGAGACGTGTCGACCTGCCGCGCAGCAGACACGTCATCGCCTGGCAGCCCAAATTCGTTGCCGATGGTTGTGCTGTCGCGGATCGGTTGCCCGAGGGGAAGATCGAGCCCCCGGTTTTGCTTGCCGCCATGGAAAGGATGGACAGCCCGGGTACCGGGATGCGCGTCTGCCATGTGCTGGAGTTCGCGGGCTCCAGGGCACCGGGACAGACGGTGCTTCGGCGCTGCATTGAGCATCTCGAGCGGGAGGAGACGCAAAGCGAGTTCTGGCTCGTCGCCGACGATGAGAAGTGTGCGCGCGCGCACTACGATACTTTCCACGGTCACGACGCGGTGTTGCGCTTTCACGGTCTCGACCCGGCCCTGCGGCAGACGGCTGCGCTCGATACAGGTCTGCTGCGCCGGGGAGCGGTGGAAATCCTGTTCCTCCATCAGGATGAGGAAGCGTTCACGCCGCAGGACTGGCAGTTCTGGCAAGAGACAGCGGTTCCGGGCGGCCTGGCACTCGTATCCCATGGAGAGAACGCAGCTGTCGAGCCCGGTGCAGGCTGGACGGTTCTGCGCACCAGTCGAGGCGCGACACTGCTGCAGGCACCGGCGCAGTACCGGGTGGAGCCGGACGAAACGCCGCTGCCGGGTCCCCGCTGGATCATCGGCGAGCCCGGTAGCCTGGCGGAAGCATGGATGTCCCGGCTCGACAATCCGGAGGTCCATTTGATCCCTGCCGGGACCCTTGGTTCGGGTGATTTCTTTGAACCTGAGACCTGCCCGTACGCGGCGGATGTGCGGGGGATCGATTTCTTCGTTGGCTCGGACTCGAATGATCCAACCGGTGAGCAGGCGGTTTCGCAGTTCGTTGTCCTCCTGCAGTCGCTGGTTCCCTTCCGGGCCGACCGGGCCAATTGCCGGTGCCGGATCACCGTCGTGACCCGCAAGGCGGTATTCGGCGTCGAAGATGCGCGCGGAAGTGCGCTCTGGGGTGCAGTACGCAGCATGGCAATGGAGATCGTCGAGGAGGCCAGGATTGATTTCCGTCTCGTCGACCTGGGTGCTGCCGACGACCTGGAGACGCTGGTATGGCTTGCCCGGCATGACCTGCGCGAACGCGAGCTTGCGGTGTGTGAAGGCCGCTTGTGGGCACCGCGCATCGTGGGGAATCGGGAGAAGTTTCCGCGCATCCCCCTTGGCGAAGATCCCCCCTATCGTCTCTTCCTGGACAATGTGGGGCAAATCACCGGTCTTCAGATGAAGACATATGATCCGCCGCCGCCGGGCCCGTACGACGTGGAGATCGAGGTGGCCGCTGCGGCACTCAACTTCCGCGATGTCATGGTGACACTGGGGCTGTTGCCGGCTTTGGCCTATGAGCGTTCCGCGCTCGGTCGCGAAGTCGGTATTGAGGCGAGCGGCGTGGTCCGGCGTATTGGTCCCGCGGTGGAAGGGTTGAAGCCGGGCGACAAGGTGATCTTCGCCGATGGCGGGTGCATCGCCAATCGCGTGGTGGTCAGCCAGCACCGTGTCTTTCCGAAGCCCGCCAACCTCAGCATGGAGGAGGCCGCGTCGTCGCTCTCGGTCTATGTCACCGCATACTACGCCCTGATCCGTCTGGCCCGACTGCGCAAGGGGCAGCGCGTTCTCATTCATTCGGCCATGGGTGGTATCGGGCAGGCTGCTATCGCGCTGGCCGGCGATGTGGGTGCTGAGATCTACGCGACGGCAGGCAGCGAGGGAAAACGCAATCAATTGCTCGCGTTGGGCGTGCGGGCAGCCTTCGATTCCCACAGCGAACAATGGTACGGGGAGTTGATGAAGGCAACTGGCGGCCAGGGGGTCGATGTCGTGCTGAATTCACTGGCCGGCCGACACGTATCGCTGTGCCTGCAGTCGCTCCGGGAAGGGGGATGGCATTGTGAAATCGGCAAGGTCGATATCTACGCCGACAGCGCTCTCGGTCTTCGGGTCTTCCGCAGGAACCTGCGTTTCGCGGCCATCGACCTCGACCGCCTGATGATGGATGATCCGTTTCTCTCCCGCGAACTCTCCGAGACCTGTCTCGACCTCCTTGGCCGCGGTGTGGTCCCGCCGCTGCCGGTGACCGTATTTTCCTATGGTGATTACACGAAAGCGCTCCGGCTCATGTCTTCCGGACAGCACCAGGGGAAGCTGGTGCTGAAAGCCCCTTCCGGTCCTCCGGACTTCCCGGTCAACGACCGTCGCCCGCTGCTTGACCCGGACGGAACCTATCTGGTGACCGGTGGCCTGGGTGGTTTCGGACAGCGGCTCCTGCCCTACCTCGTGACGGCCGGTGCCCGCCATTTCACCTTGATGGACCGCGACCCCGAACGCCGGCGAAGCGAGTCCTGGTTACGTCGGTCTACGACTCTCGGGGAGTTCGGGGAGGGTGTTGGGGTCGATCTGGTTCAAGGCGATATCACGGATGAGGCGGATGTGCGCCGATGCGTCGCCAACGTAAAAAAGCCGCTTAAGGGTGTGTTCCATCTTGCCGGTCTTCTGGACGATTGCCTGCTGGCCGATCTTTCGGTGGAGTCCATCGCCCGCGTATTCGCACCCAAGGCCCGTGGTGCGCTCAATCTTCACCGTGCTACCGTGGGTCTGGCGCTCGATCACTTCGTCATGGTGTCTTCCACCGCGTCGGTTCTGGGCAATCCGGGGCAGATCAACTACAGCGCGGCCAATGGGTTTCTGGACGGGCTGGCCGCTTGGCGCCGCCAGCAGGGGTTGCCGGCTTTCACCTACAATCTGATGGCCGTCGCCGATGCAGGAATGGCTGCGCGCAATCTCAGTATCCTGCGCCTGATGAAAGCTGTCGGGATGCCGCCTGTGAGCAGCTATTGCGCGATCGCCAACCTTGACCATGCCTTCCGTTCGATGGGCGACAGCGGTCACCTGATCACCGCACACTTCAAGCGTGTGCTTTGGGACATCGATTCCGCCGACTACATGCGCACCGGTTGCCTGGTAAGCAACCAGGATGCGTTCGAGACCGGTTCTGACGAGCGGCTGACCGTTGCCGGCGTCATGGCGCAGATCGCTGCCAAGGTTGCCGACCTGTGCGGCCACAGCGAGGGCGGCATGGAGGAACCCTTCTCAAGCTTTGGTTTGAGCTCCATTTCTGTTGCCGAGTTGGGGGCGTTTATACAGAGCGAGTTCAACTTCCAGGCGAGCGCACTGGAACTGATGACCACGGCTTCATGCCACTCCCTGGCACATGCCATCGTTTTTGGCACGAAAACGGAGGTGCAGGCGGAGGCAGTGAAGGAGGACGGCAGGACTGGCCCTGTATTCCCCGGCACGCAGCGCCGCATTCCCCGCAGGCCCTCGGTATTCGCGAGTCTGCCTGAGGAACATTTCCCGTCGGCATCTTTCCCGGAAGACTGCCGAAGCCTCCCTGGACGATCATAGTGTGGTTCCGCGGAGGGTAAGGCCGCATGGTTGAACCGTTTACCACGGACCGGGCGGTGCCGCCGCTGGTCGGCCAACTGCCGCCCCAATGCCGCCGCGACATGGACGAGTTGCGCCGCGTCGTGCATGCGATGGTATCCAAGGAAACGCCCGACGAAGCCGTGGCACCGCCCGACTTTCGAGAGGTTCTGTTGACCGGGGCGACCGGTTTCGTGGGACGCTTCTTCCTGCGCGAACTCCTGCGGCAGAACGATCGGCTGATCGTGCACTGCCTGGTCCGCGCCGAGAGCGCCGAACACGGGTTCGAGCGCTTGCGCGACGCCCTGGAGCGGGCCGAAATCTGGGAGGAGGAGTGGACGTCGCGCCTGCGCGTGGTGCCCGGCGACGTCTTCCAAGAACATTTCGGACTGAGCGAGTCAGTGTTCGACGGGCTCTGCCAGCGGATCGACGCGGTCTATCACCTGGCTGCCAACGTGGGCCTCGTCC
>WTGA01000085.1 GCA_011523765.1 Gammaproteobacteria bacterium
GTATTGGTTTAACAAAAATTAAACACTTGCTCCAGATAATATCTCCTGGTGGCGCAGGTCGAAATAGAGTTCTTAATAAAAATGAATTTTTAAAGATAAAATGGACTTTTCCTTGTATTGAAGAACAACAAAAAATCGCCAATTTCCTCTCCGCCATCGACCAAAAAATAGCGTTGGTCTCAGAACAACTCGAACAAGCCCAACTCTTCAAAAAGGGATTGCTCCAGCAAATGTTCATTTAATCCACAAGCAAACACTGCGTGGCCACCCAATCCGAACAGACCCTCGAGAACAACCTCATCGCCCAGTTGGAAACCCTGGGCTTTGAAAAGGTCCGCATCGATGATGAAGACGCCCTGGTCGCCAACCTGAAAAGGCAGCTTGAGCAACACAACCGGACAAGCCTGTCTGCCGGGGAATTCAAACAGGTGCTCAACCAACTCGACCGTGGCAATATTTTCGGGAAAGCGAAGATATTGCGCGACAGGGTGAGTTACACCAAAGACGATGGCAATATCGGTTACCTCGAACTGATCGACCAGGTCATGTGGTGCAAGAATGAATACCAGGTGACGCATCAGGTCACCATGAAAGGGCGCTACACCAACCGTTATGATGTGACCTTGTTGATCAACGGACTGCCGCTGGTGCAGATTGAATTGAAGCGCCGCGGTCTTGAACTCAAGGAGGCGTTCAACCAGACCAACCGCTATCACCGCCATTCCTACGCCGCCGGGCATGGGTTATTCCATTACATCCAGTTGTTTGTAATCAGCAACGGGGTCAATACCAAGTATTATGCCAACAACCCGGTTGACAAGCGCGATTTCAAGCAGACCTTCTTCTGGGCAGACCAGAACAACCAAAAGATCACGCAGCTAAGTGAATTTGCCGAGGTATTCCTGGAGAAGTGCCAGCTTTCCAAGCTGATCACCAAGTATGTGGTGCTAAATGAAAGCTCCGAAATGCTGATGGCATTGCGTCCCTACCAGTATCACGCGGTGGAGGCCATTGTTGAGCGGGTTCGCAACACGGAAAAATTCGGGTATATCTGGCATACCACCGGGTCAGGCAAGACGCTGACCTCTTTCAAGGCGGCGCAGATACTGACGCAATCGCCCCGGGTGCATAAAGTCGTGTTTGTGGTGGACCGCAAAGACCTGGACTTCCAGACCATCAAGGAATTCAACAGCTACAGTGAAGGCAGTGTGGATGCCACCAACAACACCAAAATACTGGTCAAACAGTTTGGAGACGACACCCCCCTGATCGTCACCACCCTGCAGAAGCTGAACACGGCGATTGGAAAGGACCGGTATTCCGGGAGCATGGCTCCGTTACAGGACCGGCGCATGGTCTTCATTTTTGACGAATGCCACCGCAGCCAGTTTGGAGACACACACAAGCGCATCCGGGAGTATTTTCTCCGGGTCCAGATGTTCGGGTTTACCGGTACACCGATCTTTGCCGAGAACTCCTCCAAGAATGTACACGGAAAACGCACCACGCGCGATTTGTTCCAAAAGTGCCTGCACAAATACGTGATCACGGACGCGATCCGTGATGAAAACGTGCTCAAGTTCTCGGTGGAATACATCCGCACCATCAAGCAGAAGGAAGGGATGACCGATATTGAGGTGGAGGCCATTGATACCGCCGAGGTGATGGAAGCGGACGGGCGCCTGGAGGCCATTGTCGACTACATTATTGCGAACTTTCAGCGCAAGACTCATGACGGCATGTTCAATACCATTTTCTGTATCTCCAATATCCGGACCCTGATGAAATACTACGACTGGTTCAAGCGGAAAAAGGAGGCCGGAGAACATGGCTTGAAGGTGGGAACGATCTTCTCCTACCAGGTCAATGAGGACGACCTGGATGCGAACGGTTTTATTGAGACGGACGTAACCGAAACCGCGGACGCAACGATCAACTCGCACAGCCGTGACCGGCTGGAAGAATTTATCCGGGACTACAACGAAATTTACGGGACCAACTTCTCCACCGACAACTTTTACGGCTATTACCAGGATATCGGCAAGCGGGTCAAGGCGCGTGAAGTGGACATCCTGCTGGTCGTGAACATGTTCCTGACAGGCTTTGACAGCAAGTGCCTGAATACCATTTATGTGGACAAGAACCTCAAATACCACGGCCTGATCCAGGCTTACTCCCGGACCAACCGGATCCTGGGGCAACGGAAATCCCAAGGCAACGTGGTATGTTTCCGCAATCTCAAACCCGCTACGGACCAGGCGATTGAGTTGTTTGCCAACCGGGATGCCATTGAAGAGGTGGTCCTGCAGCCGTACGAGAAATACATCGGGAAATTCGCCACGGCAGTTGATGAGCTACTGAAGATAGCGCCGACCGTGGACAGCGTGAATGAACTGGACACCGAAGAAGAGGAAGCCCGCTTTATCCAGGCGTTCCGTGAACTCATTCGTATCCGTAACGTACTCAGTTTCTTCAGTGAATTCAGTTTCGATGACCTGGCCATGGAAGAGCAGCTTTTTGAGGATTACAAGAGCAAGTATCTGGATTTGTATGACAAGGTCAGAACCAACCAACAGAAAGAAAAAGTCTCGATCCTCGGGGACATTGATTTTGAACTGGAACTGATCCATCGCGATGATATCAATGTCAGCTATATCATCGCCTTGCTGCGCAATATGCAGACGGCCGGGCCCGCTGAGCAGGAAAAGCAAAGGCAAGCCATCTTCAGCATGCTGGAGACTGAAACACAGTTGCGCAGCAAGAAGGAACTGATCGAACGATTTATTGCCGACCATTTCCCGGGTATCCCCCGGGAAGAGGATGTGGGTACAGCCTTTGAACAGTACTGGACCGAAGAGAAAGCCAGGGCCATACAGGCCTTGAGTGAGACCGAAGGCCTGCGCCCGGAGGGTCTGCAGAAAGTGATCAATGACTATCTGTTTACGGAGAAAATGCCTTTGCCGGACACGATCATCGCGATTGCGCAGACCCGCCCGAAACTCAAGGAACGCCTCCCGTTTGCCCAGCGCATTGCCGACAAAATTACCGTATTCGTTGAAACATTTGTCGATGGGGTGGATTTGGAAATGTGCTGATAAAAGCTGTACCCATAAGCTGGAAACACGGAGATACAGATACAGGGAAGATGTTACGGATTGACGATGTACATCGATCTGGCGAGATCCCCTAAAGTTGTACACATCTTTGTTGCGAAACACGCAGGATCAAGACAGTACGTGCATTGACAATGACCAAAACAAGGCGCAACCGATGACTACCATTTTCTTGTCTGGTTCCCGACGAATCAACCGGCTGGACAACAGGGTTCGCTCCCGCATTCAGAATATGGTAGACCAGAATCTTCACATCGTTGTAGGTGATGCCAATGGAGCGGATAAGGCTCTCCAGGAATATTTGGCTACTCAAAAGTACCGGAACGTATTGATTTTCTGCTCAGGTCAGAACTGCAGAAATAACATGGGTTCGTGGAGCGTGGTTCATGTAGCGGCAGACCCCGGATTGAAAGGAAGAGCCTTTTACACCCAGAAAGACATAGCAATGGCATTGAAAGCCGACTATGGATTTGTGCTTTGGGATGGCAAGAGTACGGGGTCAATGAACAATGTCTTTCAGTTGGCCAAAAATGGAAAAAAAACAGTGGTGTACTTGTCGCCCGAGAAACGCTTTCTAACCCGACTTCCGCGATTCGGCACCAAAAAAAATATAACTGATTGATTTAATTGGAC
>WTGA01000008.1 GCA_011523765.1 Gammaproteobacteria bacterium
TTGAATATACTGGCCTCCGGGATTGGGGCATCTGGACGAGGAGGGGCGTTAGCGAGGTTGGCTACCCCGATGAACCGTCAAAATGTATATGGAGCTGCTTATGCGTAGTCAAGTATATAATTCCCAATGAGAATCCTGATCATTGAAGATGAAATCAGGCTGCGGGACTACCTTGTCGGGAAATTCCGGCAGATCGGGTACGCCGTTGACAGCGCCGGGGACGGACAGGAAGGGCTGTACTACGGGCTGGAATACCCGGTTGATCTTGCGATCATTGATCTGGGGCTGCCCAAACTGCCCGGGATTGAACTGATCCGAAGATTGCGGGATGCGGGAAAAACCTACCCGATCCTGATCCTGACGGTGCGGTCGCGCTGGCAGGACAAGGTGGAGGGCCTGGAAGTCGGTGCCGACGACTACATGGTGAAACAGTTTAATTTTGAAGAACTGCGGGCCAGGGTATCGGCGCTGATCCGGCGCACCGGGGGACATACCACCTCCCTGCTTGAAAACGGGACCATCAAGCTCGATACCCTGACCCAGGATGTTTATGTGAATGAACGGCGCCTGGAAGGGGAGCAGGAACTGACGGCATTTGAGTACCGGATGCTGCATTACCTGATGATCCACCCGGGGAAGGTGGTTTCCAAAATGGAACTGATCGAGCATCTCTATGACGAGGATACCGACCCCGACAGCAATGTCATCGAAGTGTTTGTGGGCCGGTTAAGGAAAAAACTGGACCCCGGCAACCAGTTCAGTCCCATTGAAACCCTCCGGAGCCGCGGCTATCGCCTGGTGGATTTCAAGAAGGGGGACTGAAACCCGGTTCCCTGTGACCGTCCGGGTGCGGTGTGCAAACCGGTTCGCCCGGGTTCGGATCGTGCCCCGGTCCGGGCCGGTTTCCATGGATATGCCCGGCCTGAAATTTCCGCTCAATGGCTTCCGGTTCGCTGAATGAGCACCCTGTCCCTGAAAAACCGGTTGTTGATTTCAGCCGTCTTTACGCTGATCGCCTTCCTTGGCCTGGCAGGGTTTGCCCTGGAACAGGCTTTCATTCCCAGTGCGAAAGGGATCGTGAAGGAACACCTCAGGGCCCAGCGAAACGCGCTGCTGACCATGGTCAGTATCCCGTCAAAGGATGTCTTTTCCGTCCAGGAAAGCCTGCCTGAAAGCCGGTTGACATTGCCGAATTCAGGTCTGTATGCCGTGATTCTTGACCAGGCCGGCAATATTATCTGGCGGTCCCGGTCCTCGGTCGGAATTGCCCTGGATCTCTTCGGGACCACGGCAACGGGGCGGGAGAATTTTTACCAGGTTTCCGATGATCCGGGAAGCCCGTTTTATTACAGCTACGGGGTGGAGTGGGAGTACAGCCCGGATACCCAGGATACCCTGGCCTTCACGCTGGGGATACTGCATGAAAGCCGGGAATACCGTGAACTGATCCGGTCTCATCGCAATGAGCTTATTTTCTGGCTGGGCCTGGCGGGGACGCTCCTTTTGGTGATGCAGCTGTTCTGCCTGGGATGGGGGTTGAAACCGCTTGCCGAGGTCATGGAGGAACTGGACCGGATTGAACGCCTGCAACAACCCCGGATTCGGGGTGTCTATCCCACGGAAATTGCCCAATTGAGCCAGCGGATCAACCTGTTCATCGAAAATGAGCGCAAGAACCTGAAGCGCTACCGCAATACCCTGGAAGACCTCGCGCACAGTCTCAAAACCCCTCTGGCCGTCATTCGGGTCATGACGGAAAACCGTGAAGCCATCAATCGGCAGCATATCCGCAAATATGTGAAGCAAATGAGCCGGATTGTGGATTACCAGCTGAACCGGGCCGCCGCCTCCCAGTTTTCGGTCATGCACACCGCCGTGGATGTCCAGGCGCTCATATCGAAAGTGAACGATACCTTGCAAAATCTTTACGCCGACAAAAACATCGATTCCGGGCTGGAAATCGAATCGGGCAGTGTCTTTTACGGCGATGGCAGTGATTTTTATGAACTGGCCGGCAACATCATGGACAATGCCTACAAGTGGGCCGGTACCCGTGTCCGGGTGGTCGGTTCCATTGAGGCGGAAGAAGGGAAGGTGCACCAGGGAATCTGCCTGGAAGTACACGATGACGGGCCCGGAATCCACCCGTCCGAACGGGACGCTGTCCTGAAACGCGGTGCCCGCGTTGACCAGCATGCGCCGGGACAGGGCATTGGACTGGCCGTGGCCCAGGAGATTGTCCTGCGATACCGGGGCACGCTGTCCATTCACGACAGCCCCCTTGGCGGGGCACGGGTGCGGGTCCGGTTTCCTTCCGTATAGCCGGTGGCCGGCCTCAGGCCGTTTCGGATGCGAGCGCCAGGACCAGGGAGAGGTTGTCGGGGGCGCCACGATCCAGGCAGGCGGCAATCATGGCTTGCGCACACTGTTCCGGTTGTGGTGCGTGCTGCACCAGGATGGCCGCGATCTCGCGATCGCTGAGAACGCCGGACAGTCCATCCGTGCACAGCAGGTAAATCCCGTACTCCTGCGGGGCCAGGGAGAGAAAATCCGGCTGGCACCCGACGTTGATTCCCAATGCCTTTTGCAGCAAATGGTGGCTGTAGGCCGGAGGTTCCCGATCGGGGTTTGCGGATTTCAGTTCGGTGGCCAGGGTATGGTCGGTGGTCAGCTGGATGAGTTCACCGTTCCGGAAACCATACAGCCGGGAGTCGCCGATATGCCCCACCTGGAGATTGCCGGGCTGGAAGGATACCGCAAGCAGGGTGGTCCCCATGCCTCTCCACTCCGGCCTTTGACAGGCGCTCGCATATACCCGGCTGTTTGCCCGGGACAGGGCTTCGGCCATCCTATCCCGGATGGGGCCGTGATCGGCCGCCTCGCCGGACACCGGGGCCTGCTCTGCAAAGTAATCGCAGACCGTTTCCACGGCCATCCGGCTGGCAATGTCTCCCGCCCGGTGACCGCCCATGCCGTCCGCGATGACGGCCAGGTCCAGGGCAGGCAGTATCTGGAGGCAGTCTTCATTGGTTGCCCGTATCCGGCCAATATCCGTGGCCGCAACCAGGTCGTAGGCGGGATTCACTGCCGTTGCGCAGGCACGTCCGGGTGCGGCTATTCGTCGATACTCCGGATCAGCGCATTGATCCCCACCTTGCTCTTCGTTCTTTCGTCCACGGTTTTCACGATGACCGCGCAGTACAGGCTGTGGCTGCCGTCTTTCGCCGGGATGGATCCCGAGACGACCACGGACCCGGGCGGCACACGGCCATATGAAATTTCCCCCGTGTCCCGGTGCAGGATGCGGGTGCTCTGGCCAATGAATACTCCCATGGAAATCACGGATCCGTGACCCACGACGACGCCTTCCACGACTTCGCTTCGGGCACCGATAAAGCAATTGTCTTCAATGATGGTGGGAGCCGCCTGCAGGGGCTCGAGCACCCCGCCGATCCCGACTCCTCCCGACAGATGCACGTTGGAGCCGATCTGCGCACAGGAGCCGACGGTGGCCCAGGTGTCCACCATGGTTCCACTGCCGACCCAGGCCCCGATGTTGACATAGCTGGGCATGAGCACGACATCGCTGGCAAGATAGGCGCCCCGGCGGACCACTGCGGGGGGAACGACCCGGTACCGGCCGGACTCGAAGTCCTGGTGCCCATACCCGGCAAATTTCAGGGGGACCTTGTCGTAGTAGGTGGTAAACGCCCCGTCCATCATGCGGTTGTCTTCGATCCGGAATGACAACAGGGTGGCCATTTTGAGCCACTGGTTGACTTTCCAGCCATTCCCGTCCGGTTCTGCGACCCGCACCGCACCGGAATCCAGCAGGTCGAGAACTTCGTTGATGGCGGTGCGCAGTTCACTGCCGGCGGAACGGGGCGTGATTTCCGCCCGGTGCTCCCAGGCATCGGTGATGATTTTTTCCAGGTGATTCATAGTGCTTGCAGGGTTCAGTTTTTCAAATCGTTCATGGACGGACGACCCGGTACCGGGTGCCGGCCCGTACCGGATTGGCGGAAAATCCCGGCCACCCTTCCGCCGTGGTCCGGGTTTCATTTTCGGGAGGGTATGGCCGGAACCGCATCAAACACCATGTTGCCGGCATTGAAGGCCACAAAATGACGGCTCTTGGCCCGGGCAATCAACGTCACTCCCAACTCGACGGCCAGTTCGTATCCCATGTTCGTGGTCCCGTTTCGGGACACCAGCACCGGAATGCCCATCAATGCGGCTTTCATGACAATTTCCGAGGTGAGCCGCCCCGTGGTATAGAAGATTTTATCGTTTCCGGTCAGGTTTTGCAGCCACATTTCCCCCGCAATCGTATCCATCGCATTGTGCCGGCCGACATCCTCGATGAACATCAGCACTTCGCCGTTTTGGCAAAGGCCGCAGCCATGCACGGACCCGGCAATGCGGTAGGCCCGGTTACGGGGGGCGACTTCGCGCAGGACCCGGTAGATGTCCGATTGCCTGAACGCGGTTTCCGGCAACCGGTGGTCATACAGCCGGTCCAGCGTACAACTGAGAATGGTGCCCTGTCCACATCCGGTGGTCACCGTTCGTCTTGAAGTGTCGATGCCCCGGATCCCCGTGCCGTCCCGGGATTCCACCTCCGCCACCTCCCGGTCCCAGTCGACCAGGATGGAACGGATCTGCTGGGGCCGTTCAAACAGGGTCTGGTTGCGCAGGTATCCCAGAACCAGTTTCTCCGGGTGGGTGCCCAGCGTCATGAGCGTCACCAGTTCCTTGCCGTCGACCTGGATGGTCAGCGGGACTTCATCGACGATCTGGACGGTTTTTTCTTCGCCGTACTGGTCGCGGGAAGAGACGCTGTGGATGGATTCCAGTCCCTGGTCGCTCAATTCCGGCAGCGCATCCCCGACTTTTCCGGCGGCAGCACCTGCGGCGGGAGCCCGGGGGGACCCCCGGTGAGTGGATGGTTTCATAAATGTCCTGGGACCGCTCCTGGTGGTTGCCGGGGCCGCTGCCGGGCATGATTTTCAGAACCGGCATCATAGCTGAAAACGGGACAAAACGATAGAACCGCCGCCGGGCCGGCCAGGCGGCCCCGGTGCGCACGGAATCACCGGACTTCCCGGTCAATATGGATGCTCACGATTTCGTTCGGGTCCTGTGCTGAGAACCGGACCGCGCGGCTGGTGTAGTCTCCGGTCCGGGCGATCGCTTCGCCGCTGCGGGAGATCCTCGCCACGATCTCCAGTTCCTCGAATGCGGCGATGGTGACTTCCGGCAGCATGGTCATGCCTTCTGTCAGCAGGATGTCCGCCGGCAAGTCCGAAACGCTCAACCTGGCAATGGCCAGGGGCATTTTGGGTCCTTCCACTGCCCTGGCGTAGACGAAGACCGTGTCACCGGGAACGAATTGGGAGACCACCTCCCCGTCTGCCCGGACATGCACCCGGATGGTCCGTTCCTCGTCGGATACCGGCCCGGCAACGGGGGCAGTGGAGTCCAACCGGGCCTGGTTCCGATCCATCAATGCCGCAATCTGTGCCTGGAATGCCTCGTTCCCGGCAACCAGTGGTTGCAGCGCATGCAGGTACTGCAGGGCGGAACGGTGGTCACCGGTGGATTCCGAGCCAAGTGCCGCGACCCAAAGCGCGTTGCGGTTCTGCGGGTCCAGCAACAGGGCTCTTTCGACGATTTCCCGGGTTTCCGTCGAATAGGTATTGGCTTCGGCCAGGATCTTCGCATCCGCCCAGGCTGCCAGGTAGTCCGAATGGTCCGGGACCAGCCGGTTCAGTGCGCGGTAGGCCTGTTCGGCCTTGGCATATTGCTGCAGTCCCATATACAGCCGGCCGGCCAGCTCCCGGCTTTCGGGGTGTTCCGGGTTCTCTTCAATCTTTCTTTCCAGTTCCCGCAGCAGTGCGTCCACATCAATCTCGGGGGCCTTGTCCTGGAAAAACCCGAACTGGGGGTTGATCTCTTCCAGGACATATTCCGGGTTTCCCACCCAACCGTAAGTCACCAGGGCCAGGGCAGGGATGCAGAGCAGGACCAGCCATCCCCAGCGGCGGTGCAGTTTGACACGGACATTTTCAGCGGGAGTGGCCAGTTCCTCCAACAGTGCCGCCCGGACTTCATCCCGGGCCCGCTCCGCCTGTCCGGTTTCTTCCGCATCCGGCAGGCTCACTTCCCGTATCCGCTGCCGCGCAACCTCGATATTCTTCTCCTTCCGGCTGCTGGCGGCAACGGCCCTTCGGTTGGTCAGTGCCGGGAAAATGAGGACCAGCGGGATCAGGGTGAGTCCGGCAATGGCCAGCAGGAAGAGCGTCATGGGGCGGTTATTTCAGGAGTTTGTCCACCCGGAGCTTTTCCGAATGACTGAGCGGGACGGGATGCCGGGCTTTTTGCGACCGGGTCCGGGCCACCACGACGGTGACCAGCAGGACCAGCATCGCAAACGGGGCGAACCACAGGATCAGCGTGGCGGGCTTCAACCGCGGGCGGTACAGCACAAAATCCCCGTATCGCTGTACCATGAAATGGATGATTTCATCGTACCCTTTGCCCGAGACAATCATTTCGTAGGATTTGCGGCGGAGGTCCTGGGCCAGATCGGCATTGGAATCCGCCAGGTTCTGGTTCTGGCACACCAGGCAGCGCAATTCCCGGATGACCTGCCCGTACAGCCGCTCCTGTTCCGGGTTTGCAAACTCTTTCGGGGCGTCCAGGGCAAACGAATGCACCGTCATGAACAAACCGAGCATCAAGGAGGCGAATGCGGGAAATTTCGACATGGGAAGAAGGGGGTTTACAGCAGAAGCGACTTGACCAACGGGATGATTTCGGATTGCATGCTGTGCGCATTCAGGGGACCGATATGCTTCAGCCGGACGATTCCCTCCCGGTCCACCACAAAGGTTTCCGGTACCCCATAGACCCCGTAGTCGACCCCGGTGTCTCCACTTTCATCCGTCACCACCACCGTATAGGGATTTCCCAGCGCATCGAGCCAGGCCCGGGCATCGGCCGCCTTGTCCTTGTAGTTCAGTCCGACGATCGGCACCAGATTCAAGGCCGCGAGTTGATGGAACAACGGATGTTCGTCCCGGCAGGCGGCACACCACGAGGCCCAGACATTGAATATCCAGACCTCGCCCCGGAAGTCCCCGTTGCGGACGGTCCGGCTGTTGTCAAGCAGGTCGGGCAGGGAAAAGGCGGGGGCCGGCTTGCCGATAAACGGGGAGGGCACGAGGGACGGATCGCGCTGCAGGCCCACCGCGAGAAAACCCACGACCACCAGAAAGGCCAGAAAAGGGAAGATTGATTTTCGGGTCACGGGAGGTCGTTGGAATCAGTCGGTCGTGTTCAGGCCGTGCCGGGCGAGCCAGCCGCCTGCATGGATGATTGTTTCCTGCGGTACCGCCGGTCGGCCGCGCCGATCAGTCCGCCCAGGGCCATTGCGAGGGCACCGGCCCAGATCCAGCGTATGAAAGGCTTGTAGTATATGCGGACCGCCCAGGTATCCCGGTCATCCAGGGGCTCTCCCAAGGCGACATACAGGTCCCGGGTCCATCCCGGCGAAATCGCGGCTTCGGTCATGGGGTTCTGCTGGACCAGATAGGTGCGTTTCTCGGGAAACAGGCGGGTGACCAGATGGTTTTCCCGGTAAACGTCGAATTGTCCCCGGATATAGCGGTAATTGGGTCCGTCTCCGCCAGAGGTGCCCCGGAAGACGAATTCGTAGTCATGGATGACATAACTTTCGTTCTTGCCCAGCCGGACATCGCGCTCGACGTTGTAGACGGTGGTCAGTGTCACGCCCACAATGAACATTCCCACGCCGATATGGGCACAGGTCATGCCGTAGAACCATCCCGGTGTCGCCGACAGCCCGGCCCGTCTTTGCCCGCGCCGGGTGCGGTCCAGCACGCCCCACACGCTGAGCAGTACCACGAAACTGCCCGCCGCCACGCCCAGACCGGCCGCCGCACTGTAAAACGGCATCATCGCCGGCACCAGCCCTCCCGCGGCCAGACTGGCGGCCCCCAGGGACCAGACCGTGGTGTGGACCCGCGAAAACCGGTCCTTTTTCCACCGCAACAGGGCGCCCACGCCGATCAGCACAGTCATGGGAATGCCGATAATGGAAAAAACCAGATCGAAATAGGGCGGTCCCACCGAGATCTTGCCCAGGTTCAGGGCATCCAGGATAAGGGGATACAACGTGCCCAGCAACACCGAGAAACACAAAACGCCGAGAAACACGTTGTTGAGCAACAAGGCGCCCTCCCGCGACAGGGGGCTGAATGTCACGTGGCTGATGATGCCGGGAACCCGCCAGGCATACAGCAGCAATGACCCCCCGATCACCAGCCCCAGGAAGATCAGGATGAACACCCCGCGGGACGGGTCGGTTGCAAAGGCGTGAACGGAGACCAGTACGCCGGAACGGACCAGAAAGGTGCCGAGCAGGGAAAGGGAAAAGGCCAGCACGGCCAGCAGGATGGTCCAGGCCTTGAAGACACCGCGCTTTTCGGTCGCGGCCAGCGAATGAATCAATGCGGTGCCAATGAGCCAGGGCATGAACGACGCGTTCTCAACCGGGTCCCAGAACCACCAGCCGCCCCAGCCGAGCTCGTAGTACGCCCACCAGGACCCCAGGGCGATGCCGACGGTCAGAAACATCCACGCGGCGTTCGTCCAGGGTCGCGACCAGCGGGCCCAGGCGGCGTCAAACCGGCCCTGGATCATGGCCGCAATTGCAAAGGAAAAGACCACGGAAAAACCGACATAGCCCAGGTACAGCATGGGGGGATGGACGGCCAGCCCGATGTCCTGCAACAGGGGATTCAGGTCCCGGCCTTCCCGGGGAACCGGAAACATCCGTTCAAACGGGTTCGAGGTGAAAATCATGAAAAGCAGGAAACCGACACTGATCATGCCCATGACAGCCAGCACGCGCGCGGTCATGGGATCCGGGATGGACCGGCTGAACACGGTCACCGCCCCCATCCACAGGCTGAGGATCAGCACCCAGAGCAACAGGGAGCCCTCATGCCCCCCCCAAACGCCTGAAATCCGGTAGATCAGGGGCAACTGGGAATTGGAATGATTGGCCACATAGGCCACCGAGAAATCACTGCCCAGAAATGCGGCTGTCAGGCACGCATAGGAGAAGGCAATGAGCAACAGCTGTGACTGGGCGGCCGGGCGGGCCAGTGCAATCCAGGTTGAAATCCCCCTTTGCGCACCAACCAGCGGCAGGACCGCAAGCACCAGCCCCAGCACCAGGGCTAGGACCAGTGCAAAATGCCCGAGTTCAGGAATCATGATCCACCGCCGGTTGCCGCCGGGGCGTATGGCTGGCGGTTGGCGGCTTTCAGCGCCTCGCTGACTTCCGGGGGCATGTAGTTTTCATCGTGCTTGGCCAGGACCTGGTCCGCCCGGAACCCGTGGTCTTCCAGTCTGCCCAGCGCGACGATTCCCTGGCCTTCGCGGAACAGGTCCGGAAGGATTCCGGAATAGTGTACCGTCACGGTTTCCGCGGTGTCGGTGAGATCAAACGAAACCTGCAGGTCATCCGGGTTGCGCCGGACACTGCCGTCCACCACCATTCCGCCAATCCTGAAATAGGAGCCTTCCACCACTTCGCCCGCCACGACCTGGGACGGGCTGTAAAACAGGTTGATGTTCTCCCGCAGGGCCAGCAGGGTGAGCAGGACCGCCACCGAGACCCCGGTCACCAGGACCCCCGCAATCACGAGTCGGCGTTTCCGGCTGGCCCGCATCATTTTGTGCCGGGTCCCCGGTCAGGGGAACCCAATTGCCGGATCAGGTTCTTTCTCCTTAGAACGGGAGCAAGATAACCATGCAGCAGGACCAGTGCCGTCACGGCATAACTCGTCCAGATAAAGAACCCGTGCCCCCCCATTTCGAAAAATTCAGCCATTGACCACCTCTTGTACCCAGCGTGTGCGCCGTTCCTGGTCCAGCAGTTCACACCGGACCCGGTTGAGCATGGCGGCAAGGAAGTAGAAGTTGACCGCTGCGAACATGATCAGAAGGGGGACCAGCATGCGGATGTCGATGCTGGGCCGTCCGAGTTTGGTGATCGTCGCACCCTGGTGCAAGGTGTTCCACCATTCAACCGAGTAGTGGATAATGGGGATATTGACCAATCCCACCAGCGCAAGGACCGCGCCGGCCCGGGACCCCGTTTTCCAGTCGTCCAGGGCCGCCAGCAGGGCCATATAGCCCACGTACAGGAACAGCAGCACCAGCTCCGAGGTCAGCCTGGCATCCCAGATCCAGTAGGTCCCCCAGGTCGGCTTTCCCCACAGGGCCCCCGTCACCAGGGCACAAAATGTAAACGCCGCGCCAACCGGGGCACAGGACCTTGCAACCGCATGGCTGAGCTTGATTCTCCAGACCAGTCCGATTCCCGCCGATACCGCCATCACCACATAGATGAACATGGACATCCAGGCGCTGGGCACATGAATGAAAATGATGCGGTAACTGTCCCCCATCTGGTAATCCGGCGGCGCCACCACCAGGCCGAAGTACAGGCCGGCCAGGAAAAAAGCCACGGCAAGATGACCGAACCGCGGGGCCCATCTTCCGGCGAAGAAGTAGAAATACGCGGGCGACCCGAAGCGGTGGAACCATCGCCATGCCCGGCTCCGGGAGGTCGTGGGTTGGGCAGGTTTCCGCATGGCCATGAAATGGAGAACAGGATGTTGGTTTCAGGTGGTTTCAAGTACCGGATTCTAGCGTATTCCGCACAGGATGGCTTTCGGTGATTCGTGTCCGGTTGCGGGGTCAGTGCAGGCTGGTTTTCAGGGCGGCGACCAGTGCGAAAGGGGCCAGGGTCAGGCTCAGCACCAGGATAGCGCCCAGCAGCAACAGCGGGGACACCCAGTTGGCCTGTACGATGGACGATTGCACAGCGTGAGCACCGAAAATCAATATGGGGACATACAGTGGCATTACAATCAGCGCCAGCAGCAAACCGCGCCTGCGCAATCCCACGGTCAGCCCGGCCCCGATTGCGCCGATCAGGCTCATTGCCGGGGTGCCAACCAGCAGGCTCAGCACCATGGCCGGGTAGGCATGGGCCGGCAGGTTCAGCATCATGCCGAGAAAAACGGAGACGGCGACCAGCGGCAGGGCACTGAGTATCCAGTGGGCGGCCACCTTAGCCAGGACAATCAGCACGACGGGATGGGCACTGGTCAGGATCTGTTCCAGGGTTCCGTCTTCATACTCGGTCCGGAAGAGACTGTCGAGCACCAGCAGTGTCGAGAGCAGGGCCGCAATCCAGAGAATACCCGGGGCCAGTTGCCGGAGAAAAACCGGATCGGGGCCCGCTGCAAGGGGGAAAAGGCTCACGGTGAGGATAAAAAACAGGAGCGGATGGGTCCCCTCGTGCAGATGCCGCCAGGCGACGGCAAGGTCCCGGGTCACCGAAACCCGGAAGACGGTCCAGGGCGAAGGCTTCCGGGCCGAAGCGGAAGTGCGGACCATGTCTACAACTGCAGCCATCGTGCAGTCACCGGCCCCAGGTCAATGGCCTGGTGACTGGTATAGACAATCAAGCCGCCGGCCAGGAGGTGACGGGTCATGATTTCCGCCAGGATTCCGATCGCCGGGGCATCCAGTGCCGTTGCAGGCTCGTCCAGCACCCACAACCGGGCGGGGCTCCGGTATACCCTGGCCAGTGCGACACGCTGTTGCTGTCCCGCAGACAACCGGGCACAGGGAATATTCAGGCAGTTTCCGATTTCAAATTGTTCCAGGCTGTCCCCGATCCCAAGCCAGGGTTCGCTGGCCTCCAGTTTTCCCAGGTAGTGGAGATTCTCCCGGGGGGTCAGGGCATCGTTCAATCCGTTTCGATGACCCAGGTAGCTGAAATGGCCGGCATAGGCGGCCCCGGGGTCCCGGATATTGACCTGATTCCACGAAATGGTGCCCTGGTCGGCTTCGGTCAATCCCGTGATGATCCGAATCAGGGAGGTCTTGCCCGTGCCATTTGCGCCGAGAATCTGCAGGGCGGTTCCGGATTCGAGTGCAAACTCCAGGTTCGAGAACAGGCAGGCATGCCCCCGGATGCATTCGATTTCCCGGCCTTCCAGCCTGGCAGGGCCGGAGAACCCGGTTTTCCGGACGGCTTGGGGCAACGGGGAGGAATGCATTAGACTTGACGGGTTCCAGATCCTGATAAGGGGTTTACTTTACCAGCTATTGGATGAAATACACATTGGGGAGCGAGCCATGATCATTCATGTCGACATGGATGCCTTTTACGCTTCGGTCGAGGAGCGGGAAAATCCGGAGCTGGCCGGGAATCCGGTGGTGGTCGGCGGCCAGCCGTCCGGTCGCGGGGTGGTGGCGGCGGCGAACTATGAAGCACGCAAGTACGGGGTGCACAGTGCCATGCCGATGGCCACGGCGGTAAAACGCTGCCCGGAGCTGGTCATTGTCCCGCCGCGGGGCACCCTGTACAGCCAGGTTTCCCGGAAAATCCGGGACATCTTTTACCGCTATACGCCCATCATTGAACCCCTGTCCCTGGATGAAGCCTTCCTGGACCCCCGGGGAAGCGAGCGCCTCCACGGCACGGCCGCCACCATCGGCACCAAGATCAAACGGGACATCCTGGCCGAACAGGAACTGGTGGCGTCCGTCGGCGTGGCCCCGAACAAGTTCCTGGCCAAGCTGGCCAGCGAGCATGGCAAACCGGATGGTTTTACCGTGATTCACCCCAAGGAGGTGCAGCGGTTCCTGGATCCGCTGCCGGTCCGCCAGATCTGGGGGGTCGGCCAGGCGGCCAATGCCAGGCTGGCCAGGCATCACATCCAGACCGTATCGGACCTGCGCAGGCAGCCGAAAATCCTGCTTGAGCGGTTATTCGGGCAGTACGGAAAACAGCTGTGGAGACTGGCGCACGGCCTGGACGACCGGAAGGTTGTTCCGGACAGTGAAGTCAAATCCATCTCCCAGGAAACCACCTTCGATCGGGATATCACCGAATTCCGGTCCATCGAATCCACCACGCTCTATCTGACCGAAGGCGTCTGTTTCCGGTTGCGCGATTCCGGTCTCCAGGGCAGGACCGTGACGCTGAAAATCCGGTTTGACGACTTCCGGACGATCACCCGGTCCAGGACCCTCGACCATCCGACGGACCGGACCCGGATCATTTGGCGCACGGCAAAGGACCTGCTTCAAAAAACACTGGGGAACAAACGTATTTCCATCCGCCTGATGGGAGTCGGGGTCTCCAATTTCGGGGACCATGGATCCACCCAGGCCAGTATTTTCGAGCAATCCGATGCCAGTGCAGCCGATTCAGGCGACGACCGGGTGGACCGGCTCGCGGATGAAATCAAGCGAAAATACGGGGAACAAAGCCTCAAAATGGGGAAATCGATTCGATAGGGCCTGGCCGGGCGTGCCGTCCGACGATGAAATCCCGTCGGGACGGGACGTAAAGATTCCGGGACTGGAGTTTTACGCCCCCGGGCGGTTGATGTCCAAGGATTGCAAAATCGAGTTGACTACCCGCATGTTCTGGATGTATTCTGCGTCCGTTTCCAGCAGGCATGAAGTTCTCCAGTGATTCCCATTGGGGGGCCATCCATGTTCCGGTTCCCGCGGGAATCCGGTCTCCTGGCGAGAAGCGGGAGGTGCGCGGAAATCCACCGGTCACGCTGCCCCAACCGGGCAAAACCGGTCAACGAGAAAGCAGGAATGAATAGCATCGGTTTCAAGCCAGGCGTAAATGCGACGATCCTCTCATGAACGATCTCCCGGGCAAGCCGTCAGGAATGTGCCGGCCAGCCCCCGGTCTGTATCCGGAAACCGGGTTTGCCCGGGAAGGCAGTCCTCCGCCGGGAGTCCCGCATGATTAGCCTGGAGTCGATTGAGTACAATGTGGGGCGTGTCAACTATTCCAAAGGGGAGAAGCTCTACCAGGCGGGCCGGGTGGTGCGCTCCGAATACGAGCAGGACGCATACGATGAGGAAGATATCGCATCCGGGACCTTTCTGAGTTCGAACGAAAAGAAACATGACCTGGAAATCTACATCCTGCTGGATGAGGACGACGACGACGTCACCGGGGAAATTCAATACAGCGTTCAAGGTGCCTGCTCCTGTTGTGGCCGGTTCAATTGCGAGCATGTCGCGGCGATTCTGATCGCCGCGGTGAAGGGGGCCGGTGCAGTGTATCCGTATGCGGGGATGAATTCCGGTGCCCGCCTGTCCGGCAATCACCCGCAACTGCCGGCAAACGTCGGAACCTGGCTGGATACCCTGCACCTTGCCAAGTCCGCTTCCACGGTCCCTCCAGAGCCCAAAAAATCGTCCGGGGACACGATATTCTATGTGTTCGAAATGGGTCGCCATCGATACCCCACCATTCAGCCTTACAAGGTGTATATCAAGAAAGATGGCAGTCCGGGTGTCAAGTGGACGCGGTACCTGCATTTTGATCCCTCCCGCCCGGCCAAATTCCTGGAGGCTTCGGACCTGGCCTTGATGGCGAAGCTTTTGTTCTACGGTGTCGATGCGTACGGAAGTATCCCGGAATGGCCGGAAGGGGAGCCGCTGTGGGACTTGCTGCGTGATGTCATCGAAACCGGTCGGGCCCGGGCTTTTGATATCACCGGTACCGCTATCTCCTGGGCGGCCCCACGGCAGATTCGCTTTGCCTGGGAGACCACGGAATATGGGGGCCAGAGAATGCAGGCGCAAGACAGCGAAAAGCGGCCGGTCCGGGTGCTTCCCTTCCCCACATTGGTTTATCTTGACGAGACGACCGGCGAATTGGGTCCCGCCGAGACCGGGTTGCCGAGAGAGCTGGAAACCGGATTGGCCATGGCCCCGGAGATTCCGGCCGTTGCCTCCACTGATGTCATGAACGCCCTGGCGGCCTTCGCCGATGAGCAGATGCCCCTGCCCAGGAGCATTCCGGTCCGAAAGGAGCAGGGTATGCCACAGGGGGTATTGACGCTGTACATGTTAAAACAGGGGTTGCCCAAATACGACCTGTTGAGCCGGTCCAATGCCAATGCCATAGCGTTTCCCTGTGCCCGGTTCCGGGTTGCCTATGACGCGGCTCCAGACGAGGTGTATCCAGGAGCAGGCGACGACCTCCAATTCATACGCGGGGAGAACGTGATCCATATTCATCGCGATTTCGAGGAAGAGGACCGGCTGGCCAAGGTGCTGTGGAAACTTGCCGAGCGCTATGATGCTTTCCCGCCGGAACAGGCAAAACACAGATATTCCACCATCGAGGAGGTGCAGAAGGCCGATCTCGTTTTTGCCCCCTACCTGGACAGCGACAACTATGCCGACTCCCGGGTCATTTCATTTTCCACCGAGGCGGTTTCCCAGCTGCGTGGACAGGGCTGGAAAGTGGTTTTTGAGGACAGTTGGCCGTTCCAGAGTTATGAAGGTACCGCTGAAATCCTGGCCGGGATCGAGTCTTCCGGGATGGACTGGTTTTCCCTGGCCCTGAATATGGAGATTGCCGACCAGACGGTCGACCTGGTGCCCATGATCCTCAGTATCATCGAAATGCTGCCCACGACCTATTCGGGCGAACTGGAGGATGATTTCGACCTGGACGGCTTCCTGGCGGACCGGGTGTTCTACGCCACTTTGCAGGACGGCCGGTATGTTTCGGTCGAAGGCAACCGCCTCGGACCGTTTGTCTCGGCCTTTCTGGAGACCCAGGGATTGTCCGGCTTCCATATTGCGGAAGCCGGGCGTGCAGTCTCTTTTGCTGAAGCCCTGGAAGGTTGCGACGTTGCGTGGAGCGGCGGCGAAGAGATCCTGTCGCTCGGGGAACGCCTGAAGGGACTCGAGGAGGTGTCGGATGTGGCACCGCCGGACGGGTTGAGCGGCGAACTGCGGCCCTACCAGCACAAGGGATATGGGTGGCTCCGGGCACTCTCCCAATGCGGTTTTGGCGGTGCCCTGGCCGATGACATGGGGCTCGGCAAGACGATTCAGGCCCTTGCACTGCTGTTGCATTGCCATCTTGAACAGGAGGCCACGCATCCCAGCCTGTTGATTGTCCCGACCAGCCTGATCGGAAACTGGGTGCGTGAGGCGGCCCAGTTTGCCCCGGACCTGAAATTCCTGACCCTGCACGGGCCGGAACGCAAGGCGCTGTTCCCGAAAATTCCCGATCATCATGTGGTCCTGACAACCTATCCGCTGGTGCACCGTGACCATGAACTTCTTTTTTCCCATGAATATGAACTGGCCATTCTCGATGAGGCACAGGCCGTCAAGAACCCGGCGTCTTCCATTGCCAAGCGAATTCGTGAAATCCGGGCCCGCCAGCGGATTGCCATCACCGGCACGCCGATGGAAAACAACCTGATGGAACTGTGGTCCCTGTTTGATTGGCTGATTCCCGGCCTGCTGGGCAACCGCAAGAATTTTTCAAAAACCTTCCGCACCCCCATCGAAAAGCAGGGCAATACGGCCAAGCAGCGCTTCCTGTCCACCCGGCTCAAGCCCTTTCTCCTGCGCAGGACCAAGGACGAAGTGGCGACCGACCTGCCGACGAAGACGGAAATTGACCAGGTGATCCCCCTGGCGGAAGGACAGCGTGCACTCTATGAAGCCATCCGGACGGCCATGGACGAGCGGGTCCGGCAGGCCATTCGGGAAAAAGGGCTGGACCGTGTACGGATCACCATACTGGATGCCCTGCTGAAGCTGCGCCAGGTGTGCTGTGATCCGGCACTTGTGAAGCTCGAGGCCGCAAAAGCGGTGACCCAGAGCAGCAAGCGCACCCGGCTGATGGAACTGCTGGATGAACTGGTCTCGGAAGGCCGGAAGGTCCTGGTTTTCTCCCAGTTCGTGAAAATGCTGCGGCTGATTGAAACCGATGTCATCGAACGGGGATGGGAATATGCCATGCTCCATGGCAACACCCTCCGGCGCGACGAGGAAATTGCCAGGTTTCAACACGGCAACGCTTCGGTTTTCCTCATCAGTCTCAAGGCGGGGGGCCTGGGGCTGAATCTCACCGCCGCCGATACCGTCATTCTCTATGACCCCTGGTGGAACCCCGCGGTCGAGCGCCAGGCCATGGACCGTGCACACCGGATCGGCCAGGACAAGCCCGTCTTTGTCTACCGGCTCCTCGCCGAGGGCTCGGTGGAAGCGACCATCCGGCAGATGCAGGCCAAAAAGCAGGCGCTGGCTGATGCCTTGTTCGAGAACAGGGGGGACAGACCGATGCAGCTGACCGATGCGGACATCCATGCGCTCCTCGCGCCGATCGATTCGTACGTCGAACCGCTTGAAAACGAGCCGGCTGATCTGCAATTGCCCGCCAGGACGGGTTGATTGTCCCGTCCTGACGGGGTCTCCCCGCCCTGGTGACAGCGAACGCCGACCCGTGGCCGGCCAGGGAATCCGGTCGGGAATCAGGGGTTGGCGAGCAGGGCTCCTCCATCCACATCGAGGACGGTACCGGTGACAAATTCATTTTCCAGCAGGAAAAGAATTCCCCTGGCGACTTCCTCCGCTTTTCCGGCCCGCTGGACCAGGTGATGGCGGGTGCCGTCTTCCAGGAACCGCTGTCTTGCCGGTCCCTGCTGGGGAAACATGGGAGTATCGATCAGTCCCGGTGACACCGCATTGATGCGAATCGGAGCCAGTTCCGGAGCCATCCCCCGCACAAACCCCTCCACCGCATTGCCCACCGTCGAGATGGCAATATAGCCCGGCCCGTATTTTCTTGCCGGGTAGCCGCTGACCAGGACCAGGGCCCCTCCGGCCTTCATGTGGTGTCCCCCGATCCGCACGGAATTGGTGTACCCCCACAATTTCGCAAAGGACCCCTGAAAACCGTCCAGGTCCATTTCCAGAAACGGGCCCGTTGCCCGGGCCCCGCCGGTGGCCGCATTGACCAGGTAATCCATGGGGCCATGGCGGATGAAAAATTCACCGAGGGCATCGCGGTCGAGCACATCCACGGCATCCACCCGGATCCCCGGACACTCCTCGTCCAGGTGGCCCCGCCTGCTTGCGGCGATCACCTCTGCACCGGCCTGCTGCAGCAATTTGGCGGTTGCCAGGCCGATGCCGGAAGTGCCGCCCAATACGATTGCCTTCTTGCCTTGGAAGTCTGACATCATCTTGCTCTCTTTTTCAAATGGGTGGACGGGCGGACCCGCGGCGTGAACCGCGATTCCGGGGATTCTCACAACAGGAGGGTATCAATCAGCCGGATATTGTCAATATACACGGCAATCAATGCCCGGGGCCGGGAGAGTTTTCCTGCGGGCCGGTGTTCGGTCCAGCGGGTCTCCTCCCGGATGCTGGCATATTCGATGACAATCTCCGGATGAGCCAGTGCCGCCCGCATCCGGGATTCCAGCGCTTCCGGGGTCCGGACCCGGTCATTCCGCCAGGCGGTTCTTGCGCACTGCAGGGCCTGGTGGATCTTTGCGGCCGTTGCCCGCTGACGGACTCCCAGCCGCTGGTTGCGCGAAGACAGTGCGAGCCCGGAAGGTCCGCGAATGACCGGGCACACCACCACGTTGATACGGGTCCCGCAAGGCCGCAGCCGCTCCGCGAGGTCCCGGACCACCAGTGTCTGCTGGAAATCCTTTTCCCCAAAATAGGCATGGCACGGCCCCACGGTCCGGAACAGGCGGTCCACAATGGTCACCACGCCTTCCAGGTGCCCCGGCCGGTACCGGCCTTCCAGTCCCTTGCCCGCCGGTCCCGGGCTCAATCGGGGAATGTCCCGTTCTTCTTCCACTTCCGGGAAGAACTGTGCGAGGGTGCCGGTAAAGACCATCGCGCAACCGGCCTGTGCCAGCCGGGCAAGGTCCTGGTCGAAATCACCGGGATACGTGGCGAGGTCCGCCGGATCATTGAATTGCAGCGGGTTCAGGAAAATGCTCGCACAGCTGACATCGCATTGCGCCCGGCTTTGCTCCAGCAGCGACAGATGCCCGTCATGCAGCCCGCCCATGGTGGGAACGAACCCGAGCTGCAGCCCGGCCTGCCGCTGCCGGTCGCACCAGGCCGCTGCCTCCCGGGGGGAGTTCAGCGACACCATCACGGCCGGTTGTCCAGCCCGTCCATCCAGTCGATGATCTCCAGGGGATTCCGGACGATGTGGTCGGCCTGCCACGCACCGGGATGGTCATCGGCCGCAAGGTATCCGTAGGCCGCGGCCACCGTCCGCATGCCTGCGCTTTTCCCGGCCCGGATATCCCGTTCATCGTCCCCGATATACACGGCATGACGGCAACGGGTGCCGAGCCGCTCGCAGGCCAGCCGGAGCGGGGCAGGGTGGGGCTTTCGCTGGGGCAGGGTATCGCCGCTGATGACGCAGCCCGCTTTTGCGTCCAGCGACAACCGGGACAGCAGCGGTTCGGTGAGAAAGCCGGGCTTGTTGGTCACGATTCCCCATTTCATGCCCCCGTTTTCAATTTTTTCCAGCACCCGCTCCATGCCGTCAAACAGTCCCGTCTGTACGCAGAGATTGCGGGCGTACTCGTCCAGGTATTCCTGCCACAGGGTGACGGCCCGTTCACTGTCCGGCTCACACTGAAACGCCCGGCAGACCATCACCATGGCACCCTTCGAGACAAACGGCCGGATGGCGTCTACCGGCAGTGCCGGTCTTCGGTGGGCGGCCAGCAGCGTGTTCAATGCGGCCCCCATGTCCTGGTACGTATCCAGCAGGGTTCCATCCAGGTCGAACAGGACCGTATCGAGTTTCATCGGGTCAGGAGGTTTTCTTCGTGTGCAGGATGTAATTGACATCCACTCCCGGCCCCAGGTGGTAAATCCGGGAGAACGGGTTGTAATGCAGGCCGGTCAGTTCCCGGGTTTCCAGCTGTGCCGCTTCCGCCCAGCCATTCAGCTCGCTGGGCTTGATCAGCCTGGCATACTGGTGGGTGCCCCGGGGCAACAGGTTGAGGAGGTATTCCGCCCCCGCAATGGCCATCAGGAAGGATTTGGGGTTCCGGTTGATGGTGGAGAAATAGACATGCCCCGACGGCTTTGTGAGCCGGGAACAGGCCGCCACGACACTGGACGGGTCCGGGACATGTTCCAGCAGTTCCATGCAGGTCACGATATCCCAGTGGCCCGGTTGCTGCGCGGCCAGTTCTTCCGCGGTGATTCGGCGGTAATCCACCTCGACCCCGGTTTCCCGGGCATGCATCCGGGCCACCTGCAACGGCGCCTCCCCCAGGTCAATCCCGGTCACGTGTGCACCGATCTGTGCCATGGATTCGCTCAGAATGCCTCCTCCGCACCCCACATCCAGCACGGCCAGGCCGGCCAGGGGGGTCCGTTCGTTGATAAAACCCAGTCGCAGCGGATTGATCCGGTGAAGGGGTTTCATCTGGCTTTCCGGGTCCCACCACCGCGATGCCTGCGCGGCAAACTTGTTGACCTCGGACGGATCAAAATTGGTGGAAGAATCGCTCATAAGTCCCTGTCATCAGGCGGAAATCTTGTTTCTCCACTGGATCGCGGCATCGCGGACCGATGCATAATCCAGGGAAGTGAATTCACGGTTGTGAAGTACCTGCCTTCCCGCAATCCATACGTCGGACACCTGGTCCCGGGTAGCGCTGTAGACAATCTGGCTGACCGGATTGTAAACGGGTTCGGTACTGCAGTGGGACAGGTCGATGGCCACGACATCCGCGCTTTTGCCCGCCTGGATGGATCCGGTGACTGCTCCCAGTCCCAGTCCCCGTGCGCCGTTCACGGTGGCGGCCTGCAGCGACTGGTACGCATTCAGGGCCGTGGGGTCCCCGCCCACGCCCTTGGCCAGCAGGGAGGCGGTGCGAAGTTCGCCGAGCATGTCCAGGTCATTGTTGCTGGAGGCCCCATCGGTTCCCAGGCAGACCCGGGCATCGGCCTTGTGCAATTCGGCCACCGGACAGAAACCACTGGCGAGTTTCAGGTTGGATTCGGCACAGTGCACGACGTGCACCCCGCGTTCGGCAATGGTCCGGATTTCCTCCGGCAGCAGCTGGGTCATGTGGACCGCCAGCAAACGGGGTCCCAGCAGTCCCAGCCGGTCCAGCCGTTCGATGGGCCGGATGCCGTGTTTCGACACGGACTCCTCCACCTCGTGGGCGGTTTCATGGAGATGGATGTGGACCGGGCAATCCAGTTCTTCCGACAGCGCCGCGATGTTCCGCAACGGGGCATCCGACACGGTATAGGGCGCATGGGGGGCAAAGGCGGCGGTCACCAGGGAGGAATCCCGGATATGGCGGTGAAAGGCCACGCCCTTGTCGAGGTACTCGGTGGCATCCCGGGCCCAGGCGGTCGGAAAATCGATGACAATCATGCCCACACAGGCCCGGATCCCGGCCTCTTCGGCGCACTCGGCGACCGTATCCGGAAAAAAGTACATGTCGTTGAAGCAGGTCGTCCCGCCCCGGATCATTTCCGCGATGGCCAGGTTTGTGCCGCACTCCACGAACCCGGGACCCACCCACCGCTGTTCGGCCGGCCAGATATGCTCACGGAGCCACTGCATGAGTGGCAGATCATCGGCAAATCCCCGGAAGAGGGTCATGGCGGCGTGGGTGTGCGCGTTGACCAGTCCCGGGATCAGGGCATGATGGTCCCGCCTGGAGAGGGTGTCTGCCTCATAGCGGGAACGGATTTCCTCAGCCGGGCCGAGTGCAATGATTTTTCCGCCGTCCAGGGCCACGGCATGGGATTCCAGGATGGAGTGTTCCTCGTCGACCGGGATGAGCCAGCGGGGCTGAATGATTTCGTCGATTCTTTGCATAATTGGCCGGTCAGTGCGCCGGAGGCCCCATTATAGTGGGCGACCGTGATTCTGGAAACAGCGGGAATACCGCGCTTCCCGGGGATTTCGCCGGACCGTCCTAAGGGTGCCGGTGGGACCCGATAAAATCCTTCAGGGCTCCCAGCACGCCGTCGGGTGATTCGGCCATGATGCTGTGGCCGCAGTCCGGCAGGATCACGATCCGGGCATTTTCATTTTTTTCCGCTTCCTGTTTTGCCAGCCTGGCAGGCGCCATTTTGTCCAGCTGGCCGCACAGGAATAAAATGGGGCAGTCCACCTTTTCAAACGCGGCTTCCCCGTCGCGATAGTGCTCGCAGGCCAGCAACCCGTTGTACACCGCGTCTTGCCGGCTGTTTTCCATCATGCTCATCTGCATCCCGCGGGTCCAGAACCCGGGGATGGGCTCGCCGCCGATTCGGGAGGTATGGCTCCACTCAATCATCATGGAATAGGCCTGGCTGGGATGGTTCCTGGCCGCGTCCAGCAGGCGGGGAGTGACTCCCATGGGATAGCTGAAACCCACCAGCGACAGGGATTTCAACGGCGCCCGCTCATTGGAATAGCCGGCAGCGGCTTCCAGCGTCACCAGGGATCCCATGCTGTGCCCGACCAGGTGGAAGGCGCGGCCGGCACACCGGGAGATGATCCCGTTCAGCCATTTCGACATGTCCGCAATGGAGGACAGGGGTTCTCCTCCACTGAATTTGTGGCCGGGCAGGTCCACCGCCACCACATTGTAGCCGTGATAGGCAAAATACCGGCTCTGGTGGGACCAGACGGAGTGGTCCATGGTGGTCCCGTGCACAAATACCACGGTTTCCAGGTCGTCCGCAAGATCATGGGTCCCGGTATAGGCGTAGTACTTTACATTGTCGAGTGAAATATACATGGGATTATCGGTCCGCTTGTTTTTTCGCGAGGTGAAGGCCCCTGGACAGGTCTTCGAGCAGGTCATCGACATCTTCGAGACCCACCGACATGCGAATGGTCCCCTCATGGATGCCCGCCTTGAGCAGGTCCTCCGCGCTCATCCGGTAGTGCGTGGTGCTCGCCGGATGGATGATCAGCGACTTGGCATCGCCGACATTGGCCAGGTGGGAGAAAATCTCCATGTTTTCCGTGAATACCCGTCCTGCATTGCGGCCTCCCTTCAGGACGAAGCTGAATACGGAACCGGCTCCCCTTGGCAGCAGTTCCCGGGCAAGCCGGTAGTCGGGGTGTTCGGGCAATTCGGGATAACTGATTGCCTCGACCTCTTCCCGGGCATGCAGGAATTCGATGATTTTCCGGGTATTGGAGACATGCCGTTCCATCCGCATGGACAGGGTTTCCATGCCCTGCAGCACGTAAAAGGCCACCGTGGGCGACATGCAGGCCCCGAAATCCCGCATGCCTTCGCGCCGGGCGCGCAACAGGAAGGCACCCTGGGTGGATTCCTCGTCAAACGACATGCCGTGAAAGCCCTCATAGGGGTCCGACAGCGTCTGGAACTTGCCGCTTTGTTCCCAGTTGAACCGCCCCTGGTCCACGACCACACCGCCGATGACGGTTCCGTGCCCGCACAGGAACTTGGTTGCGGAATGCATGATCAGGTGCGCACCATACTCAAACGGCTTCATCAGGTAGGGGGTGGTGAACGTGGAGTCAATCATCAGGGGAACCCGTTTTTCCCGTGCAATTTCAGCCACTACCGGGACATTCATGATGTCGTTTCCAGGATTGCCGATCACTTCCCCGAAAATCATCCGGGTATTGGGCCGGATGGCAGCGCGGATTCCATCGATATCCCGGGGAGACACGAAGGTGGTGTCAATCCCGAACCGGGACAGGGTGTATTGCAGCAGGTTGTGCGAGCCTCCGTAAATCGCACTGGAGGAAACAATGTGGGAGCCCGCGTCCATGATCGTTGCAATGGCAAGATGCAGGGCCGCCTGCCCGCTCGCGGTGGCGATGCCGCCGATTCCGTCTTCCAGGGCGGCAATTCGTTCTTCGAAAACGGCGGTGGTGGGGTTGGACAGCCGAGCATAGGCATGGCCGGGACGTTCCATGTTGAACAGGGAGGCGGCCTGGTCGCTGTCCTTGAACACATAGCTGGCGGTCTGGTAGATCGGCACCGCACGGGCGCCGTGGACCGGGTCGGGTCGCTGCCCGGCATGCAGGGCCAGGGTATCAAATCGTGTGTTTACGGGTCTTGCCATGCGGGTTTCCTGGGTTCGGTAGTGGGTCGCCGTGGATTATACTCAAGTTAACTTATATATTTAATGAAGTTCGGAGAAAAATAAATGTCCCTCCATTTTGACAGCGCAGAAATGCAGTCCCGCCGCCAGGCGGTAATCCGGTCCATGCAGTCCAGGGAACTGGACGGCATCCTCCTTTTCAAGCAGGAAAGCATGTACTACCTGACCGGGTATGACACGTTCGGGTACTGTTTTTTCCAGTGCCTGTATCTCGGTGCTGACGGCCGGTATTTTTTGCTCACCCGGGCTCCGGACCTCCGCCAGGCACAGCATACTTCGGATATCCGTGATATCCGGGTCTGGGTTGACGGGGAAGGGGTGGACCCTTCGGCGGACCTGAAGCGGGCGCTGGCTGATTACGGTGTCAGCGGAAAGACCCTGGGATGTGAATACAACGCGTATGGCCTGTCGGCCGCCTACGGGAAAATGCTGGACCAGGGGCTGCAGGGGTTTTGCCGACTGGTCGACGCCTCGACGCTCGTCAGCGAACACCGTGTGGTGAAAAGTGATGCGGAAATAACTTATGTGCGGCGTGCCGCGGAACTGGCGGATGATGCGATGGATGCGGCGGTCAAGACTGCAGGACCCGGCGTTTTTGAAGGTGACATCCTGGCGGCGATGCAGGGTGCCATCTTCCGGGGCGGGGGAGACTATCCGGGCAATGAATTCATCATCGGGTCCGGTGCCGGGGCGCTGTTGTGCCGGTATTTCAGCGGACGGGAGACCGTCGGCGACCAGGACCAGTTGACCCTGGAGTATGGCGGGGCATACCGGCGTTACCATGCCTGCCTGATGCAGACCTTCCTGACCGGTACTCCGTCAAATGAGCATCGGAGCATGCACCAGGCCTGTTCGGATGCCATGGAAGCCTGCCTGGAAGCCATCCGGCCCAGGGAAACGATGGGAAGGGTGTTTGCGGAACATGCCCGGGTGTTGGATGCCGCGGGGTACCGGGAGCACCGGATGAATGCCTGCGGATACAGCCTGGGTGCGATGTACACGCCGATGTGGATGGATTTTCCCATGTTCTACGCAGGCAATCCCTATGTCATGCAGACCAACAACATTTTCTTTGTCCATATCATTCTGATGAACAGTGATACCGGAAACTCGATGACTCTGGGGCAGACTATTCGGGTGACAGATGCAGGTATCGAAAGATTGAGTAGACAGCCTATAGATATGATGGTCGTGTAGACCCTATCGCCGTACTAACCCGACGGGACACGGGGCACTAAAAAAAACGGCCCCCGGCACCATCGGCAAGTCGCGCGGGGGATGGACTGCCAAAATTCATCTGGCTGCCGCGGATGACCGAACAGACATGATCTGTGCGCTCTCCCCCGACCAGCATAAAACGGTTGTCGGCATAACGGGAGGATATCGGCTACGGACGGCAAGGCCATCCGTTCCCACAGTACCGGGAACCCGGTTCCCGGAACCGGCTCCAGGATGCCCGATGGGAAGGACCGGACCTCGGACCCGGATGCGAAATGGGGCAAGCATTCCCACTTCGTGCAGGGGGCCAGGGGCAAGGAAGAAAAAACCACAAAGTCCTGGTTCGGCTATAAATTCCACCTGCTGGCGGATGTCCGGCATGAACTGCCCATCGGCTTTGAACTGACCCCGGCCAGTGA